>CATNDK010000309.1 GCA_950096585.1 Thalassococcus halodurans | reverse complement strand
CCCGGTGGTCTGCCGTCCGTTGTGACAGCGATGATCAACGCTGTTGAGGGCGAACTGGACGTAATCGCTGTTCCTTACGACGGTGACGGCCCGGCCCTGACAGGTCTGCAAGGTGGCGCGATCGACGTGATGCCTGCGGTTCTGGGTGCAGCGATCGAAGGCGTTCGCGCTGGCAACATGAAGGCGCTGGCCGTTTTCGACACAGCTGAAAGCGACAAGCTGCCGGGTGTTGAAGCCGTTGCAGAGGTTAACGATGGCTACAACACATACCTGCCGTGGGGCCCGTTCTTTGGCGTATTCGTACCCAAAGGCACACCTGATGACGCAGTTGCGAAACTGTCCGCAGCTTATGCTGAAGGCGCGCAGAACGCTGATTTCATCGAACTGATGGAAGGCCGCGGCTTTACCCTGATGGGTATCTCCGGTGACGAAGCAAACGCGTTCCTGTCCAAGTGGCAGCAAGGCACTGCATGGCTTCTGCAGGACGCAGGTCTGACCAAAGCGTCGCCTGAAGAGTTCGGCATCGCGCGTCCGGGCGAATAAGCACCATCCCCGTCGCAGGTCCCTGTGACCTGCCGGACCTTGGACGTCGCATTTCATAAAAGAGGTGCGGCGTCCTTTGACTTTAAGACGACAACACTGGGGGAGGCCCATGCAACACATCGATCCGGACCACCACGATGGCACTTCCGATGCCACACCCGGCGGAGAGCCGGACAAGCGCAGACCGGGCGAGTTGGTTTTTGCCCTTGTGATGTTGCTGGCCAGCCTTTTCCTTTTGAACAGCGCCTATGGCATTGCGGGCTTTGATGCCCTGTCTTCACCGGGGGCCATCCCGATGGCCACAACGGCGGCCATGGTGCTGAGTGCGGCTGTCATTCTGTGGAACACGGCGAAACTGCCGTTGGATCGCACGGAAAGCCTGATCAAAGACATCCTGCCGCTGACTGTTGTGATGTTCGCGCTGTTTCTGGTGGCCTTCGGTGTTCTGCTGAAACCCTTGGGCTTTCTGCCCACATCGGCGCTGTTCCTGATCGCCGCGATCAAGATCCTTGGCAAGCGTAGCTGGGGCTGGACCGTGGGCATCGCGGTGTTCAGCCTTGTGGTGGTCTGGCTGATCTTCCGCATCGTGTTCACCGTTCTGATGCCCGCAGGCATCGTGCCCGAGGCCGAGTTGATCCAGTTTTTCCGTAACGTCTTTGCAGGGGGGGCGCAGTGATGGAAACGTTGATGCACTTCCTGACCGTTTTCTCGGACCCGCAGTTGTTGCTGCTGGTCGGTCTTGGCACCTTTGCCGGTGTCTATGTCGGCGCGATCCCCGGCCTGTCGGTGACGATGGCCGTGTCGATCCTGATTTCTTTTACCTTCTCGTGGGATGTCTATCCGGCGATCTCGCTGATGATCGGCATCTATATGGGCGGCGTTTACGGCGGGTCGCGGACGGCGATCCTGCTGAATATCCCCGGTGCACCTTCGGCCATTGCGACGGCGCTTGATGGCTATCCCATGGCCAAACGCGGCGAGGCAGGCACCGCCATTGGTGTGACGACTGTAATGTCCTTCATCGGTGGCTTTATCGGCATCGGCGTTCTGGCGCTGGCGGCGCCCTTCGTGTCTGACTTCGCCCTGAAATTCCAGCCTCGCGACTACATGCTGCTTGCGATCCTAGGCATTCTGCTGGTTGGCTCGCTGAGCCAAGGCAGCCTTGTGAAGGGCATCTTTGCTGGTGCTTTGGGCATCGCCATTGGCGCTGTGGGCCGTGACCCGCTGACATTTGCGGAACGCTTCACCTTTGACTTCCGCCTGATGGAGGGCGGTATTTCCTTCATCGCGGTGATGATCGGTATGTTCGGTGTGTCCGAGGCGCTGCTGCAGTTGCACCACGTCGACAAGGACGCCGTGCGCCAAAAGATCACCCGCATTGTGCCGTCGCTGGCGACCGTGAAAAAACACCTGCCGCTGTCTGTGCAGACATCAACTATCGGGGTGACCATTGGCGCGCTGCCGGGCACCGGTGGCGATATCGCGGCGCTGATGGCCTATGACCACGCCAAACGTGTCACCAAGAACCCCGATCGTGAATTCGGCGATGGTGCGATGGAGGGGCTTGTGGCGCCTGAAACCGCCAACAACGCCGCCGTGGGCGGGGCATTTATTCCGATGATGACACTGGGCATCCCCGGTGACGCGGTCACCGCGATCATGATCGGTGCGCTGTTCATTCACGGTCTGAACCCCGGCCCGATGCTGATGATCGACCAGCCGGATATGTTCTGGTTCATCGTTGGCTGTCTGGTGATGGCGAACTGCTTTATGCTTCTGTTCGGCCTGACAGGGATCAAGCTGTTCACCAAGATCGTCGAAATGCCCCGCAGCGTGCTGATCCCGTTGATCATGCTGCTGTCCATCGTGGGCGCGTTTGCGGTGAACAACTCGATCACCGATGTCTACTGGATGCTGGGCTTTGGTGTCTTTGGCTACTTCATGCGCCACTACGGTTATCCGCTGGGGCCGGTCATTCTGGGTGTGATCCTGTCGCGCCTTCTGGACGACAACTGGCGTCGCGCGATCATTTCGGAGCGTGAAGATCTGGGCAACTTTTTTGCCGGTGTCTTCGGCAGCCCGCTGTCCACCGTTCTTCTGATCGCAGTGGTTTTGATCTTTGTCAGCCAGACACCGGTCTGGGCATGGGGCAAATCCCGCATCTTCGCTAAAAAGGAAAACACCTGATGACGGCCAAGCCGGATCTTAAACTGGGTCTGATCGGCGACAATATCGCGCGGTCCCGCTCTCCCTTGCTGCACCGGCTGGCTGGCCAGCAGAATGGCATGGAGGTGCAGTATGACCGTCTGATCCCGAAGGATATGAACGAAGACTTCGATACTGTGTTCGGCAAATGCGTCGAACGCGGCTATCGCGGGATCAACGTGACCTATCCCTACAAAGAACGCGCGGCCAAGGTTGTGACCATCGACGATCCGATGGTCCGCGCCATCGGTGCCGTGAACACCGTTCTGTTCGAAGCCGACGGTCCGAAAGGCCAGAACACCGATTACAGCGGCTTTATCGCGGCCTATCGTCTGGCCCGTGCTGACAAGGCACCGGGCGTTTGCTGTCTGATCGGCACCGGCGGTGTTGGCCGTGCGCTTGCCTTTGGTCTGGTCGAACTGGGCGCGTCGGAACTGCGGCTGGTGGATCGTGAGGCGGACAAGGCTAAGGCGCTGGCGGATGAGCTGGCAGCTTTGGGCAGCAACACCAAGATCGTTGTGGAAACAGACGCGCTCGTGGCTGCTGCCGGTGCAACGGGTCTGCTGAACGGAACGCCTGTTGGCATGATCGGCTATGGCGGCACACCGCTTGCGGCGTCGGCCATGAAAGGCGCGGAATGGGCCTTTGATGCGGTCTATACGCCCGTTGATACGCAATTCCTGACCGATGCCGAGGCTACCGGTCTGGACGTGATTTCCGGTTACGAGTTGTTTTTCTTCCAAGGCGTTCATGCATGGGCGCATTTCTCTGGCACGCCACTAGATCAGGACGGGCTGCGCAAAGCCCTGCTTGAAACGGTCGAGCCAGAGCTGAAGTCCGCTTAACGCGGCGATCAAGGCGCGGGGAAGCTGGCGCTGGTATGACAGAGAAGGACATAAGATGAAGACCTCAATCGCGACCGTCTCGATTTCCGGAA
>CATNDK010000308.1 GCA_950096585.1 Thalassococcus halodurans | reverse complement strand
TCGTCCCAGACGGCGCAGTCACCCCGCGCGGCGAAGGCGTACATCATGGCGGTGGACAGGTTGCGCGGACCGGACCACATTGCAATGCGTTTCGGCTCCATCACGCGGCCCCCACCAGTTTCTGATAGGCCTCTCGGATACGCGCCGTCACAGGCCCCAACTGTCCGTCACCAATGGGCCGCCCGTCGATTTCACTGACTGGCGTCTGCGCCCCGAACGAACCGGTCAAAAACGCCTCATCCGCGCCGTAAGTGTCTACCAAGGAATAGTTTTTCTCGAATACAGGAACACCCAGATCACGGCAGATCTGGATCACCTTTCTGCGCGTAATCCCGTTCATGCAGTAGTCGCCGGTCGAGGTCCAAACCTCGCCTTTGCGCACGATGAAAAAGTTGCAGGCGTTGGTCGTGTTCACAAAGCCATGCACGTCCAGCATTAGCGCCTCATCCGCGCCGGCCTTTTCGGCGGCGATACAGGCAAGGATGCAATTCAGCTTGGAGTGTGAATTCAGCTTGGGGTCCTGCGTCATGGGCAGGCCGCGGATATGCGGCACCGTCGCCAGCCGGATCGGACGCGGGATCGACGGGCGCGAATGCTCCATGATGATGGTGATCGTCGGACCTTGCTGCGACAGGGCCGGATGCTGGAAAGGTCGGGTTTTGACACCGCGCGTCACCATCAACCGTGCGTGCGCGTCGGTGGTCATCCCGTTCGCCGCCTGCGTGTCCTTCAACGCCTGGATCAGCGCCGCGCGGTCCATCCCGATGTCCAGATCAATCGCCTTGGCAGCCTCGAACAAGCGGTCCATGTGTTCATCCAGAAACGCCCATGTCCCGTTATACAGCCGCATGCCTTCCCAAACGCCGTCGCCCAGCATAAAGCCCGAGTCGTATACCGACACCTTGGCATCGTCCTTGTGAACAACCTGACCGTTCAGCCAAATCTGTATGTCATTGTTTCTAATGTCTTCTTCGGCCTGATGGGTAAATGTGCTGTCTGGCATAGCAGGCTCCGTCATGGGGTTTGTTGCCCCACCCTTTCGCCCTTTTCCATCGATGACAAGCTTTGTGAATTCCCTAGGCCAGCACGCGCCTCAGGCCCGCCTGAACGCGCAGCAATTGGGGCAGGTACAGGTCTTTCAATTCGCCCGCATCCAGCTGCACAGCTGCCACGCCAAGGTTCAACGCCGCCACCGTCCGTCCATGGGCGTTCAACACCGGAACCGCGATAGAACGTAGACCCATCTCGATCTCTTGATCGATAATCTCGTAACCCTGCGACCTGACCTGCGTCAGACGGGCCATTATCTCGTCCGGATCGGTCAGGCTGTTGGGGGTACGCGGCGACAGGTCGGATTGGTCAATTACGGCACGCGCCTTATCTTCGGGCAGCGAAGCCAACAAAACCCGCCCCATTGATGTGCAATGCGCTGGAAGGCGCGATCCGGGCATCAGGCCGATGGACATCACCCGTTTCTGGGCCGCGCGCGCAATGTAGACGATCTCGGTCTCGTCCAACAAAGCAACAGACACCGATTGCGCGACCTGTTCGGAAAGCTGGTCCAACCAAGGCTGCACGATCTGCGGCAAAGGTAGCGCCGACAGCGCCCCCATGCCCAACCGCAACACCCGCGCCGTCAGCTGGAAATACT
The DNA here is from genome assembly GCA_950096585.1 of Thalassococcus halodurans. GTDB lineage: Bacteria > Pseudomonadota > Alphaproteobacteria > Rhodobacterales > Rhodobacteraceae > Thalassococcus > Thalassococcus halodurans_A. The sequence continues at coordinate 2,035 of CATNDK010000308.1, read as the reverse complement.
TCCCGTCGTAGTCTGCATAGCCAAGCTCATGCAGCGTCAGCAAACACCGCCGCGACGTGGACCGATCCAACCCTGTGCGCGCCGCGGCCTCAGATACGGAAAGACGGGGATGATCGGCGTTGAATGCCTCGATCACCCGCAAACCCTTGGCCAAAGAGCCTACAAAGTCTGTTCTGTTCACCATGTGAACACGCGATATCAGATTTCGAACAAAGTTCAATATGCGCACAGATTTCCTTAACCGCGCCCGTGCCCTGCCCTAAACCTTGCGCAAAGCAAAAGGAGAACCGGCAATGGACAAATCATGTGCATCCGCCGCCGAGGCCGTCGCCTGCATCCCTGACGGGGCGACTGTGATGATCGGCGGGTTTGGCGGGTCTGGTGGCCCGATCGAACTTATTCACGCGTTGATCGATAAAGGCGCGAAAAACCTGACAGTGATCAACAACAACGCAGGCAACGGCGATGTGGGCCTTGCGGCGATGATCCGCGAGGATATGGTCAGCAAGCTGATCTGTTCCTTCCCCAAAAGCAAAGACCCGCGTGCGTTTACCGAACGCTATCTGGACGGCAAGATCGAGCTTGAGCTTGTTCCGCAAGGCACGCTGGCCGAACGTATCCGTGCAGGCGGCGCAGGCATTCCCGCGTTCTACACACCGACCAGCTATGGCACCGATCTGGCCAAGGGCAAACCGGTCGGCGAATTTGACGGCCGCTCCTATGTGCAGGAACGCTGGCTGAAAGCCGACTTTGCCTTGGTTAAGGGCGAATTGGGCGATCCCATGGGCAACATGACCTACCGTTTGGCGGCGCGTAACTTTAACCCATTGATGTGTATGGCAGCGCGCCACACCATCGCGCAGGTGACCAAGCTTGTGCCTGCTGGCGGTATTGACCCCGAACAGGTCATCACCCCCGGCATCTTCGTCAATTCCATCGTCGAAATCGCCAACCCGCAGCAGGAAGAAGTGCTGAACCGCGAAGGAGCCGTATACCCATGACCGATTTCGCAGAGATTAAGCTGAGCAACGCGCAGATCGCGTGGCGCGCGGCGCAAGACATTGAAGACGGCGCGTATGTGAACCTTGGCATCGGCTTTCCCGAAATGGTGGCCCAGTATCAGGTCGAAGGTCGTGAAGCGATCTATCACACTGAAAACGGCGTTCTGAACTTCGGTGCTGCCCCTGCCGAGGGAGAAGAAGACTGGGATCTGATCAACGCCGGTAAAAAGGCGATCACGCTGAAGGACGGCGCGGCGTTCTTCCACCATGCAGACAGCTTTGCCATGGTCCGTGGCGGACATCTGGACGTGGCCATCCTTGGCGCGTTCCAAGTGGCGCAAAACGGTGATCTGGCCAACTGGTCGACCGGCAAAGGCGTGCCCGCGGTGGGCGGCGCGATGGACCTTGTTCATGGTGCAAAGCGTGTGGCGGTTGTCACCGATCACGTCACCAAGAAAGGTGATCCGAAACTGGTGGCCGAATGCACCATGCCGCTGACGGGCGTTGGCTGTGTGACCCGCGTCTATACCAGCCTTGCGGTGATCGATATCGAGGACGGGCATTTCGTTCTGCGTGAAAAGCTGCCACAGATCTCGCTAGAGGAATTGCAGGCTGTGACAGGTGGCGAGTTGAAGGTGCAAGGCACCGTCGCCGATCTGATCGTGCCAACGCTGTAAGGGGATAATCATGACCGACGTATATATTTGCGACTACATCCGCACGCCCATCGGCCGCTTTGGCGGAACACTGTCCAGCGTGCGCGCTGACGATCTGGGTGCGATCCCGATCAAGGCGCTGATGGCCAAGCACGACATCGACTGGGCCGCTGTGGATGAGGTGATCTATGGCTGTGCCAACCAAGCGGGCGAAGACAACCGCAACGTCGCGCGCATGTCTGCCCTGCTGGCCGGTCTGCCTGAATCCGTTCCCGGCACCACAATGAACCGCCTTTGCGGCTCTGGCATGGACGCGCTGATCACAGCCGCCCGTGCGATCAAGTCCGGTGAGGCCGAGATGATGATTGCTGGCGGTGT
>CATNDK010000307.1 GCA_950096585.1 Thalassococcus halodurans | reverse complement strand
AAAACCTCGCCCGCATCATCAGACAACCAACGCTTGGGCCCGCCTTCTCGTTCGATGCGGGCAAGGAAGTGGTCGGTCAGCAGCTGAATATCTTCGACCCGTTCACGCAGCGACGGCACGGCAACGGTGGCACCGGATAGGCGATAGTACAGATCGCGGCGCACACGGCCGTTTTCCATTTCCTGCGACAGGTCTGTTTGGCTGGTGGCCATAAAGCGCGGCACATGTTCGCCCGGAACATCCATCATGCGAACGATCCGCGCCTGGATTTCATCGTCGATATCGCCGATTTCATCGATCAGCAGCGTCCCACCTTTCACCCGCGCCAGAACGCGTGCAGGGCCTTCCAGATCGGACAGATCGGCGGCAGTCACGGTTACGAACGGCAACATACGACGATCCGAGAAGTCATGAATTGCACGCGCGATCAAAGACTTACCCGTGCCACTTTCTCCACAGATCAGAACCGGAAGATCGGTGTTCATCACCCGCGCGACCAGTCGGTAAAGCGCCTGCATCGCAGGGGTTTTACCGATCAGCGGCAGCTCTTCGGGCCCGTCCGCGTTTTCAGAGGGCTCGTCCTTGCGCGGGGCGACATTGCGGTTTTCCAACGCGCGCGCCGTGCGCTTCATCAGGTCCGGCAGGTCGAACGGCTTGGGAAGATAATCATACGCCTCGGCCTCGGCGGCCTGAATGGCGGTCATGATTGTGTTCTGCGCGGAAATCACGATTACCGGAAGGTCTGGTCGATCCTGATGGATTTTCGGCAGCATTTCCAAACCATTGCCGTCCGGCATGACGACGTCGGAAATAACCACATCGCCCTTTCCTTCGCCCACCCAGCGCATCAACGTCGTCAAGGACGACGTCGCATGTACCTTACACCCCGCGCGGGTCAGCGCCTGCGTCAGAACTGTCCGGATCGTGCGATCATCATCAGCTACAAGAACTGTACCGTCCATCAGTCGGTCTCCTTTGCGTCACGGGGGGCCAGCGGCAGGGAAATGCGGAAGCGTGTTTTCCCGGGGACGCTGTCGACGGAAATCCATCCGTCGTGATCAGAAATAATTTTGGACACGAGCGCGAGGCCAAGCCCCGTACCGTTTTCCTTGCCAGAAACAAACGGGTCGAAAACATCTCCTTCAATGTCCGGCGGCAACCCCGGACCATCGTCGATAATTTCGATCTGAAGGGGCAGCGACTGCCCTGTTCCGTCCGATCTGCGCAGGCGGAAACTGTGTTCGTAGAACGTATGAAGCCGGATTGTCCCACCCTGCTGCGGGTCAGCGGCTTCGGACGCGTTTTTAACCAGATTCAACACCACTTGCAGCAGCTGGTCCGGATCACCGTAGGCCAGTGGCAAGGACGGATCATAGTCCTCGATAATCTTCATATGCCCGCCGAACCCCAACAGGGCCGAACGGCGTGCGCGGTCCAGAACATCGTGGATGTTGACGGCTTTGCGCTCGGGCGCGGACAGGTTTCCGAACTGTTCGACCTGCTCCAGCAGCTTTACGATGCGACGGGTTTCCGCGACGATCAGGTCGGTCAGCTCCAGATCTTCCTTGTTCAGGTTCATCGACAAAAGCTGAGCAGCGCCGGTGATGCCTGCCAAAGGGTTCTTGATTTCATGCGCCAGCATCTCGGCCATGCCGATTGCGGATTTGGCTGCCGAGTTCACAGAATGGTTCTGCGTCATACGCCCGGCCAACTCACGGGGGCTGATCAGCATTATCATCCAACCCGGCTGGTTCTGAATTGGCGCGATGTGCAGTGAACAGACCAAGGGTGGGCGGTTGCCTGTGCCGACATCGACATCATTCACAAACAAAGGCGTGCCCTGTTCGCGGGCCCGTTTGAAGCTGGCCTCAAGCGGAGCATCAACAGCCAGTTTATCCCAGACGGGCTGACCAAGCAGCGTCTTGGTCGAATTGTTCATGAACCCTTCAGCCGCGGGGTTCAGATCCGCAATCAGATCAGAACCATCGATCAGAATGGCAGGCACAGGTAGTGAAGACCAAAGCGCGAATTCTAGGCCGGTGTTCATGCTGCGGCCTCATCAAGTTCGGGATGATCGGCCAAAGCATCAGGCAAGAGCGCCAGAACCTCGGCTGCGGTTTTTGCTGTCAGGACACGTTTGCGCAACGCAACCGGTGTCCGCGCGTTGTCCATATACCAACCCAGATGCTTGCGCGCGACACGCAGGCCCAGATCAGAGCCGTAGAAATCCAGCATCGCCTCGTAGTGACCGGACACCAGATCGACCAGTTCGCTGCCTTCCGGCACGCTGGGCGCGGGGCCGCCATACAGCTCGGCCGCGATCTGCGCCAAAATCCAGGGACGCCCTTGCGCGCCCCGCCCGATCATCACGCCATCCGCGCCAGACGCGTCAAGCGCACTGCGCGCATCCGCGGCGGAACAAATATCACCATTTGCTATCACTGGTATGTCTACTGCTTCTTTGATCTTTGAAATCGCCGCCCAATCGGCGCGACCTTTGTAAAACTGACAGCGCGTGCGCCCGTGGATGACCATCATCTGAATGCCGGCGGCCTCGGCCCGTTTGGCCAGTTGATCCGCATTGTGGCTGTCGTCATCCCAACCCAGTCGGGTTTTCAGCGTCACAGGTACGTCCACCGCCTGAACAACGGCCTCGATCAGGCGCAGGGCATGATCCAGATCGCGCAACAGCGCAGAGCCGGAGTACCCACCCACGACCTTTTTCGCGGGGCACCCCATATTAATGTCGATCACCTTGGCACCGTTGCCTTCTACCAGTTTGGCGGCCTCTGCCATCCAAACGGGATCGCGACCGGCAAGCTGGACCGATGTATTTTCAACGCCAAAACCAAGCTCGGCCTTTTCGCGTGTCGCCCACTTGCCCTGTACCAGTTCCTGCGATGCGATCATCTCGCTCACAACAAGACCGGCACCGAAACTGGAGACCAGTGTTCGGAACGGCAAATCGGTGATTCCCGCCAAAGGAGCGAGAAGAACCGGTTTTGGGATATCAGCGGACCCAATACGCAAGATTTAGCGCCTATTCATTGTGCATCTACTTCGAGCTAACCCGCAGCATTGCCTTGATCAACGGCAATAGAACGATTTCCGGCCAGCAAAAAGGCACATGCCTAAAAATTAAGCAAATACCTTCGGACGATTGCGCGCCACCCTGTCAAAGCCTAGGAAGTGCTAAATCCTGAGGAACCCTTTATGACCACAGCAACCATCATCGTCGCGGCAGGTCGCGGGACGCGTGCTGGCGGCCCCAAACCCAAGCAGTGGCAACAGATCAACGGGCGTATGGTTGCCGACTGGACGATTGATCTGTTCCTACCCTATGGACCTGTGGTTCTGGTCATAAATCAGGATGACACAGATATTGCCGACACGCTGAAGGCGCGGGACCAGATCATGCTGGCCACCTCCACCGGCCAGTCGATCCGGGTGCCGGTGGACGGGATCTCCTTCCGGTCGCGCAGCGCCGGCGGCGTGCGGGTCTTCAACACCCGCGCCGGCGAGACCGTGGTCTCGGTCGCCTGGATCGCCGACCAGGGCGACGAAGAGGAAGACGCCGAGGCGTGATCCCCAAAAGAACCGCTGCGCCGGGCCACGATGCCCGGCCAGCCTCCGGCGGGAGTTTATCCGGCAAGATGAAGCAGGGCGCCGCGCCCCGTCTTCATCTTGCCAGCTAAAC
>CATNDK010000306.1 GCA_950096585.1 Thalassococcus halodurans | reverse complement strand
CAGCGCTGGCCCCGACCATCGGCTATGACAACGCGACCAAGGTTGCCAAGACAGCCCACAAGAACGGCACAACCCTCAAGGAAGAGGCGATTGCACTGGGCTTTGTGGATGAAAAAACATTCGACGAAATTGTCCGCCCCGAGGACATGATCGGCCCCAAAGACTGATCCATCCCCGAAGATTTTAAAAAAGATCGCGGTCTGAAAAGATCGCGATTTTTTTTCGACGGAAATCCGACGGACGCACGTATCACCTCGGCTATTTGGTTTTAGCACGTAATAACGAGGCCCATCATGTCCCGGCTTTCCCCCTATTGGCTCTGGATTGTTCTATCCCTGCCTGCGTTCGGCATGGCGTATGAAATCGCCACGTCTACCAATCCCCGCATCATTCACATTCTGCTTCACCCCACGGGCGAATTTTCGGCCCGCTTCCTGATCATCGCCATGATCGCAACACCGCTGTGCATGCTGTTTAATGGCTGGCGCGGCCCCCGATGGTTGCGAAAGAACCGCCGCTACTTTGGCGTTGCAGCTTTCGCCTACGCCGCGCTTCACACAGTGTTCTACATCTACGACGCCGCCACCATTGAACGGATGCTGCACCAACTGCCACGGCTTTATATCTGGACCGGCTGGGCCGCCTTCGCGATCTTCATCCCACTGGCGGTGACGTCGATGGACTACTTCGTGCGCAAGATGGGCCCCGCTTGGAAAACCCTGCAACGATGGACCTATCCGGCGGCGGTTCTGACACTGGTCCACTGGGCAGCTTTGCATGACTGGCGCGATCCGACCGCAGCTATCGTGCACTTTACACCCCTCGCGTTACTGGAAGCCTACCGCATCTGGTACTGGTATCTTCGTCCCAGTCGAATGTCCCCCGCATAGCACGCTGGACGAAGCGAACGGTTGAGGTATGATGACGTTATGGCACAAGTCATCAACCTCAACCGTTTCAAAAAAGCCCGCAAGCGTTCGGAAGAACGCGCACAAGCGGATGAAAATGCTGTAAAATTCGGCCGGACAAAACATCAGAAATCGGTCGATAAAGCAAATAACGAGCGCGCAAAGCGCGATTTGGACGGTAAGAAGAGTTGAATGAGCGGACCACCTGTTAAACGATCCCTGACCCTAAAAGGCCACCGCACGTCGGTTTCACTTGAAGATGAATTCTGGCTTGAATTCAGGCGCTTGGCCGAGAGACAAGAAAAACCCCTGAACCAGTTGGCGGCCGAAATTGACGCGGCCCGTGAAATCGACACGGGCCTTGCCTCGGCTATACGGGTTTATGTGCTGACCTCACTCAAAGAAGAGCTAAGCACCTAGCCCTACTGGACGATCTCAAACACCATCGAAACGGATGCCGATAGCGCGCTTTCACCAGCCGCGATCGGCACCGAGTCAGCCGCCATCCGCATTTCTGCAACAGGCATTGGCACGGGTCGATAACCGCCCTGTTCGCTCAGGCTGATCACACGGCCCAGTGTCACGCCGGCAGCTTCGGCGTACAACTCGGCTTTGGCACGGGCATCGGCAACGGCTTTGCGGCGGGCCTCGTCCATCATCGTATCGGTATCTTCAAAGCCAAAGTTAAGGCCGTACATCTGGTTCGCCCCTTCGCCCGTTACGGCCCCCAGAACGGCACCCAAACGATCAAGGTCACGAACGCGCACCGTGACGCGGTTCGATGCCTCGAACCCGACGATCAAAGGCGCCTCATTGCCTGAGTTGTTCCGCGTATAAATCGGGTTCAACGACAGATCAGAGCTCTGGACGTCGCGCGCTTCGATGTCGAATTCTTCCAGCTTTGCCAGAATATCCGCCCCCACTGCCGATGTCTCGTCCAGCGCATCGCTGGCGGTCTCCGCCTGCGCACGAACGCCCAACGTGATGGTCGCCATATCAGGAACAGCAGTCGCGACGCCTTCGCCTGATACGCTGAGCCGCGCGGCGATATCGCTTTCGCCTGCGAAAACGGGGCTGTTCCATGCCAAAATCGGCAAGGCAATCAGGGATGCAATGGTCAAAGCGCGCACAAGCTTCATATGAAGTCTCCAAAATATGTGACCTAAGCCGATCACCCCATCAACATGGCAAGCCACTTGAATGGCTTCAAGCGAGCGATATTTCGTCGGCAAACCTTTGCTTTATTGTGTGCTGACACGCAGTTGCGACTCCCCTCGGACAAACGCTGATGGTAAAGACACGTTCATGAAACCGGATTTTGCACTTAATCTGTCTTTTGACGGCATTACGCTTTTGAAGCGGGTTGCTGGCGGCTGGGCCGAACTTGGCACAGCTGGCTTTGACGGCGACCTAGGCGCAGCGATGGCTGGGCTTCGCGAACAGGCTGACGCAACAGACAAGAACGGCGTCGCGGTCAAACTGATCGTGCCGAATGACCAGATCAAATACCTGTCCATCCAAAGCGACGGCAATGTCGCTGACGCTCAGGTCGAAGCGGCTCTTGACGGCGCAACGCCCTATGCGGTGGACCAGCTGGATTTTGACTGGGTTGAAAAATCCGGACAGGTCCAGATTGCGGCGGTCGCCCGTGACACATTGGAAGAGGCCGAAGCCTTTGCTGTAGAGCACGGATTTGCTCCGGCGTCCTTCGTGGCCGTCCCCCCCAACGGATCGTTCAACCGCGAAGTTTTCTTCGGCCAACCAGAAAGCTGGCGCGGCGCGGTTCAGACGCCTGAAAAGCAGGCGATCAAGATCGTCCCGATGCCAGAGCCTGCCCCAGAGCCAGAGCCCCTGCCTAAACCAGAACCCGAAATCGTGCCAGAACCCGAAGTGGTGGCGGCCCCGCCAACCGAACCCAAAGCAGAAGAGCCCGCGGCCCAGACCGCACCGGAACCTGCTGATCCGGTTGCCGAGGTGTCGGCCCCTGAAACAATCGATGCCGTCGACGAAGCGATTGAGGAACCGCCTGCAAATGCGGCTGAAGAAACAGCCCCGCAGGTCTTTTCCTCAATTCGCACACCCGCACAGCCAGCACCGCTGCGCGTGACCGATTGCGTAATCCCCGACGCGGCCGCCCCGAAGCTCGGCGCGGCAACGCAGTCGACGGACACACCTGGCGCGGCCCCCAAGATCGAGACCAAGCTTTCGGCACCGGCGCGGATCACCCCGATCCCTGCAGCTATCAGCGCAGGCACGGCACCGCCGGTTGTTCCGGCATCGATCGACCGGCTGGATGCGCCCACGGAAAAGAAACTTGAAACAACGCCGGACGCGGCTGGCGAAAGCCTTTCCAAACCGCGCCCCGCACCTATAGAGCCTGCCGATGAAACGCCTCCCTCGAAGGGATTTTTTACAAGGCGTTCCAAAACCACGCCTCCGCCCGAGGTCAGCGCGCCTGCTTCCGTTGCCGTGGCAGACACCGCAACAGACGTTCCGGCGGCGAAACCGTCTCGCAAAGATAAAAAGCAGAAAGCACGGATCGACGCGGACGAACGCCAGAAGATGACAATCTTCGGCGCACGCGAGGAAGAGGTAAAGGTTGGCGGCAAACCCCGCTTCCTTGGCCTGATGCTGACAACGCTTTTGTTGTTATTCCTTGCTGGCGTGGCCGCTTGGGCTTCGGTTTTTCTGGACGACGGTCTGGCGCGCTTCTTCCGTAGCGAAGAAACACGAGTAGCGGCCCTGCCCGACGTTCCGCTGACAGAAGAAGCCGTTGATCTGCAGAAAGATGCCCAACCGGCGGAAGAAGAGGTCATC
>CATNDK010000305.1 GCA_950096585.1 Thalassococcus halodurans | reverse complement strand
TAACGCGGTCTGTGTCCAGCTCACCAAGAGTGTAGAGATTGGCCTACATGCCAGCAATCACAACCTCGGATGCCTCGCCGCCTGCGTGATCAAGGATCATGCGGGTCGCGTGTTCGATGCCAATCGGCGTCCATGCCGGATCAATACCGCGGTCAAAGCGATACCGCGCGTCCGAATTGATCTTAAGCGCGCGCCCTGTGTAGGCGGTGCGGACCGGATCAAAGAACGCGGCCTCAAGGAAGACGTTCACGGTGTCTTCGGTCACGCCGGACACTTCGCCGCCCATGATACCACCAAGGCTTTCAACGCCCTGATCGTCCGAGATCGCGACCATGCCCTCTTGCAGGGTGTAGGTCTTCTCGTCCAGCGCCAGCAGCTCTTCACCACCCTTCGCGCGGTGAACGCGCAGATCGCCTTTGACCTTGTCCGCGTCAAAAACGTGCAGCGGGCGGTTTCGGTCGAAGGTGAAGAAGTTGGTGACGTCCACAAGGAACGAAATCGGGCGCAGGCCGATGGCCTTTAGCTGGTCCTGCAACCACTGTGGCGACGGGCCGTTTTTCACGCCACGGATGTAGCGGCCGTAGAACACGGGGCAAACGTCCAGCGTGTCATCGTCGATGGTGACGTTGATCGGGCTTTTGAACGTGCCTTCAACGGGGTCACAATCACGGGCCTTCAGCGTGCCCAGACCACGTGCCGCCAGATCGCGGGCAATGCCACGCACGCCCAGCGCATCAGCGCGGTTCGGTGTGATGGCAATTTCGATCACGGGATCAACCTTGGCCGGTTCATTCGCTGCCATCCAGTCAGCAAAGTTTTCACCAACCTCACCCGAGGGCAGCTCAATGATGCCATTGTGTTCGTCGGACAGTTCCAGTTCCTTTTCCGACGCCATCATGCCGTGGCTTTCAACCCCACGGATTTTGCCGACAGAAATGGTGATATCCAGACCGGGAATGTATGTGCCCGGCTTGGCCAGAACCACGGTGATCCCTGCCCGCGCGTTCGGTGCGCCACAGACGATCTGGGTTTCGCCCTGATCGGTGTCGACCTTACAGACGCGCAGACGGTCCGCATCGGGGTGCTGTTCTGCCTCAAGGATTTTGGCGATGGTGAAATCGCGCAGCTTTTCGAGCGGGTTTTCAATACCTTCGACCTCAAGTCCAAGGTCGGTCAGCGCCTCCGCGATTTCATCAACGGATGCGTCTGTGTCCAGATGGGATTTGAGCCAGGAGAGGGTGAATTTCATATCTGCGTGCCCTTTTGGCAAGTCGAACGGATTGGATAGAGGCAATGACAAAGATTGCCTGATGTTTCAAGTTTCGCGCCTGTACCGACGAATTTTGTGCGATTGCATGGCAAAGAATTCAGATGTTTCATTTCTTACCCCGCATTATCATTCGCTGTATTCGCGAAGCCTTCTCGTATTGCTCAAACTTATTGTTGAGCCTTTTCTGGAAATCTCCGGCAGCCGTGTAAGCCAGATCACCAAACACCGCCGAAAAAATCATCCCCAGAAATGGATTCCAGATAGCCAACAGGAAGAAGCCCGCAATTACTCCGATGAAGGAAGCAATAATCGCAAACCCGCTCCAATCGCGACAGAGCTGTTTCCTCCAGCCTAAATACCTTGAGAAGTAATGGCTGAAGGCAAACATTATCTGCTCAGGCCACCGTGCAGCGTCGGCACATCGAGGCTTGCAAAGCCGTAGTGGCGCAGCCAGCGCAGGTCGCTGTCAAAGAAGGCCCGCAGATCGGGGATGCCGTATTTCAGCATCGCGATCCGGTCGATCCCCATGCCAAAGGCAAAGCCCTGCCATTCATCGGGGTTCACGCCGGCGGCCTGAAGCACCTTGGGGTGCACCATGCCCGAGCCCAGAACCTCAAGCCAGCCATCGCCTTCGCCGATCTTCAGCTGGCCGTCTTCCCAAGAACACTGAATGTCGACCTCGGCCGAGGGTTCAGTGAAGGGGAAGTGCGACGCGCGGAAGCGGGTCTTGATGCCTTTGACCTCGAAGAAGGCCGCAAAGAATTCTTCCAGAACCCATTTCAGGTTCGCCATCGAAATGTCCTTGTCGATGGCAAGGCCTTCGACCTGATGGAACATCGGCGTGTGGGTCTGGTCATAGTCGGCACGATACACACGACCCGGCGCAATGATGCGGCAGGGTGCGCCGTGTTTTTCCATATGGCGGATTTGCACGGGGCTGGTGTGGGTGCGCAGCACGTGCGGCGGGCGATTATCACCCTCGGCACGGTGCATATAGAACGTGTCCATCTCGGCCCGCGCGGGGTGGTGGCCAGGGATGTTCAGCGCGTCGAAGTTATAGAAATCGGTGTCGATCTGCGGACCTTCGGCAACGGAGAACCCCATGTCGGCAAAGATCGTCGTGACCTCTTCGATCACCTGACTGACGGGGTGGATCGTGCCAACGCGCGCATCACGGGCCGGCAGCGTCACGTCCAGCCATTCGGCTTTCAGACGTTCGTTTAGCGCCGCATCGCCCAGCGCCTCTTTCTTGGCGGACAGGGCTGTGTTGATCTCGTCCTTCAGCGCGTTCAGCTTGGGACCCATGATCTGACGCTCTTCCGGCGTCATCTTGCCCAGCTCGCGCATTTTCAGGCTGATCTCGCCTTTTTTGCCAACTGCTTGCACACGCAGATCTTCCAGCGATGCTTCATCGCCAGCGTTCGCGATCAGATCGATATACTTGTCGCGCAGATCATCCATTTCACGGCCTCCGGAACCTTTTGCGCCTAGCTATCTGCTAGCCCGCTTTTGTGCAACCGAAGACGTCTTTGATCGCAATGAGAACCTGCTGTCCAATTGCATTTTAGCCAATCCGTAAAACAAAAAGGGCTGCCAGATCGGCAGCCCTTTTCTAATTCCGGTGACGCGGTGGCTTAGGCAGCCAGTGCGCCTTTCGCCTGCTCAACGATCGCTGTGAACGCTTCGGGCTCGTGTACGGCCAGATCGGCCAGAACCTTACGGTCCACTTCGATACCAGCCAGGTTCAGGCCGTTGATGAAGCGGGAGTATGTCAGTGCTTCGTCGTGTGCACGAACAGCCGCGTTGATACGCTGGATCCACAGCGCGCGGAAATTGCGCTTACGGTTCTTGCGGTCGCGTGTTGCGTACTGGTTGGCCTTGTCTACGGCCTGACGGGCGACCTTGAAGGTGTTCTTACGACGACCGTAATAACCCTTGGCTGCCTTGATGACTTTCTTGTGACGGGCGTGGGTAGTTGTCCCACCTTTAACTCGTGCCATGTGTTCGGCTCCTTATACGATAAGTGGGATCAGCGGTCGTAGGGCATGTAGCCCTTGACGATTTTTGCGTCAGGCGCGGACAGAGTGGTCGAACCACGTGCGTCGCGAATGAACTTTTTGGTACGCTTGATCATGCCGTGACGCTTGCCAGCCTGGCCTGCAATCACTTTACCGTTTGCCGAAACCTTAAAGCGCTTTTTAGCGCTCGATTTGGTCTTCATCTTGGGCATTTCCGTCTCCTATTTGTCTTCGAGCGGTCAAAGTATCGCGCGACTCGGCATGCCACATCGGCCGGTCACGCGGGTGAAGATGGGCGCAGATAACGGGCTGCGCCCTGAATTGCAAGGGCTTAGGCCCCCTTAGTTCAGAATGTCGGCGATTATTTCATAAACAATCATAGCCGCCGAGCGGGGTGTGTAGCCACCTGGCTTCTCGCGCCACGCATAGGAAATGAAAA
>CATNDK010000304.1 GCA_950096585.1 Thalassococcus halodurans | reverse complement strand
AGATGTGATCGCGCTTCATATGGAAGGGGGGCAGGCCTGTGTGCAGGTGTTCTTCATCCGTGCGAACCAGAACTGGGGCAACCGCGATTTCTATCCCCGCGTTGGCCCTGATGTGGACGAGGCCGAGGTGCTTGAAGCCTTCATGGGCCAGTTCTACGACACCAAGGAACCGCCGCGCCTGATCCTGCTGTCCCATGCGGTGGAAAACCCCGACCTGATGGAAGAGGCGCTTTCCAGTAAGCTGGGGCGGCGTGTTGAACTGTCTGTCCCGCAGCGGGGCGAAAAGGCCGAGATAATCGAGGGCGCAACGCGCAACGCGCGCGAAAGCCTTGGCCGTAAGATGTCGGAATCTGCGGCACAGACCAAACTGCTGAAAGGCGTGGCCGAGGCATTTTCGCTGGATGCCCCGCCGGAACGGGTCGAGGTTTACGACAACTCGCACATCCAAGGCACCAACGCGGTTGGTGCGATGATCGTTGCGGGGCCGGACGGGTTCATGAAGAACCAATACCGCAAGTATAACATTAAAGGTGAAGACCTTACGCCCGGCGATGACTTTGGCATGATGAAAGAGGTGCTGTCGCGCCGCTTTACCCGCCTGCTGAAAGAAGACCCTGATCGTGAAAACGGGCTGTGGCCGGATTTGCTGCTGATCGACGGTGGTGCAGGGCAGGTCAGCGCTGTGGCCGAGATCATGCGCGAATACGGGGTGGAGGACATCCCCATGGTCGGCGTGGCCAAGGGCGTGGATCGTGACCACGGTAAGGAAGAATTCCACCGCGTGGGCCAGCGCCCCTTTGCGCTGCAACGCAATGATCCGGTCCTCTATTTCATCCAGCGCCTGCGCGACGAAGCGCACCGTTTTGCCATCGGCACCCACCGTGCGAAGCGGGCCAAGGCGAATATGGCCAACCCGCTGGACGAGGTGCCGGGCGTCGGCGCATCGCGCAAACGCGCGCTGTTGGCGCATTTCGGATCGGCCAAGGCCGTGTCCCGCGCCAATCTGGCCGATCTTAAGGCCGTCGATGGCGTGTCAGAGGCGCTGGCAGAGCGCATCTATGGGTTCTTCCACGAAAAGGGCTGATCACTCTGTCAGGATGGTGGACAGCAGTGCGCGCAGATCGTCAGGGATCGGCGTGGGCGTGCCATCGGGATCAGTCAGCACATTCACAAAGAACCCGAGGGTCGAGGCCACGTCTTCATCCCCTTTGAACAGCGCGATTTCGATCCGGTAGGACGTGCGCCCCAGATGGGTCAGGCGCAGACCAGCGGTCAGCGCATCGGGAAAGCCCACCTCGGAAAAATAGGTACAGCCGTTTTCCACCACGACAAAGCGGATCGCTTCGGGGCCGCGGATGTTGATGCCGTTTTCCATCTGCCAGACGCTGATCGCCGTGTCGAACAGCGACAGGTAGGTGGCGTTGTTCATATGGCCGTATTCGTCGTTATCCGCCCAGCGGGTCTGGATGGGGCGGAAGGCGTGGAAATCGGCGCGGGTGGGGGGCGGTGTGCGGGGCATCAGCCGTTCCTGACCAGTCGGACAGCGGCCGAGGCAAGCCAACCGGCAATCAGCGCAATCGCCACAGCCAAAAGGCCATAAGCCAGCGGGTTCAGGCGCGACAGGTTGTACAGCCAGCGTTCGATCCCGACCTTTTCCACGATGATCGACGTGTCGATATCGCCCACGACCGCACCTTCACGGGTCAGGAATATACGCAGGGTATATTCGCCTTCGGTCAGGTTTGCGGGCAGCGAGACCGAGGTCGAAAACAACGTCTCTTCCCGCATATCGACAGTATTCTCATCCAGCCGGTAGCGGCCTTCTTTTTCGCGGATACGGATCAGCGCCTGTGTAAAGGCCTGCGCGTCTGTGACGTCATCAGGGGCCCCGACGGACCGGATCGCCTTGGGAATGGATATGCGGTGACGCAGGTCTTCGACCGCTGAAATGACGGATGTCCACGGGGCGGATGTGGCGACAGCGTAAAACGACGGGGCTTCGTCAACCTCGACGCTTTCGGCGTTCACCCAGATGCCCAGTTTGCGGTCCTGTTTGTAGACCGTCAGTCGTTCTGTGGGGCCAGAGACCGCGACGATCACACCAAGCGGCGGGCCTTCGGGGATTGGGTTTTCGCGTTTGACCGCGCCGTAGACCAGAATGTCGGACCCGTCGAAATCGGGGGAGATCGACACGGGATCGGGGCTTAGGCCCAGAACGATCTCTTCCTGCGCGGCGGCGGCGCCTGTCAGAAAGGTCAGTATGGCGGCTAGGAAACGGATCATGATCCGAACTCGGCCAGAATATACAGCTCATCCGGCGTCAGGAACAAATCCAGCGCCAGTTTGAAGCAGACGGCCAGCACCAGAGAAGCCAGCAGGATACGCAGTTGTTCAGCTTTCAGTTTCGCGCCGATCACTGACCCGATCTGCGCGCCCACAACGCCGCCGATGATCAGCGCCAGCGCCAGAATGATGTCCACCGTCTGGGTCGATACCGCGTGCAGAAGCGTGGTGAAGGCAGTCACAAAAATGATCTGGAACAGCGATGTGCCGATGACGACCTTGGTGGGCATGCCCAGCAGATAGATCATCGCAGGCACCATAATGAACCCGCCACCGACGCCCATGATCGCGGCCAGAATGCCAACAGCCGCGCCTACCATCAGGGGTGGGATGGCCGAGATATAAAGGCCCGATGCACGGAAGCGCATTTTGAACGGAAGGCCATGCACCCAAACGTGCACATGGCGTTTGCCACGCTTGCCCGCGCGGCTTTTCATCATGGACTTGACGCTTTCGTAAAACATCAGCCCGCCGATGATCCCAAGGAAGACGACGTAGCAGATCTTGACCAGCAGATCGACCTGGCCTTGGGTCTTCAGGAAGTTGAAGATGTAGACCCCGATGGCGGACCCGAAAAGGCCGCCCACCAGCAACACCGTTCCCATTTTCAGATCGACCGTTCGTCGTTTCAGGTGCGCCATGACGCCCGATACGGAACTGGCGACGATCTGGTTCGCGCCGGTGGCCACGGCCACAGCAGGCGGAATGCCCATGAAAAACAGCAAAGGCGTGATCAGAAACCCGCCGCCGACGCCGAACATGCCGGACAGAATGCCCACAAGCGTACCCAGACCCAGAAGAAGGATCAGGCTGACCGATACCTCGGCGATGGGAAGGTAAATCTGCATGTTCTCACTCTGAGCCTACGATTCCGAAAATGGCAACGGGGGCAGAGTGGATTTGCTTTAAAAAAGTGCGGGCGCAGCACAGGACTACGCCCGCTTTTGGCTTATCTTTCCTTGACGTAGGGCTCGCCGCCCGCGCGGGGCGGGATGGCCTTGCCGACGAAACCGGCAAGGATGACCACGGTCAGGATATAGGGCAGGGCATCCATCACCTGCACAGGGATGACGACGCCGCCCAGATCAATGTTCTGATAGCGCAGCGCGACGGCCTGTAGCAGACCGAACAGCAGGCAGGCCCCCAGCGCATACCAAGGGCGCCACTTCGCAAAGATCAGCGCCGCCAGCGCGATAAAGCCGCGACCGGCGGTCATGTCTTTGACAAAACCCGCCTGAAGGCCGGTGGCCAGATAGCTGCCTGCGATGCCACAAAGGATGCCGCAAATGCCCACAGCCGCAAAACGCAGGCCGACGACCGAAACACCGGCGGTGTCCACAGCCTCGGGCGCTTCGCCCACGGCGCGCAGGCGCAGGCCGAAGCG
>CATNDK010000303.1 GCA_950096585.1 Thalassococcus halodurans | reverse complement strand
GCGGGCGAAACGCCGTTGCTGTCCAGCTTCATGGGCGAAGACACCCCCGAGATGCGCGCCAAATTTCTGTCGACCATCCCCTTGGGCCGTTTTTCCACCCCCAACGATCTGGCGGCGGCGGCGACGTTCCTATGCTCGGAAGATGCCTCGATGATCACCGGCGTCTGTATGGAGGTCGATGGTGGCCGCTGCATCTAAGACTGCATCTAAGACGGGGCCGCGCAATCTGATCACCGACGTCGCGGGCCTGTCCGTCGGCAACGCGCAGGACGATGTTTTGAAATCCGGCACGACGGTGCTGGTCTGTGATGAACCGGCGGTATGTTCGGTCTCGGTAATGGGCGGCGCGCCGGGAACGCGCGAAACGGATTTGCTGGAGCCTGACAAAACGGCCCCCGGCGTGGATGCCTTGGTTCTATCCGGCGGCAGCGCCTTTGGCCTTGCCGCTGCACAGGGCGTGATGGATGCACTTCACAAACAAGGGCGCGGCTTTCCGGTTTTGTCGGCCCGCGTTCCGATTGTGCCCGCGGCGATCCTGTTTGATTTGCTGAATGGCGGAGAGAAGAATTGGGGCGACAACCCCTATCCCGCTTTGGGGGCACAGGCCCTTGCCGCTGCGTCAGACAGTTTCGCCCTGGGCAGCGTCGGCGCAGGTACCGGCGCACAAACCGCGCAAGTCAAAGGTGGCTTTGGTTCGGCATCGATGGTGGTCGACGGGATCACCGTGGGGGCACTAGTGGCCGTGAACCCGATGGGCTGCGTGACGACGCCGTCCGGCAAACATTTCTGGGCCGCGCCTTTTGAAATCGGGGATGAGTTCGGCGGTCTGGGCAGCGACCCTGCCCAAGGTCTGCAAGACCTGAGGCCAAGCGCAAAGTTCGCGGCTATGGCCGGTCTGGGCAACACAACCATCGCAATTGTCGCGACCGATGCGATGATCACCAAAGCGCAGGCCAAACGGCTGGCGGTTGCAGCGCATGACGGGATGGCCCGCGCGATTGTACCGTCACACAGCCCGTTTGATGGCGATCTGGTGTTTGCCTTGGGCACCGGAAAGAAGGCGCTGGATACTCCAGATATACAACTGGCCGCGCTCGGCCATGCTGGATCGGTCTGCCTTGCCCGCGCCATCGCCCGCGCGGTGTGGGAAGCGACGCCCGCCAAGGGCGACACGCTGCCCACATTCCGCGAAACGCTGGGCTAAATCAGCGCAGCTTTGGTGGCTTGTCTGGGTCCATCCCCGGCGCTGATGGTGCCAACTGCTGCGGCACCTGCGGCTCGGGCAGATCAAAGCGCAACCCCACGCGTGCCAAAGATGCCGCCGCCGGATCGTCATCCTCCAAGAAAGCGACATCCAGCGCGCCGGCCTCGATGCCGGAAAACACCAGCGCTTCGTTGATGGCTCGGGCCAAAGGCGCTTGGGCACCGGCACGTGCGCCCGTGATCCCGAGGATATGGCCGCGCGACCCGTCGTCATAGGTCACGCCCGCAAGATACGCCTTGCGCGCCAAACCAGTGGCGGTGCTGAGTTTCGTGTCCAGCGCCGTGATCAGGATTTCGGGCAGGCCTTGTGGTGCGCTGAATTCCGATGGGCGTGCCTCGGCCTCTTGCGGGCCTTCGGTCAGTGTCTCAGCCAACCAAGCGACGCCTTCCGGCGGGATCAGATGCGACGATGGCGCGACTTCCAGGTTCAGTCCAAGACCAACGCCCTGCCCCGCCAACACGCCTGCGATGACGCGGCCCGACAAGGCGGCGTAGGGCGCGATCTTACCCACGAATTCGGCCAGCCGTTCTTCGCGGTCGAAGACAAGTACGAAACTGGCGTCGGTCAGTTCAAACACTTCGGGGTCCAGTACTTCGCCCTCGGCCTCTTTCTTCAACAACAGAAACAGCTCTGAATCCGCCAGTCGTTCATAGAACCGCAAACGCGCAGCGTCGTCTTGCGGCGCGGCCTCCATCGCGGCGAATACATCATCAAGGGGTGTCGTCTCGGCCATTCAGAACCTCCTTCACGCGGGTCTGTAGAGCGGGCAGCGCATCGGTTTCGAACCACGGGTTTCGTTTCAACCATGCGGTATTCCGCCAGGACGGATGGGGCAAGGGCATCTTTTCCGGCATTTGATCACGCCACGCGGCAACGCGGTCGGTCACAGGCCGTGTGCCACCCAGATGATAGCGGTGCGCATAGCCGCCGACGATCACCTGAAATTGCAGATCGGTCAGGGTTTCAAACACCTGATCGTGCCATGTGTCGCCACAGATCGTCGGGGGCGGCAGATCGGCCCCTTTCGCGTCATAACCCGGAAAGCAGAACGCCATGGGCACGATGGCAATTGCGTCGCGGTCATAAAACGTGGCGCGATCAATACCCAACCAGTCGCGCAGCCTGTCACCGGATCGGTCATCAAATGGCTTGCCGCTTTCATGCACCCGCAGTCCGGGCGCCTGCCCCGCGATCAGCAACCGCGCGGTCGGCCGGAACCATGCGACAGGGCGCGGGACGTGGCGCGATGCGGTCACACGGAAGCGATCCGCGCACAAACGGCAGCTGGTGATTTGATGCAGCAGGTCATCCATGGGCCAAGATGTAGGGCATCCGCGCCCGAGCCAAAAGTCACGTTCATTTCGATAACTTTCGAAATAAAGCTTGGCAGACGGCATTATTTCGATAATTCTAGAAATATCGAATCATAGGAGGTGCGGCATGACACTGGCACACGACCCCGACATCGGCTTGGAAATCGCGGCGTCGACCTTTGCCGCACTCGGCTCGGAGCAACGCCTGAACGTGTTGCGCACCTTGGTGCGGGCGGGGCCTGAGGGGCTGTCGATTGGCATGTTGGGCGACCGGACGGGTGTCGCGGGATCGACCCTGACCCATCACCTGAAAATTCTGGCGCAGGCGGGTTTGGTCAAACAAACCCGTTCCGGCCGCAGCATCATCTGCGCCGCCGTCGCCTATGACGAGGTCCGCGCCTTGTCCGAGTTCCTGCTGAAAGAATGCTGCGCCGATTGCGCAGACGGGGGACACAGCCATGACTGATCTAACCGCCCAAATCGCCCGCCTGCCCCGTCCCGGAAAGGCATGGATCGCAAGTCTGGTCTTGCTTTTAATCGTGGGCATTCTGGATCCATCCAACCTGTGGCCGACCGTCGAATTCGCCGTCGGCGCGATCTGGCACACCCTGCCGTTCATCCTGTTTGCCGTGCTGGCCGTGGCCTATCTGAAGGCAACAGGCGCGGAAACTTTGTTGGCCAAGGCCTTTGAGGGCCGCGAAACGCGCATGATCTTTATGGCGGCACTTCTAGGGGGCCTTTCACCCTTTTGCTCGTGTGAGGTTATCCCCTTTATCGCCGCCCTTCTGGCCGTCGGCGCACCGCTTAGTGCGGTCATGGCCTTCTGGCTGGCGTCGCCGTTGATGGATCCTGCGATGTTCCTGATCACCTCGGGCACGTTGGGCTGGGATTTTGCCATTGCCAAAACAATTGCGGCTGTCGGGCTTGGTTTGATCGGCGGGTTCGGCGTGATGGTCTTTGCGCAATCGGTCGTGTTCCGTGATCCACTTCGGGAAAAGCCGCAGGTGGGTGGCTGTTGCAGCGCCAAGAAACCGTTCCAAGGCGCACCTGTCTGGACATTCTGGCCGCACGAGGACCGCCGCGACACGTTCCGTGAAACTGCGGTTGAAAACGGGCTGTTCCTGCTGAAATGGCTGACGCTGGCCTATGTGATCGAGGCGTTGATGATCCAC
>CATNDK010000302.1 GCA_950096585.1 Thalassococcus halodurans | reverse complement strand
CAAAGCTTTTGTCGACGTTGCGCATTTCCAATACAGGAGCTTTATCAGACATCGTTAAGACCTCACTTCTTCTTGGATACATGGCTGAGTGCGAGCTTCCGGAACTTTTCATTCATGCCAACAGCCAGAAGAAGCATGATACCGATAATCAGGTTCGACCAATTGCGGTCGATCGCGGTGAAGTCGATGCCTTTGTTCACGATGGCAAATGTCAGCGCGCCGACAAAAATGCCCGCCACCGATCCGAAACCACCGGTCAACAACACACCGCCCACAACAACGCTGACGATGATATTGAAGATGTCGTTCATCCCCCCCGACACCTGGGCCGAGTTGAACAGGATCGAGTGACACATCCCGACAAATGACGCGGCAGTAGCCGTCATGATGTACAGCAAGATCGTCATGCCATTGACCGGAATACCGGCATTGCGCGCGCTTTCCTTGTCGCCGCCGATGGCATAAATCCAGTTGCCGTATTTCGTGTGGTGCATGAAGAACCAGAAGATCACAGCAAGGATCACCCACCACACAATGATCACCTGATGGCTGCCGCCGAACATCAGGTTGCCAAAGATCGTCTTGGCCCAGTCAGGCGCGTTTAGCGGCACAGACGCACTGCCTGTCAAAAGCCGCGAGCCCGCCAGAACGACGCCCTGCATCGCCACCAGCGTGGCAAGCGTGATGATCAGAGGCGGCACAGAAGTGCGCACCGCCAGAATTCCGTTGATCGATCCGACCAAGACGCCAATCGCCAGCGCCCCCAGAATGCCGAAGACGATAGGAAGGTCGTAATGGCCCGAGATAATGGCGGTCGTCATCGCACCAGCGGGGATCATCGCACCGATAGAAATGTCGATCTCGCCCGAGATCATCAAAAGGCCGACGGGCAAGGCAACAATGCCGATCCGCGCGGCGTAGTTCACCCAGCTTGCCGCGCCGAAAAGCTTGTCCAGTTCGACACCGGCAAAGACGTAGAACACCAGAACACCGATCAGACTGACGATGGATGCGGCAGCGGGACGGCGTAGTAGCACAGCGAAGTTTTCCATGTTTGCGCCCCTATTTCTTTGCCGCCGCGCTGGTTGCCATTGCGCGGAAACGGTCGTTAGACAGGACGGCAGCAAGAAGAAGCGCGCCCGTGATGATGAACTGGATGTTCGGGTCTAGTCCGGCAAAGAAGATACCTTGGTTCACGACCGCGAATGTCATGGTGCCCAAAAGGATACCGATGATTGATCCCGCGCCCCCAGTAAGGAGAACGCCACCTATCACCACACACATGATCGAGTTAAAGATAAACGCCTGACCGCCAGCGACCTGAGCCTGCTGGTACGTCATGACCTGCAAAACGCCCACCAGAGCAGCACAGAACCCCGATGCCATAAAAAGCGCAATCGTCATCTGACTTGTTGGGATCCCTGCATTGCGCGCGCTTTCCTTGTCGCCGCCGATGGCAAAAATCCAGTTGCCCCATGGAGAGACGTGCAGAGCATAAAAGAACACCGCAACAAGCCCGAGCCACCAGAAGATCGAAACGCTGAACCCTTTCACGAATTGGCCCATCAGGCTCTTCGTCAGGGGATCAGGAACATAAGAAACGGATGTCGAACCTTTGATCAGAACAGCAAACCCAAGGGTCAGGCCCATGACCGCGAACATCACACCAATGGTGACGATCAACGAAGGAATGGTCGTCCGAGTGACCAATAGCCCGTTGACCAGACCAATCGTCAATCCTACGCCAAGGCCCGCCAGAATGGCGACAATCGCTGGAGCATCATAATGCCCACCCAACATCGCCGTCATCATGGATGCCGCAGGCACGATCGAACCGACGGAAATGTCGAACTCGCCCGCGATCATCAACAGGCCAACAGGCAGCGCGATGATGCCGACCTCGGCTGCGATGTTCAGCCAACTCGACCAGCCTGGTAAGCCCAGAAAGACCGGACCGCCAAGCACGGCGAAGAAAATGTAGACGACGATGAACCCGATCAGAGAACCGGTTTCCGGACGTCTTGCGAGAGCCCCAAGAGAAATCCCTTTGGAGCCGTTTCGGTTTTGAGACGACATATTTGCTTTCCTTGGCCCGACGAGCCCCGAAGGTTTTATAACATAAGTCGGAGCTATGGGGGTGAGACCGCCCGTTCTGTGCAGGCGGTCTCACGTTTCAGTCGAGTTCACGGCTGCCCGTGAACGACTTTCTCGATTAGCGCGCGCCTGCCTCGACGCCTGCGATCACCAGATCAACGTTGCTGGCATCGATCACGCCCGGACCTGTGAGGATTTCACGTGTCGGGATCGTGGTGCCGTACATGACGTGGTTGTTCAGGATGGAAACCGCAAAGAAGCCCTGCTGGTAACCTTGCTGGTCGATCGCGCAGGCCTGTGTGCCGGCCTTGATGTTGGCAAGGATCGAGTCGTTAAAGTTCATGCCACAAACGTGGACAGAGCCTGTTTTACCAGCCTGCTGGATGCCGCTGATGGTTGCGTTCGAGTCCTGATCACCAATCGCGAACATCGCGGTGATGTCAGGGTTCTGCAGAAGGTGCGCGCGCACGGCCTGCGCCACAGCAGTCGAGTCACCGAACGCTGTAGCCGGAAGCTGAAGTACGGACCCTGTGCCGCCATTTTCGGCCAGACCGTCGTTAAAACCACTGCAGAACGCTTCGATATTGGCCGCACCCGGCAGGGTGTTGACGCATGCACCGTTGGTGTGGCCCGCTTTTGCCAGATACTCACCACCAGCATAGCCGGACTTGTAGTCAACCGCGCCGACGTAGTTCAGGGCGCCCAGACGATCAGCCGCTTCGATACCGCCTGCGTTGTAGATGACCAGCGGGATGCCAGCCGCAACAACAGCTTCGAACGCCGAGTCCATCGCCTCGGGGACCCAGTTCGGGCCTACGATCGCGTCTGCACCCTGGTCAATCGCCTGACGGATCAGTTCCGCCGCGTCCGGACCAAGGTTGTCGTAGTTCTGCGGACCAAGCCATGTAACCGAGCCACCTTGGGCTTCGGCAACCTTACCCGCATCTTCCGCGCCCATTTTGACACGCGACCAGAACGGATCGTCCGGTTTACCACCGACCACGAAGATATCTGCCGCCATTGCGGACGTCGCCATTAGCGCCGTCGTCGTCGCGATCATTAGGGTTTTCATCATAGTCATTCCAGGTCTCCTCCCTGAGTGTTTCTGCCGTTCTTTGAACAGCATCTTGGAACTGGGTTTAGTCCGTTATTCCGCGGGCGTTTGGCGCGCCCTCTTTGCATTCAACCGCTCTTTTTTCTTACGGAAGCGCTCTTTCATTCGCGCGTCGGCCTCTTTCGATCCGTCGTGCCAATAGCCGAACCACTTATCGAGCGGGATGATCCCGTCGGCGCCGTAGTTCACCTCGAAGTACTTGTGGTGAAGGTAATGGGCGTAGGCGTGGCTATCGATCGCGGTCTCTTCCGTGACCTCGAGCTTTTCGAAACCGATGTGGCCGTTCAGCGCCCCGTATCCGACGGCGTGCATGTTGAACATGAACGCGACAGGGTTTGAGGGAAGAACGAGGTGCCACAACACTTCGCCAAAGTAGAGAACATGCTCGATCGGATGCATCGACAAGGACGACCACGGGCTCGGGTTGATCGAATTGTGGTGCACCGAATGGATGTGCTTATACAGGAACGGCGTGTGGATTAGCCAATGAATGCAGAAGAAGTGCACTTCATGGATCGCCGGCACGAGGAAGATCAGAACGACAAGCCA
>CATNDK010000301.1 GCA_950096585.1 Thalassococcus halodurans | reverse complement strand
CGACGCCTCGCGAGTGCCCTTGAAATATTTCCAGGCGCTGCCCTTGGCAACGAACGTGTTGGCCTTGGCCGAGGCGTCGCCGCGGACGGACGGCTTCCAGTTGTGGCCGTCGTTGTTGTCGAGGTCAGGGTGAATCAACTCGATCGAGTAGCCCGGCGGGTCGCCAACGATCGGCCACGGGAACCCCAGGCGGTAGCGCACACGATCAGTGAGCTGGCCGGTGGCGTCACGCAACTCGATCCGCTCGCCGTCGTTGTCCAGTTTGCCCAGCCACGGGCCAAGCGGCGAGCCGCCGAACTTGGCCTTGAACTGCGCCGGGTTGTGCGCGACGACGACGAAGCCGCGATCAGCGTGGGCGTCGAAACCCGCAAGCTGAAATTCCTGATCTACATCGCGACAGCAGGCATCACCGGCCTGATCGGAGCGCTGATCTTCCTGCAGAAACTGCGCGTGACACCTGATGCGGCTTTCTCGGTCAACGAATGGTCGGTGCTGGTTATCTTTATCGTGGTGATCGGCGGGATCGGCACGCTAGAGGGGCCGATCCTTGGCATCATCCTGTTCTTTGTATTGCGCGAATTTCTGGCCGATCTAGGATCGTGGTACATGGTCATCCTTGGCACGGTTTCGGTGGTGATCATCCTTGTCGAACCGAAAGGACTCTGGGGTCTGATCCAGCGTTGGAAACCAGTGTCACTGTTCCCGGTGACACGCCGAAGCGACGGCTGACGGGCCGCCGCACAACCCAATACCGAACCGCAGGCCTAATCACCCTTGGCCTGCGGTTTTTCGGCGTTGTTTTCTGGCCTTCCCAAGGCATCCACAGTACACTGCCGATCCCTTCAAAGACAGAAGTCAACCATCATGAAAAATCCCAAAAACCACTTTAAGGCGTCCATTTTGTCGGGCGCTCATCAGCTTGGCATGTGGAATTCAATCGGGGGCAACACCGTTGCCGAACTGTTGGGCGGGGCCGGATACGACTGGGTCCTGATCGATTGTGAACACTCTGCCATCGAAACCGTCGAAGTGCTGCCGGCACTTCAGGCTTTGGCCGCCGTGCCCGAGGTATCGGCGACCGCCCGTGTGGCAGGCAACGACCCTGTCCTGATCAAACGTATGCTGGACATGGGCGTGCAGACTCTGATGGTGCCGTTCGTACAATCCGCAGAAGAAGCGCAAGCTGCCGTAGATGCGATGCGCTATGGTCCGCGTGGTATCCGCGGCATGGCCGGCATGACCCGCGCCACCCGCTACGGCAAGATTAAGGATTATTACACAACCGTCGAAGAGGATCTGTGCCTGATCGTTCAGGTCGAAACCGTGGCCGGAATGGACGCGCTGGAAGACATTGCAAATATCGATGGTGTCGACGCGGTATTCTTCGGCCCCTCGGACCTGAGCGCAAGCATGGGGTATCCCGGTCAGGTGAACCACCCCGAGGTGGTCGCCGCGATCGAGAATGGGATCGAACGCCTTCAGGCGGTGAACGTCCCTGCCGGTGTGATGGCGCTGGATGTGGATATGGCCAAGCATTTCATGGCCAAAGGCGCGCTGTTTACCGCTGTGGGCGTTGATCTGGTGATACTCGCACAGGCCGTAGCAAACCTGCGCGAACAGTTCGACTGATCAGCTTTGACCCGATAAGCGGGCAAAACAATCGGCCATACGCTCGGCATCGGGCGTGTGGCCAGTGATCAACGCGAACGCAAAGACCGCTTGATAAAGCGCCATACCGCCGCCGTTGAACGCCTGTAGTTCACGCGCGCGGGCTGCTTGCAACAACGCGGTATTCATCGGGAAATAGACGATATCCACCACCCACGCATCATCCGGCAGATCGGCGGGGTCAAAAGCCATTCCCGGATATGATTTCATGCCCAAGGGTGTTGCATTCACAGCGCCCGACATGGCCTTCAATTCGATGTCGCTGCCGGACACGGCCTGCACTTGCGCGTTGGGCCGGACCTCTTTCAAGCGGGTGACCAATGCCTTCGCGCGGGACAGATCGACGTCCACGATGCTTAGGTCGGCGCCTTCGTCAAGCAGAGCCAAAGACGTCGCGGTACCAGCGCCCCCTGCCCCGAACTGTGCGACAGGCTTCCCAGCCAACGCCACACCAGTCCGCCGCGTCGCTTCGCGGAAACCGGAATAGTCCGTGGTATGCCCGACCCGCTTGCCGTCGCGAAAGACAACCGTATTGACCGTGCCCAAATCCTGCGCAGGTCCTTCCAGATGATCCAGATAGGTGCCCACTTCGGTCTTGTGCGGATGCGTGACATTCACGCCTGCCAGACCACTGGCCTCGGCATGATCCAGAATGTCCGGCAGGCTCATGCCCGACCAAGGCGCCTCGCCCGTGTCAAAGCGCTGATAGGTGTAGTCAAAGCCAAGGGCGCGGCCCTCGGCCTCGTGCATCGCGGGGGTCAGGGATTGTCCAATCCCATGCCCGATCAATCCGGCCTTCATCCCGCGTATCCAAACAGACGGGGCAGGAACAGGACCAGATCAGGGAATAGGATCAGCACAATCAGTGCCAAAAGCAATACGCCCAAAAATGCCCAGATTTCGCTGATGATGTCGCGCAGTTTAATGCCTGTGACCGCGTTGATGACAAACAGCAAGATGCCATAGGGCGGCGTGATCAGACCGATCATCGAGTTCACGACAACCAGAACCCCGAAGTGCACCAGATCAATCCCAAGCGCCTTACAGGCGGGGATAAACAGCGGCACGATGACCAGAATGATCGTCGTCGCATCCAGCACACAGCCCAACAGCAGGATCAAAACGTTGATCAGCAGCAGGAACATCAGCGGATGCATGTCGATGCCTGTCAGATAGGCCGACACCATGCCCGGGATGTTTTCGGACACCACGATAAAGTTCAGGATCAGCGCGCCACCGATGACCACCCCGACAGACGCAGAGGCGCGCGCGCTTTCGACGAAGATGCTGTACAGCCCCTTAAGCGACAAAGCGCGATAGAAAATCCCCGACAGCAACAGCGCGTAGAGCGCAGCCACGGCAGCGGCTTCGGTCGGCGTGGTGACACCGCCGTAGATGCCGTAAAGCAGAATCACCGGCATCAATAGCGCTGGGAAGGCGTTGGCTGTGACCTTGGGCAACTGGCGCAGGGGCACAGGCTCTTCCAAAGCAAAACCGCGCTTGTGGGCCAGATAGGTGTTCATCGCCATCAGAACGGCCCCCATCACAAGACCGGGCACAATCCCCGCCAGAAACAGCGCGCCGATGGATGCGTTAGATACCAGCGCATACAGAACCATCGGGATCGACGGCGGAATGATCGGGCCGATGGTGGCAGAGGCCGCCGTGATCGCCGCAGCATATCCGCCGCTATAACGACCGTCCTTGGTCATCATCTCGATAATGATCTTACCGATGCCCGCCGCATCCGCCACGGCCGAACCGGACATGCCGGAAAAGATCAGCGACGCGACGACGTTTACATGGCCCAAACCGCCACGGAACCGGCCAACTGCCGCCACGCAGAAGTTCAGAAGCCGTTCGGAAATCGTGCCGGCGTTCATGATGTTGGCGGCCACGATGAACAGCGGCACGGCCAGCAGCACAAAGCTTTTGTACAAACCCTGCAGGATTTTCTCGCCCGTCAGCGCAAGGTCCATACCCGCCATGCCCAGATAGACCAGCGACGCCAGCATGATCGAATAGCCGATAGGTGTCCCGATGCCAGCCAGCCCGAACAGGGTGATCAGGCAGAGCGCAAGTTCCATACTCATACCACTTCATCCCCTTCTTGGATG
>CATNDK010000300.1 GCA_950096585.1 Thalassococcus halodurans | reverse complement strand
TCTCGGGCGTCAGTGGGCTTTCGTCAGGCTCGGACAATAGGCGCGTGATGTAGTCACGCCTTCCTTCAGCCTCAAGCGCGGAACTGGCGGCAAGATAGCTCCTCGGCTCGGGCGCTGCGATAATCGTCAGGCTTGCGATGCGCGGCCCCAGCAAAGTCGCAAGCCACCACGCAATACCGCCGCCCAGATCATGCCCGACGACATGCAAACGCGGAACTGAAATCATTGAACCCACATGTTCAAGCGCCAATCCCATACCAACGCTTTGCGCAGGCGCAGAAAAGCGAAGGACTCGGGTCCAGATCATATCGGGGCATAAAAATTGCCGGTTGTCAGTCAGCGACTGTACAATCGGCACCCAATCGACAGAGCGATTAGGGAACCCATGCAAAAACAGCACGGGTTCCTGTTTGTTATTTACGGAAGTCACAATTTCTGATGACCAAAAGGATCAGAATTTGACATCCACACCGACGAACGCGGTTTGCGTTGTCACAGATTTGTCGATGATCCGGTCGTCTTCGTTAAAGAAGATGCTCTGGTTATCCATACCGACCATCGTGATCTCGTCTGCGCGCACACCGAAACGGAACGTTGTGCTTTCGTTTTGCTGATAGCCCAAGCCCAAAATCAGAGTGCCGGTATTCAGATGACCGTTATCAGTCTGTTCGCTTGTGACGAACCCTTTGTCAGTCGTGAAGTCACCCGACAACGACGACGCGCTTAGCGATCCGAAAATGGAGAAGGGCGATTGTGCCTTCAGGCGCTGATCAAAGGATGCGACAAATTTCGGACCGACACCTTCAAAGCTGGTTTCAGCGGAATAATCGCTGCTACCGAACTTATCCGAGATCACATACTTGAACTTCTGGTCCATTTTTCCGCCCTGAAGACCAAGCCCCAAGCGCACGGTACCAGAACCAACCTGCCAGCTGCGGCCCACATCAAAATCCAGTGTCGAAACAGACATGGCGCCACCAAATTCGAAGTCGTTGCCGAAACGATTGATTTCGCTGTCATTCAGGCCAAATCCAAGATGCGTTGCGCCAACGGACCAGTCCCAGTTGTTGTTGATCGCGCGGCTGGCACTGATGGATCCATAAAAACCGGTGTCACGCCCCGGCTCACCATATTTGCCCTGCGATTCAGACGCCGTATCATCAGAGAACTGCGAATAGGCCGCGCCTGCATCCACGGTGATCTGGAAGTTTGCGCTCGGGTTGGCCGAGCTGATTGCTTCTGACTGCGCAGCGGCTACGCCGGGTAGTGCAGCCGAAACAGCGGCAGTCCCGAGTGCGATCGGCCGCACGGCAGAAGGCTTGGATGTACTCAAAGTCATAACGTCCCCTAAAATTTTTTCGAGCTTTGGAAATCCTGTTACAGATATTCAAAAACGATATCTGATTTCCCTGATACATCGAAGGAAAAACCTTACTTGGCGTTAACTATTTGGGGTATCAATCTGCCTCTGTGATGCGCGGGACACACCGTGTTTTGACTGACTGGTTCATTTTCTGGCAAAGCGCATAAAATCTCATCGGCCACATTTTGCGAACGTCACCGCACGCAGGAATTCTTGCCGAAACCTAAGATTTTCATCCAGTTTCAAAGGCCATATGCAGGTCAAACAAAGCAATATACTATAGCTATTGCGCAACTGACACGTCAGATCGCGACCGAGCCCCGGCTGCGACATAAACATGTCTGTGCCAGCCATTCAGATCAGAAAGAGGAATGATGGCGGAGACGAAGTCCGTATAACCTGCGGTCTAGCAGTGCCGGATCAGTTCGCAGGAGTTCAACATAATATAAATAAAACAATGGGATAAATTCGCACCCTGCTATTGCGGTTCGCACACGTTCGCCCTAAATCATGCTAAAGCGTGGGAACAAATGTGGGAACGATATGCCCTTGAGCGCGCGAAAAGTAGAGACGGCAGGTCCCGGACGGCATGGCGATGGACGCGGCCTTTTCCTGTATGTGAAACCCTCTGGCGCGCGGTCTTGGGTTCTGCGCTATCAAGTGCAGGGGCGGCGGCGAGACTTGGGGCTTGGAGCCTTTCCCGACGTGAGCCTCGCGATGGCGAGGGATCGGGCGGCGGAGGCGCGACGTCTCATTGCCGAAGGCGAAGACCCGATCACGAAGAAACAGCAGGCCAAGCCCAAGACATTCCGCGAAGCTGCGCTTGAACTCATTGAAAGCAAACGCCCCGGCTGGAAGAACGCCAAACACGCTGCGCAATGGACTTCAACGTTGGAAGCCTATGTGTTTCCCAAGATCGGCGCGGTGCAGGTCGCCAAGATCGAAACGGCGGATGTGATCTCAACGCTCACCCCGATCTGGGCGGCAAAGCCCGAAACGGCAAACCGGGTTCGGCAACGGATCGAAGCGGTGATCGACTACGCTTCCGCGCTGGGCATTCGGTCGGGCGACAATCCGGCGCGCTGGCGTGGCCACCTCGATCACCTCCTGCCGAAACCCAAAAAGGTTCGCGCAGTCAAACATCATCCCGCTTTGCCACACGCACAAATTGCCTTTTTCATGGCTGACCTTGCCCAGCGCGAAGGCATTGCCGCGCGGGCGCTGGCCTTCACGATACTGACGGCGGCACGTTCCGGTGAAACGAGAGGCATGACGTGGGGTGAAGTCGATCTGGACGCGAAAGTCTGGACCATTCCAGCTGGGCGGATGAAGGCGGCAAAGGAGCATCGCGTTCCCCTGACCGACGACGCCTTGGCCCTAGTTGGCCAACGCGCCGACGGCACGCCCGACGACGCGTTGATCTTTGGCAGCGAGGCAAAACCCGGCAAGCCGATTTCCGATATGAGCATGACCGCCGTTCTGCGCCGAATGGACCGCGCCGATATAACCGTTCACGGTTTCCGCTCTACCTTCCGCGACTGGGCAGGCGAAACCACCGGCTTTCCCCGCGAAGTGATCGAAGCAGCGCTGGCGCATGGCATCAAAGACAAGGCCGAAGCCGCTTATGCAAGGTCGGACCTGTTCGACAAACGGCGGAATTTGATGGAGGCTTGGGCCAGTGTTACAAGCAATTTTTTCGCCACCGACAAGGTTGTTAGAATGAAGAATTGATAATTCGGTGAAGCGAAAAGCCTATGCCTTACGCTTCACCGAATGGGTTGGGTACGAAATTGCATGTGCCCCCTCGAACAGTGACTTAGCACTAGTGGCTTCGGATATAGCGGCCCGAATCGTTGCATCTTTAAGGTCCAGAAGTTTGAAATCACCTGTCTCAGTTTTGGCCACGGCTTCAATGCGGTCAAAAACACCGCCGTGACGTTTTGTGAACTCTTTCAGGCCAAGTAGCTTTGGCAACGAGTCCGCCAAGTATTGCCCATGAGGATCAACTAAGTTTGCCTGAACCGTGCCGTCAGGCCCTTGACTGAAAAAGATGAAGTCAGGTCGCAAGATGTTAGCTTGGCCATCTTCGTAGTAGACGATCCCCATGGACTCCGGTTTGGCGGATGATGGGTTACGATACCAAGCCAAGGCTGTCTCTGCCGACATTTCCGCTTCCAACACCTTGGCTTCCCATGTGTTCAAAACGTCCGGGTACTTGCCGTCTGCATCGCACAGAAGGTGACGATCAAAGCGAGGCAATGGAATTTCTGTCCCGTCTTCGTGCAACTCGACCGTGGGCTGCAGGCGGTTCTTGGGCATTGCAAGCTTGACGTCTAGCGGGTCCGCGCTGAGTTCCCGCAACTCTCGATATACGTCTTGCCTTTCGTCAGTCAGGCCCTTGATAGCGGCCTCATGCGCCGTTAGCCATTTATTGGCTAACGCTTCGGATTCGCTTTCC
>CATNDK010000299.1 GCA_950096585.1 Thalassococcus halodurans | reverse complement strand
GAACCGTCCCGACCGGAAGAACGCCATTTCGGCCGAGATGATGGATGAACTGGTCAATTTCGCCGCAACGGCGGCCGACACGCCTGAGATGCGCGTTGTTGTCATACAGGGCGCAGAGGGTGTGTTTTGCGCCGGTGGTGATCTGTCGTGGATGATGGCGCAGATCAAAGCGGATCGTGCGGGCCGCATAGCTGAGGCGCGTCGTCTCGCCAACATGCTGAAAGCGTTGAACGAAATGCCTGTTCCTTTGATCGGGAGGGTGGAAGGCGTGGCCATGGGCGGTGGCGCAGGTCTGGCCTGTGTCTGCGATCTGGCGATTTCTGCGGATGATTGCCGCTTTGGCTTTACCGAAACACGGCTTGGCATCATTCCGGCGACGATTTCGCCTTATGTTCTTGCGCGGATCGGGGAAGGGGCCGCGCGTCAGGTCATGATGAATGCCGAGCTTTTCCAAGGACCCCGTGCGGTCGAACTGGGACTGGTTGCGCGGTCTGTTCCCGCAGGCCAGTTGGACATGGCGATCAAAGAAGCCGTCGCCCCCTACCTGAAGCTTCCGAAAGAAGCGGTGGGCCGAACCAAACGCCTGATCCGGTCATTGGGGGCGCAAATCGACGCTTCGGTGATCGACGGCACCATCGAACAATTGGCCGACGCTTGGGAAAGCGATTGTGCCGAAAAAGGCATCGCTGCCTTTCTGAATAAAACACCGGCCCCATGGGCCAAGGGCTAGGGACCCGAAAGTAGTAAGTTGAAAGGGTGAGTATTTTTTCAGCAGTGGCTTGAAAACGGGCATTTGTCGTTCAATAAATGAACGCCCATTCGTAATAAGCGGACCAGACGCATATGTTGCAACAGCGCTCGAAAGACACGAAAGAGACGATCCGGCTGAATGCCCTCCGTCTTTTTGCCAAAAGCGGCTATAGCGCTGTGTCCATGCGCGACATTGCGAATGCGGTCGGGATACAGCCCGGAGCAATCTACAACCACTTCCCTAGCAAACAGGACATCCTTGTGGATCTGATGATGACCCACATGGTTGATCTTCTGGCTGCGGCGAATAACGCCATGGATGGTGTGGAAGGAACAAGGAACCGCTTGGTCGCCTTTGCCCGTTTCCACATCAGCTATCAGCTGGATTTTCCGGATCACGTCTTTATCGCCTACATGGAGTTGCGCAGCCTTGAGGAAACGGGCCGTCAGGACGTTTACGTCAAGCGCGACGAATACGAGGCGATCCTGCGCGAGGTTCTGGAACAGGGTGTCAAGGAAGGCACCTTCAAGGTCGCCAACGCCGCCGTTCAGACGCGGGCACTTTTGGCGATGATGACAGGGATCACTGTTTGGTTCCGTGAAGACGGCGAACTGAACAGGGATCAGGTGATTGACTGTTACGTACAGGCTGTATTGCAGAGTGTTGGAATCCAAGAATAAGTCCAGCACCTGCCTCTTGGGAGGAAACCGCATTGTTTCACGCATCTATGAACTTCGCACTGGGTGAAGAAATCGAGGCCCTGCGCGACGTCGTGCACAAATTTGCTCAGGCCGAAATCGCGCCACGAGCGCAAGAGATTGACCAGACAAACCAATTCCCCGCTGATTTGTGGAAGAAGATGGGCGACTTGGGTCTTCTTGGATTGACCGTCGAAGAAGAGCTTGGCGGCACAGGCATGGGCTATCTGGCCCACTGTGTTGCTATTGAAGAAATCAGCCGTGCTTCCGCCTCGGTTGGCCTGTCTTATGGTGCGCATTCCAACCTGTGTGTGAACCAGATCCGGAGGAATGGCTCGCCTGAGCAGCAGGAAAAATACCTACCGGGCCTGATCAGCGGCGACAACGTCGGTGCGCTTGCCATGAGCGAACCGGGTGCGGGGTCTGATGTTGTGTCCATGCGTCTGCGGGCGGAAAAACGAAACGATCGTTTCATCCTGAACGGCAACAAGATGTGGATCACCAACGGTCCCGATGCCGACACGCTGATCGTTTACGCCAAAACCGATCCGGATGCAGGTCCCAAAGGGATCACAGCCTTTCTGATCGAAAAGGACATGGCGGGTTTCTCGACCGGTCAAAAGCTGGACAAGCTGGGGATGCGTGGGTCGAACACGGCCGAGCTAATCTTTGAAGACTGCGAAGTGCCGTTCGAAAATGTCCTAGGGCAAGAGGGGCAGGGCGTTCGTATCTTGATGAGCGGTCTGGACTATGAGCGCGTCGTACTGGCGGCAGGACCCTTAGGGATCATGGCGGCCTGTCTGGATGTGGTGGTGCCTTACGTGCATGACCGCGAACAGTTCGGAAAACCCATCGGGACTTTCCAGCTGATGCAGGGCAAACTGGCGGACATGTATGTCACGCTTAACGCCTGCCGGTCGTACGTCTATTCCGTTGCTGCTGCCTGTGATCGCGGTGAAACCACGCGTAAAGACGCGGCGGGCTGCATCCTTTATGCAGCGGAAAAGGCAACTCAGGTCGCGCTGGAAGCGATCCAGACACTGGGCGGCAATGGCTATATCAACGACTTCCCCACGGGGCGTCTTCTGCGCGACGCGAAACTGTATGAGATCGGCGCGGGTACATCCGAAATTCGTCGCATGCTGATTGGTCGCGAATTGTTCGAAGAGACCAAATAGTAAGTGCAGTTCCAATCTGGCCTTTCCCGCGTGCCATGTGCTAGCCACGAGGCGCGCGGAAACGGCTAGTTTGAGGAGTGTGCCATGTCCCAGCCCAAAGTTCTGATCGCCGGTGGCGGTATCGCGGGTATGAGCATGGCTTTGACGCTGCATCAGATCGGCGTTGACTGCGTCGTTCTTGAAACGGTGAGCGAGCTGAAGCCATTGGGCGTTGGCATCAACGTGCAACCGAACGCCGTGCGCGAGTTGTTTGATCTGGGCATTGGCGCTGAAAAACTGGACCAGATCGGCGTGAAATGCCGTGAATGGGCGTTGGTCGGTCTGAAAGGTAACCCTGTTTACTCTGAACCGCGCGGACTGGAAGCGGGCTATAACTGGCCACAGTACTCGGTGCATCGCGGCAAGCTACAGATGCTGCTGTACCAAGAAGTGCTGGATCGTCTGGGCCCGGATGCGGTCCGTTTGGGCGTGCGCGTGACCGGCTATTCCAACAATGACGACGATACGGTGACGGTTGAAACCGTCGACGCTGACGGCACAACGGCGCAGGAAACGGCCAGCATGCTGATTGCTGCGGATGGCATCCATTCCGCAGTTCGGGCGCAGATGTACCCTGACCAGCCGCCGATCCACTGGGGCGGCGCGATCATGTGGCGTGGCACGACGCAGGCGAAGCCGATCCGCAGCGGTTCGTCTTTCGTGGGCCTTGGTACCCACAAGCATCGCATGGTGATTTATCCGATCTCGCATCCCGATCCGGAAACCGGGGTTGCCATGATCAACTGGATCGCCGAAGTGACCGTGGACAATTCCGAAGGCTGGAAGGGCGGCGACTGGAACAAAAAGGTCGAGATCGAAGATTTCATCCATCATTTTGATGGTTGGGAATACGACTGGATCAACGTGCCCGAATTCCTGTCCAAAGCAGGCACTGTCTACGAATACCCGATGATCGACCGCGATCCGGTGCCCAGCTGGGCTGATGGTCGTGTTGTTCTGATCGGTGACGCCGCACATCCGATGTATCCAACAGGATCGAATGGCGCGAGCCAGGCCATCGTGGATGCGCGCAATCTGGGCGCATCGCTGATCGCGCATGGTTTGAACGAAACGGCCTTCGACGATTTTGACGCGCGTTTCTGCGAAGACGTGTCCCAAGTCGTGCTGCGCAACCGCGGGGCTGGGCCGTTCGGGCTGTTGAACCTGATCGACG
>CATNDK010000298.1 GCA_950096585.1 Thalassococcus halodurans | reverse complement strand
AAGTGCCGCGGCGGGTGTCGGGTTGGTGATACCGCCAAGGATCGAGCCCAGAACAGCAACGATCAGAACCAGCGGTGGGAAGACCACGCGGATCAGTTCGTTGTGCGCCATGCGTGCGCCTGCAACCTTGGCCCCATAGAGCGCAAGGATAGCCGGGATCAATAGCCAGATAACCGTCGCCGAGGGCGAACTGAGCGGCGAAATAAACGCCACATCCGCCAACAGCATCAGCAGCACGCCAATTGCACCGATGATCAAAGGCTTCGGATCCGAAGACGGCGACACACCGCGACCGATCGCAAGGATCAGACCCAGCATCACAGCCAAGATCGCAACACCTGTGCCGATGGGCGCAGCAGCGTCCACCTTTGCAGCACGCAGCTCTGCAACTTCTTCCTCGGTCAGACGACGGCTTTCGGTTTGGCCGCCACCTGCTTCGATCTCGGCTTGCTCGGCCACGGCCTGATCCCAGGCATCCTGACCATGCAGTTCGATCATCGAGGCTTTACATTCATCGCCAACATTCGTGCGCAGCGACGCTGCCGCACCGATATCCGAGAAGCTGTCGACCTGTGTGCTCTGGCTACCAACAAGGTTCACCTGACCAAGCAGCATCGTGCCCGCGATCAGCGCCGCCGGAACGAACAGGAACCATGTCAGACCTTCGCCGCGTGTGATCACCTCGCCCGAAGACGTGCCCAGTTCAACCGCAGGTGCCTTGGACGGGTTCAGAAGCGCGTAGCCAAAGGCGTAACCGGCATAAAGAAGTGCCAGCATGATGCCCGGCAGCAGCGCGGCCTGGAACAACGTACCAACCGACACAACCGCAGGCTCGCCCAGATAGGTCAACGCGTCTGTACAACCCGCTGCCACCGCACGGCTTTCTTGCGCAGCCGAATAGAGGGTGCCCGCCAGTGTACCCAGCAGAACGATCACGATGGACGGCGGAATGATCTGACCAAGCGTACCCGAGGCCGCGATGACACCAGTCGCCAGTTCAGGCGAATAGTTGTTCCGCAGCATGGTCGGCAGGGCCAGCAGACCCATGGTCACAACGGTCGCGCCAACAATACCGGTCGACGCCGCAAGGAAGGCACCCACCACAACAATCGACACCGCCAGACCGCCGGGAAGCGGTCCAAAGACGCGCGCCATCGTGGTCAGAAGGTCGTTCGCGATCTTGGAACGTTCCAGAACGATCCCCATCAGAACGAACATCAGAACCGCCAACAGCGTTTCGATGGACTGACCGGCCAGAACACGTTCGTTGATACGGTTCACGATAAAGGAAACGTTGCGATCAAGCGCTGTTTCCCAACCGCTGACAAAGACCGGCTCGGCCAGACGTGGCAGATCCGGATAGCGGAAGATCGAGATACTGTCAGGTTTGATCCCACTCGCGACCAGCGCGTTATAGGCGTCGGATGAATCATCAATTGCCTGGTGGATCAGCAACCCTGCGGAATCGAGTGCCGCAATGATGCCGAATGAAATGATCCCCGCGCCACCAATGGCAAAGGCCACCGGAAAGCCGGACAGGATCGCTGAGAAAAGCGTCACAAAGACGATCAGAAGACCGATTTCGACGCCATCAAGTCCGAATAGCATTATGTCTGTCTCCTGCTCTTATGCGCCGTGAGCGTGCTGTTCGTCGGTGACATCTTCGAGGACATCGACATCAAGGTATTTGTCCTCGGACTCTTCGCCCTCTTTCCACTCAAGATACGAGCGGTAGAAGAACGCAATTGCCTGCAAGAAGATCAGGCCACACATGACGACCAGAAGAATTTTGAACAGGAAGTACGCAGTAAAGCCGTTGGGGCTGAAACCGATGGTTTCAACGTTCCACCGCAGCGCACGCGACTTGGTCAGAAGACGATCCAGCGCGTCGGATGCAGACGGCTTGGGCACGATCAGGTGGCGCCACATGAAATACCACGAATACATCCAGATCAGGACGGCGATGGGCATCATGAAGAACAGCGACCCGAACATGTCGATCACACGTTTGGTGCGATAGCTGACCGCCGAATAGACCAGATCAACGCGCACGTGGCCACGCTGGACAAAGGTGTATGTCAGACAAAGAGTGACGACCAAAGCGTTGTAAAGCTTCAGTTCTTCAGCCCACCAGCTGATGTCGAATTGCAGCGGCACACCGAAGCCGAATGAAATGTCCGGACGGGTAAAGATACGCTGCATGAAGACGATCACGACCTGCTGAAGAACCATCAGAAGACCGGCCCACGCAAAGAAACGGCCCAGCGTATTGCCCAGACCTTCCAGCACGCGCACAGTGCCCCACATGACCGAATTGCGCCAAAGGCCGATGGCCGTCAGAACAAGGAAGGCCGTAAAGACGACGAAGAAAAACTCGACCGAGCCACCGTAGTAAACAAACCGCATGATGGCCTGTTTATCAGACCAGTCCAGCCACAAGGACGGATGCGTGATCGCATATCCGAAATTGTAAAACGCCATGGCGATGTTCTGAAAAAGCAAGACGATCCCCTCGCCTATTGCTCCGAACATACCACCGAGGCCAACCGCCTCTTCTTCCATACATACCCCCATTGCCCGCGTTCAGGCGGGTCGTTTTCAGGTTGTTTCTTGGAAAAAGGCCCCCGCTTTCGCGGAGGCCTTAGTGGAGTCAAATCCTATCGGATCACTGGCCCAGCACGCGCACACGCTGTGCAACGTAGTAGCCGTCCGATTTGTTGATCCAGGACGCGGACGATGCGAGGCTTTCGTCGAAGGAAGTACGGATCTTGGCGAACAGTTCGTCGCCCATGTTTTCATCCATAACTTCTTTGGACGCGGCGCCGAAGGCATCCCATACGTCGTCAGAGAACTGAAGCGTCTTGACGCCCTGTGCCTGCAGACGTGCCAGAGCCGCACCGTTGTTGGCCAGTGTTTCAGCCAGCTGGTAGTGCGTAACAGCCTGAGACGCGATGTTCAGGATGTCTTTGTGCTTCTGGCTCAGGTCGTTCCAAACGTCGAGGTTGACCGAGGACGCCAGAGCGGAACCCGGCTCGTGGAAGCCCGCTGTGTAGTAGATTTTCGCAACTTCCTGGAAGCCGGCGCGTTCGTCAGCCATCGGGCCAACCCACTCCAGACCGTCCAGAGCACCAGACGACAGCGCCTGATACAGTTCACCACCCGGGATGTTCTGAACGGATGCGCCCAGTTTACCCAGAACCTGGCCACCCAGACCCGGCATACGGAACTTCAGACCGTTGAAGTCTTCTGCCGAGTTGATTTCCTTGCGGAACCAACCACCGGACTGCGAGCCAGAGTTACCTGCCAGCAGGCCTTTCAGGTTGAAGATTTCGCCCAGCTCGTCGTGCAGTTCCTGACCGCCACCGTGGTGGTACCAGTTTGTCACTTCCTGCGCTGTGCCGCCGAAGGGAACAGCTGTGAAGAAGGCGTAACCCGGGTGCTGACCAACGAAGTAGTAGTCAGCGGAGTGGTACATGTCAGCCTGACCGGACGAAACCGCGTCAAACACTTCCAGAGCGCCAACCAGTTCGCCCGGCGCTTTTTTGTCGATGGTCAGTTCGCCATCGGACAGAGCGGAAACGTAGTTTTCCAGATATGTTGCAGCGTCATCGAGAACGGCAAAGCCGCGGGGCCACGATGTAACCATGGTCAGCGTGCGCTTGCCCTGTGCATAGGCCGGTGCGGCCAGTGTCGAGGCCGCGGCTGCGGTCCCGCCCAGCGCGGATTTTGTCAGAAAAGAACGACGATCCATTAAGATATACCCTCCCAGATAAGTTTTCTGCGCGCGTGCCTCCACACCCGCGCGGACCGTTACAAGACTTTCAACGCTAGCCAATGTCGGCGGTTTAGGAA
>CATNDK010000297.1 GCA_950096585.1 Thalassococcus halodurans | reverse complement strand
GGGGGGGATTGGGCCACGTCTATGGCGAACACAGGTCGATTTATCAGGCGATTGCGGATCACGATGGCGAAACCGCCGAAACGCTGATGCGCAAACACCTTGAAGGATCGCGTGACCGCCTGTTCGACGGCTAAAGCGCTGATTTGTAGATCGCCTCGACCTGATCAATGCTCATGTCGCGGGGGTTGTTGTCCATCAGGCGACGAATGGCATGCGCCTCTTCTGCCCATGACCGCAGATCACCCTCGGTCGCGCCGTGATTGCCCAGCTTCATATCGACACCCAGCGATGCGCAAAAGGCGTGGGCCTCGGCGCTTACATGCTCTGTGCCGGAACCAGCCTTCAGCCCCAAGAAGGACAGCACTTCAGCGGTCTTTTCAGGACGGTCCGGCTGATTGAACGCCAGAACATGGGGAAAGATCAGCGCATTCGCCAGTCCATGAGGCAGGTGCAGACGGGCGCCAAGCGGGTAGGCCAACGCATGACCTGCGGCCGTATTTACGGGGCCTAGGCAAATGCCGCCATAGTAGCTTGCTAGCATCATGCCTTCGCGCGCTTCGGTGTCAGAGCCATTCTCGACCGCACGCCGCAGGTATTTCCCGACAAGGCCGATGCCCATTCGGGCATAGCTGTCGATCATGTCATGCGCGTTTTTATTGGTGAAGGCTTCCACGCAATGGGCCATGGCATCAATGCCGGTCGCCGCAGTTACGGCGGCGGGTACGGAAAACGTCAGTTCGGGGTCGAGCACCGCAAGGTCCGCCCCCATAAACGGGCTCTCGACGGCCATTTTGGCTTGGGTTTCCGAATTGGTGACAAGGGCGCGAATGCCGGCTTCCGATCCTGTGCCCGCCGTGGTCGGGATCAGGGCAAGACGGCTCAGGCGCTTGGCCACTTTGTTGGGGCCAATCACATCTGTCAGCTTCTGGCTGCGGTCCCAGAGAACGGCTACGAGTTTGGCGATATCCATCACCGATCCGCCGCCAAGGCCGATGATCAGATCAGGCTTCAGGTCGCCCGCAACATCCAGCGCACGTTCAAGCGCGCGATCATCCGGTTCGGGCGGGATGTCGTCGTAAACCGTGACAGCGCCGCGCAAGCCAAGGCTGGCGACCTTATCCCGCAAAATATCAACGGTCAGAACCAGTACGCGCTGGGCGTCGCCCGCCCATGCGCCGACGGTCGCGACAGAGCCTGCGCCAATCTCAAGGCGAGCGGGTTGGTTGATTGTGATCTGCCGGTTCATGCCTGCCCCTCGCCAAGTTGTGTCATTTGCGCCCAAACGTTGTCGCGCTCCGCATCGCTTAGCGGAACCAGCGGTGCCCGCAGGTTCAGCCAGTCATTGTTCCGCCGACGACGGGCAACCATCGTTTTTACTGTGGGCAACTGGACGTAAGCATTGGTCAAAGTCCGCCAGTCATTGATGCGGTCTTGGGCTTTTGTGACAATCTCTGCGTCGCCAGACTGCCAGTTGTCCCAAATTTGACGCAGGCTGTCGGCGCGAAGATTGGAGGTCGCCGTGATGCAGCCTGCGCCCCCCGCTTGCAGCAGGGGGAGGAGTAGGGGATCAGCGCCAGCCAGAACCGAGAAGCCCGGAAAGCGCTGGATCATGGTCTTCATGTTTTCGATGTCACCGGCGCTGTCTTTGATGCCAACGACGGTGTCGGGGAACGCGTTCAAAAGCCGGTCGATCAAGTCGTGCGACAGCGGCACCTGTGTGACTTGCGGGATATGATACAGAACAACTTTTAGGCGGCTGTCCGCGACGCCTTTGATCACGTCGGAATAGAACCGGAACAGGCCGTCGTCGCTAACCCCTTTGTAGTAGAATGGAGGAAGCAGAACACAGCCCAAGACGCCATTGTCGACAGCATGGCTGGTCAGTTCGATGGTCTCGGGCACATTGCACGTCGATGTGCCGGGCAATAGCTGATTGCCGGCAACGCCAAAGCCTTTTGCGGCCTCAAGCAACGCTTTGCGTTCACTGACCGAGTAGCTGTTTGCTTCGCCCGTGGTGCCCAAAAGAGCGATGCCATGGCAACCTTCGTCCAGAAGTGCGCGACAATGTTCTGCAAACAGCTCAAGCCGGACCTGTCCATCTGTGCCAACGGGGGTTGTGGCGGCGCTGAAAACACCTTGGATCATGTGTTTTTTCCTTCCACTAGACGTCGGGCGTAGGCGATCGCCTCTTTCATGTTTCCGTGGTCCGCAACCCCAGTGCCTGCAATGTCAAAGGCGGTGCCGTGATCAACCGATGTGCGGTCGATGGGCAGGCCGACGGACACGTTCACGGCGGTATCAAAGGCCACCAGTTTGATCGGGATGTGGCCCTGATCGTGGTAGTTCGCGATGACCAGATCAAACGCGCCGTTGTGGGCGCGGGCAAAGACCGTATCGCCCGGAATGGGGCCGGTCACATCAATGCCTTCGGCCTGTGCTGCCTTAACGCCGGGGGCAATCAACTGGTCGTCTTCATCGCCGAACAGCCCGCCTTCGCCGCAATGGGGGTTCAGGCCCGCCATAGCAATGCGCGGGGCTTTAATGCCGATGCGCTTCAGGTGGTCGTTGCCTGCGCGGATCGTTTCAAGGACGCGTTCGGGCAAGGTCCGCGCAATCGCCTCTTTCAGTGACACATGGGTTGAGGTGTGGATGACCTTCAGGCGCTCGGACGCAAGGATCATCCATGCGCCTTTCTGCCCCGTTAACGCGGCCAGCATGCCTGTATGACCGTCATAGTGGTGGCCCGCCGCATTCAGCGCGGCCTTATTGATCGGTGCGGTGACAATGCAGCCGATTTCGCCGTTCAGCGCGGCGCGAACCGCCGCTTTGATAAAGTGAAACGCGCTATCGCCCGCGCGTTTGTCTTCGACGCCAAAGGGCAGCGGGGCACCCTCGACAGGGATGTCGGTCAGCGCAAAGTCGGCGTCGGGCGACAGGCCGGTTTGCACGACCTTTTCGGCGGCCAGAAGCGTTTCGCGGTTGCCGAAGACACGGGTTTGCGCGCGGTCCTCTGCGCTCATTTCCGCCAGCGCCTTCAGCGTGATTTCGGGGCCGACGCCAGCAGGGTCGCCCATGGTAATGCCAATCATCTTCAAACCTTCAGTTCAGCCGCCGGAATGCGCAGGTGTGCAATGGCCCGCCGGTGGTAGGTAAAGCATACGTCGATGTCGCCATTCGGCGCTTCGTCCAATGCAGGGTATGATAGTTCGTGGTTGCGTCCATCTTCGCTGTCGTTGGACAGGCAGGTGCCGGGGCCGTCCATCAGCATGATCCGGTCAGGAAAGCTGTGGCCGCCGTCGCTGGACAGGGCAAGGATCAAAGGTGCGCGCCGCACGCCCCAGATGGCATCGCAGCCACCGTCGGCTTCGGGTCGTTCATCGTCATAGAGTTCGTCATAAAGCGATGCGCGGCGGCTGGGGTCCATTGCGGCGTTTACCGGGTTGCACACCATTGCGATCCGGCCGTCCGCCAGTTTCCGCACGCCGATGGAGCTGTTGTTGTTCGGGACGTCCGTCGGCTGCGGGCTGGTCCAGCTTTCGCCGCCATCGGTGCTTTCACAACGATAGACATAATCCGCCTGTCTGCGGCGGAAAAAGGCGGCGTAGTGGTCTGGGCCCAGCGGAACCAACGTCATGTGTACGCAACCGACCGAGTCAGGAACCTCAACGCGGCGCCATGTTTCGCCGTTGTCCGCGCTAATCGCAACGGATGCGGTGTCGTGGCGGCCTGTCCATCGCGCTCCGGGGCTGTGGGTGCAGTGAAACAGCGGCAAAAGCCACGCGCCATCTGACCGGATTTCGGGGCGGGCGCGCACGAAACTGCCTAAGGGCAGGGGGAGAGTGCGCGTCTCGCCCGTCAGG
>CATNDK010000296.1 GCA_950096585.1 Thalassococcus halodurans | reverse complement strand
GAAATAAGCGCGTGCCTCTTGCTCGGACGCGCCTGCCGCAACGGCGGCGCTGACGGCAGCGTTCAAGCCACCGGACATGGACATGGCAAGGCCTTGCGTTCTTGCGTTGTCGCGATTGGCCGGAATATGGCCGATATACTCAATTCCCTGCATATTAATCACCATTGATGGATTGGATTTGGAAGGCGTGCCAAGCGATCTGCCGGCGGCATCGAAGGCTTCGAAAATCATTTCAGAACAGAAAAGCCTGTCCTCGTCATTGCCTGTCAGGAAGCTGGCTATAGCCCAGTAA
This sequence comes from Thalassococcus halodurans, assembly GCA_950096585.1. Taxonomy (GTDB): domain Bacteria; phylum Pseudomonadota; class Alphaproteobacteria; order Rhodobacterales; family Rhodobacteraceae; genus Thalassococcus; species Thalassococcus halodurans_A. The sequence goes on along the minus strand of CATNDK010000296.1, from coordinate 3,603 downwards.
TCGTACTCGACCCCACGGCGCACGACGTCTTCGGCGAAATTGACGATGGTTGTTTTCTGCGCAGTCGTCAGACCCGACACGCGATAGGCCGCGGCGAAATCCGTGTCCCGCAGGATCGTGGTCAGCGGCACCTTGCGTGCGCCTGTGCCCACCATTTCGATGACCTGACCGTTGCCCACATAAAGTGCCGCATGACTTGCAGGGCCGCCTGTGTGGGTTCGGATTGCAGCAGACACCATGGCGTTGCCGCTGGTCAGAATGATGTCCGCAGGCATCAGCGCGCTGGTGTCGATGCTTTGGCCGTAATAGCCCCGCGTTATCATTGCATCGCGTTGGCTTTCGTCCGGCGCAAAGGCGTCTTGTGCATGGCCATAGCCGCGCTGCTGCATCGGGTGCATGCCATGCGATGCGGCATAGCCCGGACGTTTCAAATGGCCGACGTAGGTCACGTTGGACAGGGTCAGGATCTGCCCCGGCTCGCTATTGCCAGGTTCAACCGTCGACAGCGGTTTGCCGATATGTTCGTAGGCGGCAAAGGTCAGTTCCGAGCAGAACCACGCATCGTCGGAATTCGTGATTTCGTGGATCAAACCGCCATAGTCGTAGGGCTCGCCCTCTTTGCCGCGCAGCCACGTGACCAGCGCGCTGCGGTCGGCGTCGGTTAGACCGTTCACGCGGTAGGCGGCCGAATAATAATCATCGGCCAAAGCGGCGGTTAAGCGGTGGCGTGTGACCCCGTCTCCAATGCCTTCGATCACCTCGCCGTTGCCGATGTAGACGGCGACATGGCTGACGGGGCTGTCGGTCACTTCGCGGATTGTGGCGCTGATCGCCTCGGATGTGGTGGACAACAACAGGTCACCCGGCTGCAACTGATCCGAGGTGATATCCGTCACCGCAGACGCGTTCGGAGCCAGCCGGACATAGCTGCCACGAGCGGGCGGAAAGTACCCTTCGCCATCGCCCGAGCCACCCGACAGGGGGGCACCCTGAGGACGAACAGGCTGGCGGCGTGTGTGTTCGTGATAATGGGGCATATCAAAGGTCTCCTAATTTCTTTTGTTCTAAGTCATTGAAGTGACCGGCTGATTGGCCGCCGGATTGGCCGTGTTCGACTGGATGCCGGAAATCACACCAGCATCAGCAAAACGTTCGAGCGGGAAGACATCGGACTTGAATTGCAGGTCAACCTCGCCCGACAGGTTGGCCGAAACATCAATCTCGTTTTCGCTGTCCTTCTGGGAGGACGACACATAGGCAACGGTGGTTTTGGTCGAAGCCGAAACTGGCGACAGGAACCAGCCATAGCGCGCTTTGGTTTCGTTTTTCATGTCAAAGCTTTTGGACGCCGACGCCGTTGCCGCATCTTTGGTGTCGATGCGGAAACCCATCTGCGCTTTGATCCGGCCACGGGTCACGATCACGCGGTTGATCCCCATCAAAACCATCGAGGACAGCATCTGCTGACGGCTTTGCGCGATGTGGCGGCGGGCTGCGGGAACGACGACGGATTCCACATCCGACAGGTCCGCATCCTCGCCCAGATTAAGCGTGCGACGCATGCGGCTGGCTTCTTCGTCGGTCAGATCCTCGGACGGTTCCAACTGCGGGCCGTCACCTGAAGCGTTCAGCGTGTATCGCGCGGGAAATGCGCCTGTGACCCAGTCACGGGCGTTGTTGTCGGTGATATTGTCGGCCATGAAATCATCGACCGTTTTGGCGACGTTGGACAAAAGCTCGCCAAAGGCTTCCATCTGCTGGATCGAGGCATCGATGATCGCGTTGAAAGTGCCTTTGATCAGATCGGCGACAAAGGTCGGAAAGGCGATGGCGTTCAGGGTGCTTTCGGTGACGCTGGCCACCTGATTGGCGGCGGCGGGATTGAAATCGCCGGTTGCCATCGGTTTGGCGACTGGCTTGGGGCTGACTGTATCCACGGTCATGGGGACCGGAGCTGCGTCAGGATCGAACTCCATCGACCGGCTGGTGCGCACCATGGGCGTCTGGCCCAGTTTGCGTGACTGTTTCCAGTCGTCTTCCACCAAAGCCGCCGAATAGGCCGCAATCTTGGCCATATTGGCGCGCATCTCGTCCTGCTTTTCCTCGGGCATTTCCGAGAACGCTGGCGACGACAGCAACAGCGCGGAAATCTGTGATTGCACCAACCCGTTGACCTGATCCGAAACTTCCATCTCGGGCTTGGGTTCGCTGCCATAGGGGCCGGGAAGAACGTTGGTCTGGCTCATGCGGCACCTTCTGTGGCAGGGGTTTCAGCAGCGGGGGTTTCGGCGGCAGGCGTTTCCGTCGCCGGAGCTTGTTCGGCAGTTTGGGAATTGTTCGCGGCTTCGTTCTGCTGCGCGTTCTCGCGGTTGATGCGAAGCCGTTCAGCCCGCTGTTCGTTGGTCTCGCGCGGGATGTCATCCAGCCCTGGAGCAGTGACGGCCTCGCGCCGTCCAAGATGCGTGTTCAGCATATCCGACGCCGACGCGCTCTCGGTCCGGTTGCTGCCAGCCATCGAAGCCGCGGCAGGTGCATTGGCCGACGGGTTCGGCGTGTTCTGACGGATACGGGCAATCCGTTCATCCGTCGCCATCCGGTTCAGCGGCAGGTAGTCGGTGGAAAAGGTCAAATCGACCTCGCCCGTCAGGTCTGCGTTGACGTTCAGTTCAGCGTTGCTGTCCGATTTCGTGGACCGCACATAGGTGACCGAGGTCGAAACAGACGCCGACCACGGCCCGTAACCGAACGATCCTGACGCCGCCATGGACGTATCAAGAAGGCTGGCGTCACTGCGGCTCGCAGTGTCTGTCGCATCGATGTGAAACCCCATGGTCGCGCGGATGCGACCGTGGTTGATGACGATCCGCTGCAGCCCCATCATCACCAGCGACGACAGCATCTGAAGCCGCGATTGCGCCAGTTTGCGGCGGGCGGCAGGCAGCAGCGTTTCCTCAATTGTCGTTTCGTCGATGGACGACACGCGATCCGGCAGCATCAGGGAATTTTCCAGCCCCTCGGGCACGCCATCAGCATCATCTGTTGGCACCGCAATCGGACCCGCGTCCGAGGGCTCCAGACGCATATGACGGGGGTACTGCTGGGCAAGCCACTGGTGCGCCTGCGCGTCCGAGATGTTTTCGTTCTCGAACTGCTCAACGGTCTGGGACACCTGTTCAAGCAGCTTCATATAGGCGTCCATCTGTGACGTGGTGGCGTCCAGAATGGATTTGAACGTGCCTTTGATCAGGTCCGACACGAACTCGGGGAAGGAAATGGCGTTCAGGGTCGAGCGCGTGACCTCGCCCACACGGCCCGTCGCGGCGTTTTCGAATTCGGCACGCGCCTGTGGCCGTGCAACGGGGGTGTTTTGCGGGCGCATCCGTTCGGTACGGCGCACGACCGGACGCTGGCCCAGTGCCTCGGACTGCTGCCAGTCTTCCAGCGCAAGCGCCGCTGCATGGCCAGCGATCTTTTGCAGCTTTTCCTCAAGCGCGGTCAGGTCTTTGGCGGGCAGTTCCGATGCGGCAGGCGACGCCGCGACCAGCGCTTTGACCTGCGCATCCGTCAGCCGCTTCAGCTCGGGCGTGCCCAAGGGGGGATCGC
>CATNDK010000295.1 GCA_950096585.1 Thalassococcus halodurans | reverse complement strand
AGATCAACTGAATAGCGCACTTCCTGCGTCCGGAATTCGTATTGGGTGCAGGTAAAGCGCGTGACGCGGGCGCCACTTCCCCGTTCGCAGGTGGTTTGAACCGGCACGTATTGGGTGATTTCGCGAAGGCCGTAACCGCGATCAACGGTTGCCTGAAGCTCTTTGATGTCGTTGCGCGTTTTGCGAAGATCAGCCTCGGCATCCAGCGCACATTTTTGTGCCGGTGTGGCGCAAGAGGCCAATGCCAGTAACATTGCCAATGTGGCGCTTATCCGGAGCATGATCACGTTCCTTTCCGAACCTTACCAACGAATAGGGCCACCCCACGCGCACAGGTCAAGTGCGCGCGTGGATTCATCTGGATTTGCGGCGCTTGACGCCGCCGCGCTGGCCCGGTCGTCCGGCGGTGGACCGGCCTTTGGATTTGACGGCTTCCTCGGACGCGCGCTCGACCGCTTGCTGGCGGGCCAACGGGTCATCTGAGACGGCCAAATCCACGGCTTCCAAGCGTTTCAGTTCATCGCGCAAGCGGGCGGCTTCTTCGAACTCAAGGTTCTCGGCGGCTTTGCGCATATCATTGCGCAGACCTTCCATAACCGCCTGCATGTTCGAACCGGCGTGTTGTTTGTCGATGGTGGCGGTGACGCGCGCCTGATCTGTGTCGCCTTGGTAAAGGCCCGCCAGAATGTCATCGACGTTCTTCTTGACCGTTTCAGGCGTGATCCCGTGTTCTTCGTTGTAAGCGATCTGCTTTTCGCGACGGCGATTGGTTTCGTCCATCGCCCGTTCCATCGAACCAGTGATCTTGTCGGCGTACATGATCACGCGGCCTTCGGCGTTCCGCGCGGCACGACCGATGGTCTGGATCAGCGATGTTTCAGACCGCAAGAAGCCTTCCTTGTCTGCATCCAGAATGGCGACCAGACCACATTCGGGAATATCCAGACCTTCGCGCAAAAGGTTGATGCCCACCAGCACGTCGAACGCACCCAGCCGCAGATCGCGCAGGATTTCGATCCGTTCGATCGTATCGATGTCCGAGTGCATATAGCGCACGCGGATGCCCTGTTCGTGCAGGTATTCCGTCAGGTCTTCGGCCATGCGTTTGGTCAGAACCGTCGCCAGCGTGCGGAAGCCTTTTTCGCTAACTTTGCGGATTTCATCCAACAAATCATCGACTTGCATCTCGACTGGACGGATTTCGACTTGCGGATCGAGAAGGCCGGTGGGGCGAATGACCTGTTCGGTGAAAACGCCGCCGGATTGCTCCAACTCCCACGCGGCGGGGGTGGCGGATACGAACACCGATTGCGGGCGCATCGCGTCCCATTCCTCGAACTTGAGGGGGCGGTTGTCCATACAGGACGGCAGGCGGAAGCCGTGTTCTGCCAGTGTCATTTTGCGCCGGAAGTCGCCCCGATACATGCCGCCGATCTGCGGCACAGACACGTGGCTTTCGTCCGCAAAAACAATCGCGTGGTCGGGGATGAATTCGAACAGCGTGGGCGGCGGTTCACCCGGTGCGCGGCCCGTCAGATAGCGGGAATAGTTTTCAATGCCGTTACAGACGCCGGTGGCTTCCAGCATTTCGATGTCGAAGTTGGTCCGCTGTTCCAGGCGCTGCGCCTCTAGCAGTTTGCCTTCGTTGACCAGAATATCGAGCCGCTGGCGCAGTTCTTTCTTAATCTCGATCACGGCCTGCTGCATGGTCGGGCGCGGGGTGACGTAGTGCGAATTCGCGTAGATGCGGATGCGTTCGAAGTCGCCGGTTTTCTGACCGGTCAGAGGATCGAATTCGGTAATTGATTCAAGCTCTTCCCCGAAAAAGGAAAAGCGCCATGCGCGGTCTTCAAGGTGAGCTGGGAAGACCTCGAGTACATCGCCGCGCACACGGAATGATCCGCGCTGGAACGCCTGATCGTTGCGGCGGTACTGCTGCGCTACCAGATCGGCAATGACGGCGCGTTGGTCATAATCTTTGCCAACGTACAAATCCTGCGTCATTGCCCCGTAGGTTTCGACCGAACCGATACCGTAGATACAGGACACCGACGCCACGATGATCACATCGTCCCGTTCCAAAAGCGCACGGGTGGCCGAGTGGCGCATCCGGTCGATCTGTTCGTTAATCTGGCTTTCTTTTTCGATGTAGGTGTCCGAGCGCGGCACATAGGCCTCGGGCTGGTAATAGTCGTAGTAGCTAACGAAATATTCGACGGCGTTGTCAGGGAAGAAGCCTTTGAATTCGCCGTAAAGCTGCGCGGCCAGCGTTTTGTTGGGGGCCAGAATGATGGCGGGGCGCTGGGTTTCCTCGATGACCTTTGCCATCGTGAACGTCTTACCCGTACCCGTCGCCCCCAAAAGAACCTGATTGCGTTCGCCATCCAGAATGCCGCTGGTCAGTTCTGCAATCGCGGTCGGCTGGTCGCCGGCCGCGTTGAACTGGGTTTCCATGCGGAACTTGACGCCACCTTCCAGCTTTTCGCGCGCCGCAACAGGCGGGGCGGCGGCGTGAAGGACGGGCATCTGGTCGGGTCGGTTGTTGTGCATCAAGCATCTCCTGTGACCTGCCTAAAATTGCCCCGCAGGCGTCCGTCTTCAACCCCATGAACCGATATCTGTGTCGCCTGCTGACAGAAACCGTCTGCTGACGCTTGTCTTGGGACGCGGTTTCACCGATAAGACCTGCAAGTAATGAGGAGTCATTCCATGCGCGCACGCATTTTTCAGCCAGCGAAAACGGCCATGTCCTCGGGTCAGGCCAAAACCAAACATTGGGTTCTGGAATTCGCACAGCAATCGTCCCGCGAAGTCGATCCGCTGATGGGCTGGACATCTTCGTCTGATACACAGACGCAAGTGAAAATGACATTCGACAGCAAAGAGGCTGCGCTGGACTATGCCAAAGACCACGGCATCGACGCGCAGGTGATTGAGCCCAAGAAACGCAAGCATAACGTTCGTGCACGTGGCTACGCTGAAAATTTTGCAGTTGATCGCCGCGGCGCGTGGACACACTGATCCTGTCGCCCGTTTGGGCGTAGATCCTATGATCTTGAAAAACCGGCAGCGGGGTAGCACTGCCGGTTTTTTGTTTGGTGTTTAAAATGCTTCTCAGGCTTTCCAGCCACCGGCGGCTTTGATCGCAGCTAGGAACGCCTCGTAGTAGCCTGCAATTTTCTGCCAGCAATCGGTGCCATTCACACAGCGCCGTGCGTCTTTCAGGTCGGGCTGGCCATTGGTCGGCAAATAATAGGCGATGCCCTTGTGTTGACCGTTCCAACGCCCGTCCATCAGGCCGCGTATCAGAACACGTGCGGAAATCTTCGGGTCCAGCATCGCATCGGGGTCTTTCACCAGATCGGTCCCTGCATCCGCAGAGCACCCCTGATAGTTTTCAAGCCACGTCAGCTGCATCTGGCCACGCCCGAAATAAACCTTGCCGTAGGGGCCCGCAGGCTTGCCGTAGCGGGCAGGGGGACTGTTCGGGCCAAGCTTGCGCGCCAAAGCGGCGACATCGCGAATGGCGGCTTCGTCGGTCGGGGCAAAACCTTCCCTGACCGGAACCATGCGTGCGCCGGTTTCGTGGTAGGCCGTGGCCAAAGCATAGGCCAGGGTTTCGTTCCGGTTGTCGCCGACCTCGGCCATGGCGTTCAGAATACCCTCCATCCCTTGTACGCGAGTTTCGCTTAGGCTGGTTCCGAACAACTGGGTCTGCGACGTTCGCAAGGCATTGTAAAACGCCGCGCGATCCATGTGCCCGCCTGTGGCATCAAGGTGCAGATCGGCGATAGGCTTGAGAAGACTCGTGACCGATCCGAGCCGCCCCAAAACATTGTCGAGAATACCCATCTTTCCGCTAGCCTGTGAATTCAACGACGTTCGCGCCGTGGGGTTCATTCTGGTTGGATTGGTAGGA
>CATNDK010000294.1 GCA_950096585.1 Thalassococcus halodurans | reverse complement strand
TCAGCGACATCCAGATTGGTCTGCATCTGGATCATGTGGTTTCTCCCGACCTTTGGGGGGTGTTCTGTTGTACGCCCCCAGGGTTTCGATCAAACTGGATCGTTACCGCCTTATTCGACGACAACTTCCCAGCGTTTCGTTTTCGACTTGGGTGCGCATTCGATGATGCGAACCGCGTCGCCGACCTGAAACTTTTCAGCTTCATCGTGAGCCCGGTATTTTTTGGACTTACGGATCGTCTTTTTCAGAACAGGGTGCTTGAAGCGGCGCTCAACCGAGACTGTGACAGTCTGGGCGTTTGCTGTGCTTGTTACGACGCCTTGGAGAATACGTTTGGGCATGTCTCAAGGCTCCCCTTATTCTGCCGATGCCGCGTCAGCGGCTTTTTGGTTCAGCACGGTTTTGATCCGTGCCACATCGCGACGTACGGTGCGCATACGTGCGGTGTTCTCGATCTGACCTGTGGCCTGCTGGAAGCGCAGGTTGAAGGCCTCTTTCTTAAGCTGGACAAGCTGGTCCCGGAGTTCGTCCGGGGTCTTGTCACGGAGTTCATTGGCGTTCATTGTCGCCCTTTCTTTAATCAACATCACCGGAGAGCCCCTGCCTACGTTAGACGCGCAAGGTCACCCTGATTCCGGTGGAGTCCGTGGATGAGCGGTCCGACTACAACCGAAAGCCCATATTAGCAAGTGTTTTTCAGGATATTTCCTGCCCCCTGCCCCATTCAGCGAATTTCAGCAGGAATTACCGGCGCCGCCTTCCCTGTCGTGGTGGGCAGGTGTAAGCCTAGATCAAACATATCCAGACCAAAGGCAATCCGGTTTCATGGCACAAATCTCATCCCTGTTTGTAACGCGCCTTTACCGTGCGGAACTGAATGAATTCGGCGACGACATCGACGCGCAGGAACTTGAAAACTCGTGCTACGTGATCGCCGAAGACGATGACGCCGGTCAGGAATGGTGCGAAGAAAACGGCTATCCGGGCTATACCAGCTATGCCTCGCTGACTGACCTGCCGTGGCGCTTTCCGATTTTCAAATCAATCGTGGATGCGCTGGACAAACACGTCGCCGCCTTTGCCGAAGATCTGGAATTCGATCTGGACGGACGCGAGCTGAAGCTGGAAGACATCTGGATCAACATCCTGCCCGAAGGCGGCATGCACAGCTCGCATATCCATCCGCATTCCGTAATTTCCGGCACGACCTATGTATCCATGCCCGACGGTGCCTCTGCCCTGAAACTGGAAGACCCCCGCTCCGCCCGCATGATGGCCGCCCCACCCCGCAAAAAAGGCGCACGTGAGGAACTGAAAACCTTCGTCTATGCAAAGCCCAAGGTCGGCGATGTCCTTCTGTGGGAAAGCTGGTTGCGCCATGAGGTGCCGATGAACATGGCCGAAGACGAACGTATCAGCGTCAGCTTCAACTATTCTTGGGCGTAAAAGGAAGGGGCTTGCGAGCCCCGCTTTTGTATTGAAACGCCACTTCAGGCAGTAGCTTACAGTCAAAGTTTGATGGCCGCATTGAGCCCATTGTGCAGGATGCTGCATCATGCGCGAAGGTCGGCTTCCCCAGCGGTGCAATCTGACTTATGCATAATGTATGGCACGTCGACTCATAACTTATTTTGCGGCCTTCGTAGGAGCGTTCTTGGTTTGGATAGCTCTCGCGGTGATCGAAGCAATCAACCCGCTCTTACCTTGGCAGTACCCATTTTTGGCACTGTTCATGGGAATGAGCTTTCCCGGTGGCGCTTCAACAGAAATGCACTTTGTGAACCATGTCGCTGAAACATGGTTTCCGTTTTTAACAGCATTCGTCATCGCCAGATTTATCGCAAAAAGGCGGGCGCGATTCGGGGGCGCTATGTTGCTCTATGGATCTTTTCTGGCTTGGTCTTTGGTGATGGTTTGGTTGGATCAGCTAGGCGTGCCACTCAATATCATTTTTGGTTTGGGGCTAGCTGGTACGTTCTTTGGCGGAGCGTTTTTCTATGTCAGGTTTGTTGATCCCAAAACGCCGAAGCAAAAAAGTGTTTCAAGCGAGAGCTGACATTGGCGCAGCCGCAGTTAATGGCAGCTTTGTCCCGCATAGAAGACATCCCAATTAAGCTGTGCCTACTTCATTAGTATGGCCAAGCAGACCCTTACTTTTTACCCAGATCTGCCAATGCGGCCTCGATCCGGTCCAAACGATCTACCACTTCTTGCCGGTAATCATCGGTCGCCGCGTTGCTTTCTTCGGCGTGGGCATCCTGCATAGAGTTTACGACCAGACCCACCACAAGGTTCACGACCGCAAATGTGGTGACAAGGATGAACGGGACAAAGAACATCCACGCGTATGGATAAACCTCCATCACCGGACGGACGATGCCCATGGACCAGCTTTCCAGCGTCATGATCTGGAACAGCGAATAGGCCGAGGCGCCTAGCGATCCGAACCACTGTGGGAACGCTTCGGAAAACAGTGTCGTCGCCATGACAGATGCGATGTAGAAGATCAGTCCCATCAGAAGGAAGACAGACGCCATGCCGGGTAAGGCCGAGACAAAGGCTTCGACCACACGGCGCAATGTCGGGGCGATCGACACCATCCGCAGCAAACGCAGGATGCGCATGGCCCGTAGAACCGCAAAGCCCTCTCCGCTTGGAGACAGAGACAAGCTGATGATCAGGAAATCAAAGATGTTCCAGCCGGATTTAAAGAATTCCATGCGGTGAGCATAAATCTTGGCAACGATTTCGATCACAAAGATGGCCAGGCAAATATGATCCAACAGCTTTAGCAAATCTCCGGCCGTCGCCATGACGGTGTCAGATGTTTCCATGCCCAGAATGATGGCATTGAACAGAATAACCGCCGTCACGAAATTCTTGACGCTCTGCTTGGCTAGGATGTCGGCAACGATCTGGCGCATGGGATCCCCTATTGTTTGCCCGCGACACTTAAGAACGACCACGGCCACGCACAATATAAAAACCCCCGCCATTTCTGACGGGGGTCTTTTTTCTTTAACCTAGCGCAAATGCGCGTCGGTCTTACCAGTCTTCGCGAACAACGACGCGCGACTTGATCGGCAGTTTCATCGCTGCCAGGCGCAGGGCCTCACGTGCGATTTCTTCGTTAACGCCGTCCAGTTCGAACATCACGCGACCGGGCTTAACCTTGCAGGTCCAACGGTCGACAGAACCCTTACCTTTACCCATACGAACTTCGATGGGCTTTGCGGTTACGGGTGTATCCGGGAAGATACGGATCCAGACACGGCCCTGACGCTTCATGTGACGCGTCATGGCACGACGTGCTGCTTCGATCTGACGTGCTGTTACACGCTCGGGCTCAAGGGCCTTCAGGCCGTATGTGCCGAAGTTCAGATCGGAACCGCCTTTTGCAAGGCCTTTGATCCGGCCCTTATGGGCCTTACGGAATTTGGTGCGTTTAGGTTGAAGCACAGTTCAGCCCTCCTTAGCGCCGACCGCCACCAGCACCACGTGGTGCAGGGCCGTCTTGAATTTCCTGGCTCTTGCGGTCACGCGCCTGCGGATCGTGCTCCATGATCTCGCCTTTGAAGATCCACACCTTGACGCCGCAGGTACCGTAAGCGGTATCTGCACGCGCGACACCATAGTCAACGTCTGCCCGTAGAGTGTGTAATGGCACCCGACCCTCCCGATACCACTCACTTCGCGCAATCTCGGCGCCGCCAAGTCGGCCACCTGCATTAATCCTAATGCCCTGAGCACCAAGCCGCATGGCGGACTGAACGGCACGTTTCATAGCCCTCCGGAAAGCCACACGGCGTTCAAGTTGTTGCGCGACATTCTCTGCCACCAACTGCGCATCAATTTCGGGTTTTCGAATTTCGACGATGTTAAGGTGAACTTCACTCTCCGTCATTTGAGTAACTTGGGAGCG
>CATNDK010000293.1 GCA_950096585.1 Thalassococcus halodurans | reverse complement strand
TGATCCGCTATCGGAATTTTCCGTTATTGATTATGGGGATATGGCGTTTGATTATGCAAAAACGTCAACTGTTCCAGCGGGCATCACGAGCCATATCAAGACCATCTTAAATGCTGGTGCCGCGTCCCTGACTTTGGGGGGTGACCACTTCATCACTCTGCCGATCCTGCGTGCCTACGCTGAGAAATATGGGCCGCTGGCAATGGTCCAGTTCGATGCGCATTCTGATAGTTGGGTCGACGATGATCCGGACAGAATTGATCACGGGACGTTTGTGTACAAAGCCGTGAAAGAAGGGCTGATCATTCCGGAACGATCTGTATCTATCGGTATTCGAACAACAAATCCTGATACGATGGGCGTCAATATCATCGACGCCCCCGAGGTGCATCGCGCAGGCCCCGATACGGTCGCTGCCAAAATCAAAGACATCGTTGGCGACACCCCGTGCTATCTGACCTTTGACATCGATTGCCTTGATCCGGCCTTTGCACCGGGTACGGGCACTCCGGTTTGGGGCGGATTAACTTCGGGTCAAGCGGCGTTGATCTTGCGGGAAATCGCCGGTTTGAACGTTGTGGGTGGTGATGTGGTTGAAGTATCACCAGCTTACGATACGACTGGTGCGACGGCTGTCGCCGGAGCGCATGTGGCGATGGAAATCCTGTGCCTCTGGGGCTGGACGCGTCGTGGTTCTGAATAAGTGACACTGGTTTTTCGTTAACACCGGCACAACAGGTGGGAAGAGTTGAAAGTGTTCTTTTGGTTGATAATCGCGGTCGTCATCGGCGGCTTGGCCTATATTCGGCTTGCGCCGTCCGATCCCGCTGTCTGGAACACAGATCCACAGGTTCTGTCGGATCAGGATCTTCGTGATGGCGTGCGCCGTCGTTTTGATGGCGACGAAGAGATTATGGCGCGCCTTGAACGCATCATTCTTTCATCGCCTCGTACCGATAAACTTGCGGGTTCTGTCGAAGAGGGCCGCGTGACCTATATCACGCGTTCCAAATGGATGGGCTTTCCGGATTATACCACTGTTCAGCTGGTGGACGGGGATATTGAGCTGTACGCTCGCCTTCGGTTCGGGCGCTCAGACCTTGGGGTCAATAAGGCGCGTGTGGATGGATGGCTTGAGAAGCTCGGGCAGTAGGCCCGAGGATACGCATCCTTCGTGCAGTTCCCGCCACATCGGCACGTTCAGCGACATCTGGCACTGTGCCGTAAAGCTGCGCCCATCGACATGAAGGCAAATCTTGTCCCCCAGTTCTACGCGCCCGCCGGTGCTGTCTGTGCAGTAACATGGGATAGTCGTGCCATTGGGTGTGATAACATCCGCCGCAACAGGGACCAGCGGCGCCGTGCAAAAGCACGTTATCAGGATGATGCCAGCGCGTAACATTCTTTGATCCTAGCACACGAACAGCCCTTGACCAAAACCACACGGTCATGAACAGAACATCCTATGGTTCCTGAAGATAGACTGATCCAAATCCTGCAACGCTTCGAATTTGTCGAAGCCAGCATGTCCTCTGGGGCAGGCGATATCGCCGCCCTTGGTCGCGAGTATGCCGAGCTGAAGCCTGTCGTTGATCAAATCCGCGATTGGCAAGCGCTGGAAGAAGGTATTGCCGAAGCGCAACAAATGCTGGCCGATCCGGAAATGAAGGATCTGGCGCAAGAGGAACTGCGTGAATTGCAGGCCGCACGCCCTGAGGCAGAGCACAAGCTGAAGATCGCACTGCTTCCCAAGGACAAGGCCGATGCGCGCCCGGCCATTCTGGAAATTCGTCCGGGCACAGGGGGCGACGAGGCTGCGCTGTTCGCGGCGGATTTGCTGCGCATGTATCAGCGGTATTCCGAAAGCCGCGGCTGGACGTTCGAGGTGATCGAAGAACAGATGACGGAACTGGGCGGCGTCAAAGAGGTGATCGCGCGGGTTACCGGCGATGCAGTTTTCGCCCGTCTGAAGTTTGAATCGGGCGTGCACCGAGTGCAGCGTGTTCCGGCAACGGAATCCGGTGGGCGCATCCATACCTCGGCTGCGACGGTTGCTGTTCTGCCAGAGGCGGAAGACGTTGATATCAAGATCGAGGCTAATGATATCCGGATCGATACGATGCGGTCGTCCGGCGCCGGCGGGCAGCACGTGAACACGACCGACTCGGCGGTGCGTATCACACACCTGCCGACGGGCATCGTTGTGACCAGCTCGGAAAAATCCCAGCACCGGAACCGCGAAATCGCGATGCAGGTTCTGCGAACGCGCCTGTTTGATTTGCAGCGCCAGCAGTTCGATTCCGAACGTTCCGCTGACCGTAAGGCGCAGGTGGGTAGCGGGGACCGAAGCGAACGCATCCGGACCTATAATTTCCCACAGGGCCGTATGACGGACCACCGGATCAACCTGACGCTTTATAAGCTTGATCAGATCATGCAGGGCGACCTCGATGAAATCATTGATGCGCTGACCGCAGATGCACAGGCCAGCCTGCTGGCGGATTTGGGCACATGACCGGATCCGAAATTCTGGCGGAAGCGACCAAAAAGCTGGTCGATGCGGGCATTCCAGATGCAGGGCGCGATGCCAGACGGCTTTTGGCCCATGTCCTGAAAGTGCCGATGGGGCGTCTGACCCTATTTTTGCCCGAGGATGTCGATCCGGAACTGACCGTTATTTATCGCGTCCTGATCGAACGTCGTACTGAACGTGTGCCGGTGTCACATCTGACGGGCCGCCGTATGTTCTATGGCCGTGATTTTATCGTTTCAAAAGATGTGCTTGATCCGCGCCCTGAAACCGAAACGCTGATTGAAACAGCACTGGCCGCGCCATTCGGTCGTGTTCTTGATCTGGGCACCGGTTCGGGTTGTATTCTGCTGACGTTGCTTCTGGAGAATGAAACGGCCGAAGGTGTTGGCGCAGATTTAAGCTCTGATGCACTGAATGTTGCCTATTGGAACAGCAACGCCTTGGGATTGGAGCCGCGCAGCACGCTGCTTGCAGGTTCTTGGTATGAGGCGTTGGGCCCCGATGAACAGTACTTCGATCTGATCGTTTCCAATCCGCCTTACATCGCACTTAGCGAAATGTTCGGCCTTGAACCCGAAGTCCGCGATCACGAACCGCGTATGGCGTTAACCGATGGCTCGGACGGTCTGAGCGCCTACCGAGTCATCACCGCGGGCGCCCCGCATCATCTGCTGGAAGGCGGACGTCTGATTGTCGAGATCGGGCCAACACAGGGGCGGGCTGTGTCCGAAATGATGCGCACTGTCGGCTTTAACAATGTTCAGATCACCTGCGATCTGGATGGTCGCGACCGTGTCGTTCAGGGCGTCTGGGCCGGTTAGTGTGCGACTTATTGCTAAAAGACGCTCTAAAACCATGTTTTTTGCTTGTTAAAACGTGTCTGACATGTTTACTCAGTACTTGTTAGGTTGCCGGACGATCTCGATATGTCCCGCCTGACAGCAAGCCAGACAAGTGGTGTGATCCGGTAAGGCGCTATTTACGCCTGCGAACGGGGACACAATAACAGTCAAAACAGGACTGAAGCACAAAGATGCGATCTTCCAAATCACGCTCGCGGTCGAAGTCGAACCGCAATCGTTCTTCGGTGGGCAATGTAGTTAACCGAGTATTCGACTCGTCCGGTCCGGACGGTAAGGTTCGCGGGACACCGCAGCAGATCATCGACAAATACAATCAGCTGGCGCGGGACGCTCAGTTGGCCAACGACCGTGTTGCCACTGAAAACTTCCAGCAGCACGCTGAACATTACATGCGTCTTCTGTCCGAAGCACAGCGCGAACAAGAGCAGCGCCGCGAACAGCAAGAGCGTGAGAACCGCGAACGTCAAGCACAGCGTGATCGTGAACGTGGGGACAACAACCAATCTTCTGATGATGCGCAGCCTCAGAC
>CATNDK010000292.1 GCA_950096585.1 Thalassococcus halodurans | reverse complement strand
CGGCCACAGCATCGATGCGTGTACGCACGATTTCGACTTCGCGCGGGGCCGAAACCAGCGGGATCATGATTTCCGGAACGACAGGATCGCCTTCTTTGCTCGCGGTCAGGGTGGCCTCGAAAATCGCACGCACCTGCATTTCGTAGATTTCAGGTACGGTCAGACCCAAGCGCACGCCACGAAGACCCAGCATGGGGTTATGTTCTTCCATGCTTTCAACGCGGCGGGTAACGTCCGAAACGGGCAGATCCAGCGCCTCGGCCAGATCGCGCAGACCCGCGCGGTCTGAGGGCAGGAATTCGTGCAGGGGCGGATCGAACAGGCGGATACACACGGGCTGGCCGTGCATGATGCGGAACAACTCGGTGAAGTCCGCGATCTGCATCGGCAGCAACTGATCCAGCGCAGCACGGCGGTCTTCCGGCGCATCGGCAAAGATCATTTCCTGCATTACGGTCAAACGACCCGGATCAAAGAACATATGCTCGGTCCGGCACAGGCCGATCCCGTGCGCATTAAAGCCACGCGCGATGGCAGCATCGGCAGGGGTGTCCGCGTTGGCTCGGATATCGATTTCACCTTCGGCGTCAGCCCAATCCATCAGCGTCTGGAAGCTATCATCCAGCCGTGCCTCAAGCATTTCTGGCGCACCAGCAAGAACTTCACCATTCGTGCCGTCCACGGTGATGATGTCGCCTTCCTGAAAAACGCGACCATCGCGGGCGATGATTTGCGCGCGTTTCGGATGGATGCGGATACAAGCCGCGCCCACAACGCTGGGCAGGCCCAAACCACGGCCAATCACCGCCGCGTGGCTGGTCATACCGCCCCGTTCGGTCAAAACGGCGACCGAGGCATGCATGCCGCGCACATCCTCGGGCGAGGTTTCGCGGCGGACAAGAATACAAGGTTCACCACGCGCGGCACTTGCCTGCGCATCGGCGGCGGAAAATACGATCCGTCCTGTCGCCGCACCCGGGCTGGCGGCAATGCCGTTGGCGATCACGTCGCGCATGGCGTCTGGATTAACCTGACGGTGCAGCAATTCCACAAGCGCACGGGGTTCAACACGCATCAGCGCCTCTTGCCGTGTGATGATGCCGTCTTCGACCAGACGTACGACGATCCGCACGTTGCCACGGGCGCTCCGATCCACGCGGACGCCGTCCAGAATATGGACGCGACCGTTTTCGATGGTGAATTCGATCTGCATCTCGGCGCGCAGGCGTCGGCGCATCAGGGCAGCGTGTTCTTTCAGTTCTTCAAAGGCTTGTGGTGCCAAGTCCTGCAAGGACGGCCCACGCTCATCCCGCTCTAGGAACAGGGATTTCGCCCCTGCGGCCAGTGCTTCGCGTCCTTGGCTTTGGCTCAGGTAGCGGCCCGTGATTTGTGGCAGACCTGTATCGGAGTTGACCAGTTGCAAAACGCCAGACCCGCATTCGCCGTGTCCCAGACCCAATGCCATTTCCTGCACAACAAGGCCAAGACCGGCGTCAACAGGTGCACCTTTGGCCTGGCGCAGCAATCGCGCCGAAGTGCCTTCCCATGCACGCGCCATTGACCGAAGAACCTCGGCCAGTTGCACGGCGGGTGACTGGGGGAAGGGCTCTTCTGCCTCGTCTTCATAGGCCATCAGCGCATCTGACAGACCTTGCTGACCTTGGGCGTCGATCTCTTCGAACACATCAGGATCAAGTCGGGCGACGTGGATTGCATATGTCTGAACAAAGCGCTGGTAGATCGACGCAGCGGCCTCGGCACCCAGCTTGTCGGACAGTTCCACAAAGCTGGCGTCATTCATGCCCACATTCAGAATCGCACCGGGGCCACCCCAGTCAGGATCCTGCGAAGATGGCCGCACACAGAGCAGCGCATCGGGCTGAAACTGCGACAAAAGTTGATCAAGGTCCGGCATTTCGCCGTTGGCAATGTCGTGGACCGTGTCAAAAGAAAGGGCAACGGTGCGCGGCACCGGCAAATCCAAACGAACCAGTCTTTGCAAACACTTAGCACGCCCGCCGTGGGTGGACGGCTGGATCGGCGCGGTGGGTGTTACAAGCGTAACAAAGGGTTCATCTGTATTGAATTTCTGCACTGCAGCACCTTTTGACTGAGTGCAGAATACAAAGGACGCGCCGCGTGACAAGAAATCTTTACAAACGGCGCGTCTTTATCTGTTCAGCCCTCGAGCTGGGTCAGGTCCGCAACCTGCAAACAGATGCTGCGGATGCTGGACAGCATGTTCAGACGGTTGCGGCGCAGGATGTCGCTGTCGGCATTGACCTGCACGGCCTCGAAGAAACCATCGACCGCACCACGCATGGTGGCCATCGCCTGCATGGCGGCTGCGAAGTCTTCGCGCTCCATCGCAGGTTTGATCTGTTCCTCAGCCGCATCAAAAGCCGCAAACAGCGCTTTTTCCTCGGGCGTATCGGCAAATTTGGGATCAGCGCCAAAGCTGTATTCAACACCATCTTTCTCTTCTGCCTGCGTCAGGATGTTGTTCGCACGCTTGAAGCCCTGAACCATGTTCTCACCGTCTTCGGTTTTTAGAACGTCAGACAGGGCGCGGGCGCGTTTGACCAGCAGGGTGATGTCGTCGTTGCCGGGCATTGCAAGGCAGGCGTCGATCACGTCATGGCGGATGCCATCGTCACGCAGGAAAACTTTCAGGCGGTCATGGAAAAACGACAGCAGATCAGCGGACCATTCCGTTTGGCCAAAGACCTCGGACAGCGACATGCGGATGTCGTTGGTCAAAAGCAGGCGGATGACACCAAGGGCCGCACGACGCAGCGCGAAGGGGTCTTTGGACCCTGTGGGCTTTTCGTCGATGGCCCAGAAGCCCGTCAGAACGTCCAACTTATCGGCCAGCGCGACGGTCACAGACACGGGCGCTGTGGGCACGTCATCGGACGGGCCCAGAGGCGAGTAGTGTTCTTCGCAGGCATTGGCGATCTCAGCTGGCAGGCCAGCGGCCTCGCTGTAGTAGCGGCCCATCAAACCCTGAAGCTCGGGGAATTCAAAAACCATTTCAGACGACAGGTCTGCCTTAACCACCAGCGCGGCCTTGGCCGACAGGTCGGCATCTGCACCGACGGAAGGCGCGATCTTGCGCGCCAGTTCCGCGATGCGGTCGATCCGGTCTTTCTGGCTGCCCAGTTTGTTGTGGAAAGTTACGTTGGACAGCTTGGCGGTCCATGCTTCCAAACCTTCGGATTTCGCGACGCGAAGGTCGTTTTCCCAGAAGAATTTGGCATCCGCCAGACGGGCAGACAAAACCTTCAGGTTACCGGCCAGAATGGTCGCGCCGTTGTCAGATGTTTCGCGGTTGGCCACGGTGATGAACCGCTCGATCCGACCGTTCGACGGATTTTTCACCGAGAAGAACTTCTGATGTTCTTTCATCGAGGTTTGAAGCACCTCCGGCGGCAGCCCGAGGAAATTGGCGCCGATCTCACCCATCAGCACCACCGGCCATTCCACCAGCCCGGCCACTTCGGCCAGAAGCCCCTTGTCCTCGACCACCTCCAGCCCCTGCGAAAAGGCTACGTTGGTGGCGTCGTTCCAGATGTGATCGGCCCGCTCCTGCGCATCCAAAACCACATGCGCGCGCTTTAGCTTTGCCGCGTAATCCTCGTAAGACACAACAGAAAATGCATCCGGTGCCATGAAGCGATGGCCGCGGGTCACATCGCCGGCGCGGATGCCGTCGATTTCGAAGGGCACCACTTCGGCGCCGGCCTCGTCGCTCAGCAGGCAGATCACCGAATGCAGCGGCCGCACCCAGCGCAGGCTGCCCGCGCCCCAGCGCATCGACTTCGGCCAAGGGAAGTTGCGGATCACCTCTTCCAGCACCTCGGCGACGATCTCTGCCGCCGGGCGGCCGGGCTTGGTGATGGTGGCGAAATAGACCGCGCCCTTGGGGGTCTCGCGTTCCTCAAGATCG
>CATNDK010000291.1 GCA_950096585.1 Thalassococcus halodurans | reverse complement strand
GGGCCATCCGGTTTGTAAGCAGCCAGAAGAAAAGCTGCTTGTCGCCCAGAAAGCGATAGCGCGAAAAGGCGTAGGCGGCGGGCAGGGCGACGGCGACCGAAATCACTGTGTTCAGCGACACGTAGATGATCGAGTTGATATATCCCCAGTACCACGTCGGATCGGTAAAGATGACGGCGTAGTTTTCCAGCGTGAACGTCTGCGGGAACAGGCTGAACCCGCCTAGAATTTCCTGTGTTGTCTTAAAGCTCATCGCGACGAGCCAGTAGATCGGCAACATCAGGAACAGGATGTAGAAGATGGGAATGAGCGTGCGTTTTCTCATTTCGCGTCATCCTTTGTCATAAGTGTGTAGAACAGCCAGCTGACGAGCAGCGTGATGGCAAAGTAGATCAGGGACATTGCCGCAGCCGGACCAAGATCGAACTGACCCAAGGCGATTTTCACCAGATCAATCGACAGAAGCGTGGTCGAATTGCCAGGGCCACCGCCTGTCAGAACGAAAGGTTCGGTGTAGATGTTGAAGCTGTCCATGAACCGCAAAAGGATCGCAATGGTCAGAACGGTCTTCATCTTGGGCAGTTGGATGTAGCGGAACACTTTCCACGGGGTGGCACCGTCGATCTTGGCCGCCTGATAGTAAGCGTCAGGGATCGACACGAGGCCTGCATAGCTGAGAAGAACCACCAGTGACGTCCAATGCCAGACATCCATTGTGATGATCGTGACCCAAGCCGCAAAGGGATCTTGCGTCATATCGTATTCGATGCCCAGCGTGTGGTTCATCAGATAGCCCAGCAGGCCGATGTCCGGCAGGGTGAAGATGTTCCACATCGCGCCAACCACGTTCCACGGGATCAGCATAGGCAAGGCCATGGTGACCAGACAGACCGGAACCCAAAACCCTTTACGCGGCATCGATAGGGCGATGATGATGCCCAGCGGCACCTCGATGATCAGGATCAGGAAGGTGAACATGAACTGCCTGCCAAGCGCGGCGTGGAAACGGTCGGACCGTAGGATTTGTTCAAACCAATCAAGACCTTGCCAGAAGAACACGTTGTTCCCGAAGGTTTCCTGAACCGAGTAGTTGACCACAGTCATGATCGGCACCAGTGCGTTGAACGCGACCAGCAGCATCACAGGCAGCACAAAGAACCATGCGCGTTGATTTTCGGTTTTCATGTCGTGGCCTCCGTCGCGATCCAGCCATCACGGTACAAACGTGTTTGGTCCGGTCGGAATGAAAGGTGGATTTCTTCGCCTTGCGTCAGGCTGGCGTGATCGGTGACGGCCTTTACCGCTGTGTCGCCAACCATGGTTTCAACGACCGCGTGGCGGCCGATGTCGGACACTTTGGTGACGCGGGCAGGGATACCGGTATCGGAAATGCCAACGAATTCGGGTCGGATACCGACTTCGGTTTTGCCGCCAGCACCGGTTGTCGGGCCTTCTAGGGTCACGTTGCTGCCTTCGAACAAGACGCGACCGCCGTCTTCGACTGCAGGAAGGATGTTCATACCAGGTGAGCCGATAAAGTGACCAACAAAGGTGTGTTGCGGGCGTTCGAACAGCTCGACAGGTGTGCCGATCTGAACGATCTCACCCTCCTGCATCACCACAACCTGATCGGCAAATGTCAGCGCCTCGGTCTGGTCATGGGTCACGTAAATCATCGTCGCTTTGACGCGCTGATGAAGCTCTTTCAATTTCGACCGCAGTTTCCATTTTAGATGCGGGTCGATCACTGTCAGAGGTTCGTCGAACATGACGACATTCACATCGTCACGCACCAAACCGCGACCCATCGAAATCTTTTGTTTGTTGTCCGGTGACAGATGCGACGCACGGGTATCCAGCATGTCGGTCACTTCCAACATCTCGGCGATCTCGGCCACGCGGGCGGCAACCTTGTCTTCGGGCACGTTCCGATTGCGTAGCGGGAAAGCAAGGTTATCGCGCACCGTCATGGTGTCGTAGATGACCGGAAACTGGAAAACCTGTGCGATGTTGCGCTGGTCCGGTGGTAGGTCGGTGACATCCTTATCATCAAACAGGATGCGTCCCTCGGAAGGCACCAACAGCCCCGAAATGATGTTCAACAGCGTGGATTTTCCACAGCCGGACGGACCGAGCAGGGCATATGCACCGCCATCCGTCCAATCCAGATCGATTTCCTTCAGCGCATAGTCGGCGTCCGAAGAAGGGTTCGGCATGTAGGAATGCCTAAGTTTTGAAAGCGTGATCTTTGCCATTAGGCCACAAGGCTCCCGTCGGGGGCAAAGTAGAAGGCTTTGCTCGTGTCCATAAAGAATTCATGCGCCTCGCCGACGCGGTAGGGGTGGACGCCATGCGCCAGCGATACCCAGCCGTCATTGCCCATCTGGAAGTGCGCGCTGGATTCCGATCCGGACAGTTCCGTGACTTGAACGATCCCTGTCAGGGACACACAGCCGTCCGAAGACTTTACTGGCTGCACATGGTGCGGACGGATCGCGACGGTGTAGTCGCCATCTGCCAATCCCGCCGAATGTCCAACCGCAGGCCAGGATGCGCCTGTGCCCAGAACGATCGTATCACCTGCTTTGGTCACCTTTGCCGCGTTGATCGGCGGGGCCGAGAAGACGCGGGCAGCCGCCAGCGTTGCCGGTTTGCGATAGATTTCGGCGGTCGGGCCGTACTGTGTGACGATGCCGTCATCCATCAGTGCGGTCTTGCCGCCCAGAAGCAGCGCTTCTTCCGGTTCTGACGTGGCATAGACCACCACGGCACCACGGCCTGCAAAAAGCTCGGGCAGTTGTTCGCGCAGTTCTTCACGCAGTTTGTAATCAAGGTTCGCCAGCGGTTCGTCCAGAAACACAGCGCGGCTTTCCTTGGCAATCGCACGAGCCAGCGCGCAACGTTGTTGCTGACCACCGGACAGTTCCTGCGGGCGGCGATGAAGCATCGGACCTAATTGCAGGATGTCAGCGGCTTCCTGAACGCGTCCGTCAATTTCCGACTTGGCCATGCCTGCAATCCGAAGAGGAGAGGCGATGTTGTCGAAGACCGTCATGTGCGGGTAGTTCCCGAAAAACTGGTGCACCAGACTGATGTTGCGTTTCTGCGTGGACAGTTTTGAAACGTCCTGACCGTCCATCAGAATTTGACCAGACGCCAGCGGATCAAGCCCCGCCATCAGTTTGATAAGTGATGTTTTCCCCGATCCTGTCTGGCCAAGAAGCACGTTGAAATGCCCCGGCTCAAGGATCAGCGAGGTCGGTTTGATATGCGTGATGCCGCGCACATCCTTAACCGCCTGTCGTAGTTCGATTGTCATAAGTCCCAAACCCCGATTTGGGTGGTCAAAGCCGGAGGAGGCCCTGACCACAGATGTCCGGCCCGCTGGGATGACGGGCCGGACGTGGTGCTTTTACTGGTTCCAGCGTGCGACCAGTTCGTCATAGTTGACGGTCTGGCCCTGCGGCTTTTCGTTATCCAGTTTCGCTTTGGCGCCACCTTTGCCGAGCCATTCCGAGGGGTCTTTTTCCTCGTTCAGGCGCGGGCCGCAGCCGCCATAGACGTTGGCTGCTTCGTCGGCCTGCTGCATACGGCCCATGGTGATGTCCATTTCTTCGGCCAGACGGTCCATCGCTTCTTGCGGTGTGAAGGCGCCCGAGTTTACGTCACCGATCTGCTGCCACCAGATTTGGGCGAGCTTCGGATAGTCAGGCACGTTGATGCCTGTGGGCGACCATGCAACGCGGTCAGGCGAACGGTAGAATTCGACCAGACCACCCAGCTTGGGTGCGCGTTCGGTGAAGGACTCGTGGTTGACCGAGCTGTCGCGGATGAATGTCAGACCCACGTGGGACTTTTTCACGTCGACAGTTTTGGATGTCACGAACTGCGCGTACAGCCAAGCAGCCTGTGCACGATCCGCCGGTGTGGACTTCAGGAAGGTCCAGGAACCCACGTCCTGA
>CATNDK010000290.1 GCA_950096585.1 Thalassococcus halodurans | reverse complement strand
CCCCAAGGCGACGACGACCAGCCGACCCCAATGCCGCTGGGGCGGCACCGGTTGCCGGGTGACGACGAGGATAACCGCCGCCACCATCGCCGCGACGACGGCGCGCCCGCGGCCGATGAAACCATCGATTGCGCCGGCCAGTGCCTCGCGCCCGGCCTGATCGACATGCGGGTCCAGGTGCGCGAACCGGGCGAAGAACACAAGGAAACCATCGAATCGGCAAGCCAGGCCGCGGCGGCTGGCGGCATCACCATCCACGACGTTCCCTCTGATCTTTTAGCCAGCGAACTGGGACAGCAGATCATGGCTGCACCGGGGCACGCGCCCTATTCCGTGCCCGTTGATGAGGTCCGCAAGGCCTATGAGGGCAACGACATCACAATCGTCACGGATGACGACAGCTTTGACAGCTTTGCGACGGCCTTTGGTCAGATTGTCTCTGCCTCGATGGACGAAACGCTGGTTTACGATATCACCACAGCATACCTCGAAGGGCAGGAGCGGTTCCTGACCAGTTCGCCACGCGGCCCCTTCCTGATGATGAGCTTTGGTGACCTTGATGGAAAAAGTCAGGGTGCATGTGGCGCGGTGCAGATCAAAATGCATCCGGGCGCCATTCGCGCGTTCGAAGATGCGGGCCACACCGTCGCGGATTGCCTGCGTCCGTAACCCGCTTACAGGGGCCGCCACGTGCGGCCCTGATTCATAAAGTGACACACCATGACTGACACCACACCTTTGTCCAAGCCGCTGGGCCAGCGGATTGCCTTCTGGCTTGCCCTGACCCTTGTTGTTGTCGGTATGGTGAATACCTTGCCGGAAATTCCCGGCCTTCAGGATCTGGCGCGCGACCTTACGGGGCGCCCGTTCTTCCGTGTGTCCAACTTCCCGCCAGAGTATTTCTACCCGCCTGTCTTTCTGTTGATGATGCTGATCGTCGCGCTGGATTCCAGCGTGTATCGGGCATGGCGCGAAGAGCGGCCGAACATTGCGTGGGTCGGATTCCTGCTGGATGCCGGTCTGATCCTTGCCTCGTTTCTGGCGGCCTTCGGCTATCTTGTCGAAATTGACTCGATCTGTCTGATCGATCAGATCACTGGCGAACGCGCCCGCCTGATCCAAGAGGCGGCGGAACGCTCGGCGGGTGTCATTCCCGGTATTTCGTTCGAAGCCGAAGTACCCGCCTGTCAGGCCCGCTTCGGCATCTGGATTATTCCGCTGCTGTTCACGATCATCACGCTGTTTTTCCTCTACAATGTGCGTGTCTGGGGGCTGCCATTGGTGGCCGTGGCCAGCATCGTTGTGATCTACACGGTCGGAACCGCCCTGATCTGGGTGTTTGATTTGTCCGACAATAGCTTTCTTCTGACCAAGCTGGGGGCCGATGGCGGCGATGTCACGGCGGCGGCGATACAGAAGGCAACCAACGTCTTTATCACGCCCGACGGTTTCATGGGCCGCTTCATGGAAATCGTTGTCAGTCAGGTCTTTCCCTACGTGATCCTTGGCGCGCTTTTCGGGTCATCTGCTGGCGGCACGTCGCTGATCAAGCTGGCGGTGATGAGTACGCGCAGACTTCGTGGCGGGCCGGCCCATGCAGCTATCGTATCGTCTGCCATGTTCGGCACGATCACCGGCGGTCCGGTGACAAACGTGCTGTCTACGGGACGGCTGACCATTCCGATGATGCAGCGCAACGGCTTTTCGCCACAGTTTGCAGGCGGGGTCGAGGCCGCGGCATCATCCGGCGGACAGATCATGCCACCGGTTATGGGCGTGGCCGCCTTTGTCTTGGTGGCCCTGACGGCGGTGCCTTACGATAAGGTCATCACGGCGGCGTTTCTGCCCGCGATGTTCTTTTTCTTTTCGATCTTCCTTGCAGTTGTCTTTCAGGCCCGCCGCGAAAAGGTCGAACCGATGCGCGACATTCCCGACGACCTTTTGATGAACAAACAGGACTGGTTGAATCTGATCATCATCTTCGTGCCCATCATGACGATCCTATTCCTGCTTCTGGGTAACAAAGACGCGCTGGGCGGCAGCATTCTGGCGTCGATCCTTCCGGCGGGTGTGATCCGCACAATTACCAATTCGACGGGTGACGCAGTGTCAGCCGGTTGGTGGGCCGTGGCGGTTTTGTTGCCGCTGCTGTTTCTTGATCCGTCGACGCGTGCAAAACCATCGCGGGTTCTGATGTCGTTGGCGGACGGGGGCTTTTTGTTGTCGCGGCTTTTCCTGCTGTTGTTCGCGGTCTCGATCATTTCGGCGTTTCTGAATGAAAGCGGGCTGACAGGCGAGCTGACCCGCGCTGTGACCTCTTGGCTCGAAAAGGCACAGGTGATTTCGGTCTTCGGGTTCGAAATTCACATTGTCGGGGGCGTTTATCTGATGCTCGCGCTGACATGCGCAATGTTGTGCGCGATCCTGCTGGGCATGGGCATGCCAACGGTTCCGGCCTATGTGAACGTTGCCTTGCTGTTGGGGCCACTGCTGGCCAACCTCGGGGTCAGCTTTTTCACCGCGCATATGTTTGTGTTCTATTTCGCAGTCGCCTCGGCAATCACCCCGCCGGTGGCGATTGCGGCCTTTGCTGCGGCCTCCATCACCCGAACCGAGCCGATGCGCACAGGTTTTGCCGCTGTCAGGGTTGGCATCGTGATGTTCACGATCCCCTTTGTATTCGCTTGGTATCCCGAACTTCTTCTGATCGAAGAGGCGGTGACCATCACGAGCGAAACAGGTCAGCGGGCCTTGATCGAAGGGTATACGGGCCAGATCGAATGGGTTGCTCTTGGATGGTTGGCTGCACGTCTGATCCTTGCGTTGTATCTGATGGCATCAGCGCTTGCGCGGTTTGATCGCGGGCCAATGGCGCGCTGGGAAATGTTCCTGCGGCTGGGGCTGGCTCTGCTGGTTCTGTGGAAGTCCCCGACGATCATGTGGATCGGGATCGTGCTTGGGTTCGGCATGATCATTGTCCATGCGTTGGGCGCAAACCATCAAGCCAAACGTGCGGTCGTATCGTGATGTCAAAAACAGGGCAGGGCACCTAGCTCGCGACGGTGCCTTTCATGACCACATTGGCATAGCCGTCATGGATTACGCGGCTCATCGCATCACGCGCATCTAGCTGCGCGCCCGAAGCGATGGCCGATACAATAGCGCGGTGCCTTCGGGCGACGGACTCCCGGCGCTCAGAGAAGTCGCCGATGTGTTCTGCCATGAACAGCGAATAAAGCGCGGTCTGCACCAGATCCCCCAGCGACTGTAGGAACCGGTTTCCAGACAGGCGCAGAACCTGTTTGTGGAATTCGTAGTCGGCAAGCGCAAAATCGGTGCGATTGTCCGCAGTGGCCAGCCGGTCGCACAGGGCGTTCAATTCATCTAGATCGACCTGATTGACGCGACCCGCCGCTTGCGCTGCGGCTGCCGGTTCAAAGATCATGCGAATTTCGTAAAGCTCTTCGTAAAAGCGCGTCGGATTTCGTGCTGTTGCGTGCCAGCGCAAAACGTCTTCATCGAACATGTTCCATTCGTCTGCAGGGCGTACATGAGTGCCGACCTTAGCCTTTGACTGGATCATGCCCTTGGCAATCAGTGTCTTTTTTGCCTCGCGCACCACGGTGCGCGACACGCCGAACATCTCGCATAGATCAGGATCAAGCGGGATCATTGTTTCGGCAGGGTATTCTCCAGCAACGATGGCGCGGCCAAGCTGGTCCACGACGAAGGCCGTGTGATTGGACGCGCGTTCCGCCCCTGCGCCGCCCGCTGTGACCAATGTCATGAGAGAGCGGCGGAACCAGTCGCTGTGCGTTGCCGAGCCCGTGTTGCTCTTTTCTCTGCCGCCCACGTCAGTCCTTTCTGCAGGAGGATGAATGCAAACAGCAGTCCTCCGATTACGATTTTGGTCCACCAACTCGACAGCGTGCCGTCAAAGACGATGTAGGTCTGTATCAGACCCATGATGAG
>CATNDK010000289.1 GCA_950096585.1 Thalassococcus halodurans | reverse complement strand
CTTGTTGGTGTGGTCCATAACCACAACCACACGGCGCACACCGGCCACCAGATCCATCGCGCCGCCCATGCCTTTGACCAGCTTGCCGGGGATCATCCAGTTTGCCAGATCGCCGTTTTCGGCAACTTCCATGGCGCCCAGAATGGCCATGGCGATTTTGCCGCCACGGATCATCCCGAAGGATGTCGCGCTGTCGAAATAGGCCGTGTGGGGCAGTTCGGTGATGGTTTGCTTACCTGCGTTGATCAGGTCGGGGTCTTCTGATCCCTCAACCGGAAACGGGCCCATGCCAAGCATGCCGTTTTCCGACTGAAGCGTCACTTCGACACCTTCGGGGATGTAGTTGGACACCAGCGTCGGAATACCGATACCGAGGTTCACATACATACCGTCTTCAAGTTCTTGCGCGGCGCGGGCCGCCATTTGGTTACGATCCCAAGGCATTCATCATACTCCTTCGGGTTCAGGCCGCTGGCCGCGTTGTACGTTGTTCGATGCGCTTTTCATGCTCGCCCTTGATGATGCGATGCACGTAGACGCCCGGCAGATGGATGTGATCCGGATCCAGTTCGCCCGGTTGCACGATTTCCTCTACCTCGACCACGCAGACCTTGCCGCACATCGCGGCAGGCGGGTTGAAGTTGCGCGCTGTCTTGCGGAAGATCAGGTTGCCCGTTGTGTCGGCTTTCCATGCCTTCACGATGGACAGATCGGCGAACAATCCTGTTTCCAGAATATAGTTTTCGCCGTTGAATTCCTTGACCTCTTTGCCCTCGGCAATCTGCGTGCCGTAGCCGGTCTTGGTGTAGAACCCCGGGATGCCCGCGCCACCGGCGCGCATACGCTCGGCCAAGGTGCCTTGCGGGTTGAACTCAAGCTCAAGCTCGCCCGACAGATACTGGCGCATGAACTCGGCGTTTTCGCCCACGTAGGACGAGATCATCTTTTTGACCTGACGGGTTTGCAGCAAAATGCCGATCCCGAAATCGTCTACACCTGCGTTGTTGGACGCAAATGTCAGATCTTTTGTGCCTGCCTCTTTGATCGCTGCAAGCAGCAGTTCGGGGATACCGCAAAGCCCGAAGCCACCAGATGCGATAAACATGCCGTCAAACAGCAATCCATCCAGTGCTTCAGCCGCGGAGTTGTAGACTTTCTTCATCGGAAACTCCCTGACGTATCAGCTGGCATGGTTGTGACCTCAGGTCATTGGGAAGTCAACGAACAGCCACCCGCAACGCCGCTTTTGCATTAAAGCGGGGCGATTTGAGGCCCTAAAACAGCAAAAAGGCCCGAACTTTTGGCAGTTCGGACCCCTTTAAAATATGTGGTTGTACCGGATCGCGGTTATTCTTCGGCGGCTGCCTTTTTAGTGGTCTTCTTGGCCGCTGGCTTTTTCGCGGTGGTCTTCTTCGCAGTCGTTTTCTTGGCGGCTGCTTTCTTCTTCGCAGGCGCTTTCTTTTTGCCCGACTTGGCCGCTTTTTCGGCAATCAATTCCAGCGCCATATCCAGATTGACGTCCGCAGGTTCCGTCCCCTTAGGCAGAGTCGCGTTGATCTTTTCCCACTTCACGTAGGGGCCATAGCGCCCATCCATGATGTTGATCGCGCCACCCTCGGGGTGGTCACCCAGCTCTTTCAGTGGGGTGGCAGCTGCACGCCCACCACCACGCTTGGCTGCTTTTTCGGCCAGAACGTCCACGGCACGGTTGATGCCGATCTCGAACACTTCGGCGACCTCGGGCAGGTTGGCATAAAGCGAACCGTGCTTAACGAAGGGGCCATAGCGGCCAATGCCCGCTTCGATCATCACACCGTCTTCGGGGTGTGCACCCACTTCGCGCGGCAGGCTAAGAAGCGTCAGCGCGCCCTCCAGCGTGATCTCGTCCGGGGCAAAACCGGCGGCAAAGCCACCACGGGTTTTCGGCAACGACGCACGGGGCGGTTTTTTGTTTTCCGGTGTGGGTTCGCCGCGCTGGACGTAGGGGCCGAAACGACCTGTTTTCAGCCAGATTTCATCGTCGCCATCAAAACCTAGAACGCGTTCATCACCCTCAGCGCCTTCGCCAGCGATGGGACGGGTGTAGGTACATTCCGGATAATTTCCGCAACCGACGAAGCCACCGGTGCGCGATGTTTTCAGGTGCAGGCGACCTTCACCGCATTTGGGGCAAATGCGCGGATCGCTGCCGTCTTCGCGGGGCGGATAAAGCTGGGGCGCAAGCGCGTCGTCCAGAACATCCAGCACTTCGGAAATCCGCAGCTCGGACGTTTCGGAAATCGCCGCCGAGAAATCACGCCAGAATTTAGACAGCAATTCCTTATAGTTGCCGTCGCCAGCGGACACGTCATCCAGCTCTTCCTCAAGCGCGGCGGTGAAATCGTATTCCACATAGCGTTTAAAGAAGTTCAGCAGGAAGATCGTAACAATCCGGCCCTTATCTTCGGGGAAAAGGCGGTTCTTGTCCTTGCGGACGTATTCGCGATCCTGGATCGTCGACAGAACCGACGCATAGGTCGACGGGCGGCCGATGCCCAGTTCTTCCATCTTCTTGACCAGCGTCGCCTCGGTGTAGCGCGGCGGGGGCTGGGTGAAGTGCTGTTCGGGGCTGATGCCGCGCTTGTCGGCTTTTTCGCCTTCCATGATCTGGGGCAGACGCTTGTCATCTTCATCGACAACGTCATCGCGGCCCTCTTCATAGACGCGCATGAAACCGTCAAACAAAACGACCTGACCGGTCGCGCGCAAAACAACTTCGCCGTCGTCACTGCTGATATCAACAGTTGTCCGCTCCAGACGCGCGCCTTCCATCTGGCAGGCCAGTGTCCGCTTCCAGATCAGATCATAGAGTTTGAACTGATCGGAGTCTTTCAGCTTCAGCGCTTCGGCGTCCTTCGTCATATCCGTCGGGCGGATACATTCGTGCGCTTCCTGTGCGTTCTTGGCTTTATTCTTATAAATACGCGGCGAGCCGGGCACGTATTCGGCACCGAAGCGGTCCTTGATCGCGTCGCGGGCGGCTTGCACGGCTTCGGGGGCCATGTCGATGCCGTCGGTCCGCATATAAGTAATGTAGCCCGCCTCATA
Source organism: Thalassococcus halodurans (assembly GCA_950096585.1). Classification (GTDB taxonomy): domain Bacteria; phylum Pseudomonadota; class Alphaproteobacteria; order Rhodobacterales; family Rhodobacteraceae; genus Thalassococcus; species Thalassococcus halodurans_A. The sequence goes on along the minus strand of CATNDK010000289.1, from coordinate 892 downwards.
CAAACGCTGGGCCGCCGACATACACTGCTTGGCGCCCATTCCGAATTTGCGGCTGGCTTCCTGCTGCAGGGTCGATGTCATGAACGGCGCAGACGGGTTTCGGCTGGCGGGTTTCGCCTCGACCGAGGCGATTTTCAGATCACGGCTGTTGATGGCCTGCGCCGCCATTTCCGCCTGCGTCTGGTTCTCCAGATCGTATTTATCCAGCTTCTTGCCAGACAGGGTTGTCAGGCGTGCCTCATATTCCTGACCGCGCGGTGTCGCGAGCGTTGCTTTTACCGACCAGTATTCACGGGCCTTGAACGCCTCGATCTCCATTTCGCGCTCAACGATCAGGCGAAGGCAGACAGACTGAACACGGCCAGCGGAACGGGCGCCGGGCAGTTTGCGCCACAAAACCGGCGACAGGTTAAAGCCCACCAGATAATCCAGCGCACGGCGGGCCAAGTAGGCCTCGACCAGAGGCGCGTCGATATCGCGGGGGTTTTGCATGGCCTCGGTGACGGCCTGCTTGGTGATCGCGTTAAAAGTAACGCGGCTGACTTGCGTGTCTTTCTTGATCGACCGGCGTTTTGTCAGCGCCTCTTTCAGGTGCCAAGAAATCGCTTCGCCTTCGCGATCAGGGTCGGTCGCGAGGATCAGTGCGTTGTCATCGGCCAGCGCATCGGCAATCGCTTTGACATGCTTTTTGCTGTCGTTGCCGACTTCCCACGTCATTTCAAAATCGTGTTCTGTATCGACGGACCCGTCCTTGGGCGGCAAATCCCGTACGTGACCGTAGGATGCCAACACCGTATAGTCAGGGCCCAGATATTTGTTGATGGTCTTGGCCTTGGCTGGGGATTCGACGACGACAACTGGCATCTGGGTAAGCACCTCTTTGGGATAATGG
>CATNDK010000288.1 GCA_950096585.1 Thalassococcus halodurans | reverse complement strand
CCCCGACACCGCCGCAAAGCCCGCCGTGGCAAAAACTGTCGATACGGCCAAGCCGCCCGGCACCCAAGCGATCCAGCGTTTGGCCGCCTCGAACAACGCACGGGTCAGGCCGGCATAGTATGCCAGATAGCCGATCAGGATGAATGTCGGGATCAACGACAATGCCTGCGACGCCACCTTACCATGGGGCACCTGCCCTGCGGTTTTGATGGCGACGGTCATCGCCCAGCCAAGTTGTTCAGGCGCATAGCCCTTCTTGGCCCAGAAAATCCAGATCAGCCCAAGCAGGCCCGCGAACGCAGCCGCAAAAGCCACCCGCATCCCGATAACAACAAGGACCAGCATGATGCCGCTGACCCACAAACCAATTTCAATGGGTTCCATAGCCTAGTCCCGCCCCGAGATATGTTCTGCTTCTTGGGCCGCTTGTTCGGCCACGGATTGAACCAGCGGCACAGCCGCTGGGCTTTCCAGCCCAAGCACAAACGCTCGTCCGAAACCGATCAACTGAAGGATCAACCGAAGGCTCATGACAAAGAAAGCGACCGGCACGACCAGTTTGGCTGGCCACAGCGGCAATCCGATGTCGATGGTGCTGTCACGGCTCCACAACGGTTTGGACAGATCGAAGCTGCGATCAAAGTGTGCCCAAGTGCCGTACACCAGCGCCGCGATGACAAGAAAGATTGCCAATGTCGTTACGAATTCAGCCAACCACAACGGGCGCCCTTTCAACTGGCCAATCAGGATGTCCATCCGGATGTGCCCGCCTTCGCGTTGGACATAGGACACCCCGAGGATCGCGATCAGCGGCATCAGGGTTTCAATCCAGTCCACGTAACCACGCAAGGGTTCATTGAACAGATTTCGTCCGGTCACCGATATGACCGCCAAAAACATCAACATGAATGCGAAAATTCCTGCGACTAGCACGAACACCCGCTCGATCCGCAACAGCGAATGGTCCAAGCGGCTGATCAGGCTGTCATCGCTAAGAACAGCGGATGCACCGGCCATGGCTCACCTTTCAAGTCTGGTCATGTTATACGAAATGGCCCCGTTCGGGATATCCTGACGGGGCCACATCCGACTGTCGCCTTGGCATAGGCCAAGACGCGCCGGTCGTTATTTGCGCATGTCTGCGAGCGTGGAGTTCACCAGATCATACAGCTCTTGCGCCGGAAGACCCTGAGCTGCGTTTTCTTCGATCCATGCTTTGGCAATCGGGCCAGCTGCGACTTCACGGAACTTCGCCAGTTCCTCGTCCGAGATCATGACCTTCTGAACGCCTTTTTCGGCCAGAACGCTGTCCCACTTCTCAAGAAGGGCGCCGTAGTTGGCCAGATAGTGATCGATGGATTCATCGACCGAGCTGTCCAGTGCCGCGCGGTGCTCGTCCGACAGGCTTTCATACGCGTCGATGTTTACAACGATCGGGCAGTTCACGGTGCCGGGGTTCAGGTTGGCTGTCCACCAGTCGGCTTCGTTGATTGTGCCGAACGACAGGTGCGCGTGCTGAGCGAACGCGACTGTGTCAACAACGCCGGATTCCATCGCCTGATAGGCTTCGGACGATGTCACAGACGTCGGAACGCCACCAACAGCGGCAAAGGCCTTACCCAGACCGCCTGTTGCGCGAACGCGCATGCCGTCGAATTCAGCCAGTTCGTCACGCGGTTCGCCTGTACCAACAAGGTTGTACTGCGGCATCGGCGACGTCATCAGCATCTTCGCGTTCCACTGTGCCATTTCCTCGGCAACAGCGGGGTGTGCGTAAACAGCGTGGCTGACAGCGACTTCTTCTTCCAGTGTGTTCACGCCAAGGAACGGCAGTTCCAGAACGGTGATCGCACGGTTTTTGTCAGCGTGATAGCCCGCGCAGAATTGCGCCATTTCAAACGCACCGATGGAGATACCATCAAGGTTTTCAGTGTTCTTCGACAGGCCGCCGTAGGACACATTCATGGTGAATTCGCCGTTTGTCTTAGCGCTTACCAGTTCTGCCAGCTTTTCAACGTGCTCGGTGAACGCGCGGCGCTTACCCCAAACAGACACGTTCCATTCTGTTGCAGCCGCTTCGCCAGCAATTGTCAGAGCCAACAGGGAAACTGTCAGCTTTGCAGTGATATTTTTCATATTATCCTCCCAAATTTCAACACCGTAGGATGTTGAAGATGGGCGAAATCCTAGTGCACTCAGCCAGCGACGCAATACCCAGTTTTGGGCAGGAAGCCTGACGCAGTGAAAAAGTTTCGACTATCCCGCGCAGGTCGCCCCACGCAGGATTTGGCAGGGGAATAAAATTACTCTGCAGCCACACGTTTCGGTGACAACATTTCTTTCAGATAGCGGCCTGTGTGACTGCGCGGTTCGTCGGCGATCTCTTCCGGGGTGCCTTCGCCAACGACTTCGCCACCACCATCGCCGCCTTCTGGCCCGATATCGATGATCCAGTCCGCCGTCTTAATGACATCTAGATTGTGTTCGATCACGATGACCGTATTTCCGGCCTCGACCAGGGAATGCAAAACTTCCAACAGTTTACGCACATCTTCGAAATGAAGACCGGTGGTCGGTTCGTCCAGAATGTACAGGGTCCGGCCGGTCGACCGTCGCGCCAGTTCCTTGGACAACTTCACGCGCTGCGCTTCGCCCCCCGACAGGGTCGTCGCCTGCTGGCCTACTTTGATATAGCCCAGACCAACCTTAACCAGCGCATCCATCTTTTCGCCGCGAATGGCGGGGGTAAGATAGCGTTCAATCTGATCCTCTTTGCAGGCCATCAAGATATTTTGCGGCCGCCCGAAAAAGTGGTTCAAGGCCATAGACCCGCGGCCCAGTTCGCGTTCAACCAGCGCAAATTCAAGATGCGACAAACCGGCCCCGCCAACGCTTTCGGGGAAGTTGCAGGCATAAAATCCAAGATCGATCGTCTTTTGTTTGATTGCCTGCGCGACGTCATTGGGAACCTCGCCTGTGCGCTCTACCTCGGCCTCGTGGGGGTAAATCTCGTTTTCGACGAAGGACCGCACGGTAGAGACGATCATATCTTGTTCTTCGGTCAATCCAAAATGCATCAGCTATGCTCCGGTTTGGGCAGGGCGGCTTGGGCCGCGAGGATGGATGCGAGTTTGTCGCTGATATGCGTCGCAGGGTCGCAGGATTTGCGGGTTTCCAGACTGACATGCAGCAGGAATTGGTTGCAGGTCGCCACCACATTCCCATCTGCGTTTTTCAATTCGTGGAACAGCCGCAGTTTTTTACCCGCACTTTCAAGAATGGCCGTCACAACGGTGACGTTGTCACCGGCATGGCATTCATTGCGGAACTTGGTGTGGGTATCGGCGGTAAAGTAACTAAAGCCCGATCTGATATAGGCGTCATCGGCTCCGATCATGCGCATGACCGCATCGGCCGCATCTGACCACAGTTGGCCATAGCGGCTTTCATTCATGTGGCCGTTGTAATCTGTCCAATCGATTGGAATGGCGCGGGCGACACTGATGATGGGTTTGGTAAAGTCGGGGTCGGTTTGGGACTCAAGGCGGGCGTCATGTGCCTTCAGCAACGCCCCTGCACCCCAATTACGGCCCTTGAGGGACCGCATCATTGACACCAGATTGTCGTCGCGAATGCGTTCAAGTTCGCGGATCGAATGGGTGCCGGATTGTTCATCCGACTGGCTGGCGATCATCTGCACCAGTTCGTCCGTAAGCTCAGGCACATCCATCAATTTGGTCCAGGGCCATTGCAGGCAGGGGCCGAATTGTTCGATGAAATGAGCCATCCCGGCCTCGCCGCCGGCAATGCGGTAGGTTTCGAACAAACCCATCTGCCCCCAACGCAGGCCAAAGCCGAACCGGATCGCGTCATCAATTTCTTTGGTTGTGGCGATGCCGTCCTTGATCAGCCAAAGCGCCTCGCGCCAGACCGCTTCGAGAAAACGATCGGCCACATGGGCGTCGATTTCCTTGCGCACCTTCAGTGGTTTCATGCCGATTTCAGCGAGC
>CATNDK010000287.1 GCA_950096585.1 Thalassococcus halodurans | reverse complement strand
CCGTTGATCGATGAACAGCCGCCAAGCGTCTTTCCCCGCGGATAGCGCAACGACCGCCCGTTCAGGCCCTTGTCCGGTTCGGTGTTATAAAGCCAGTCAGCACGTGGATTGCCGATGCAGTAGAGATACCCGACGGGGATATGCACCCAAGGGTAAGTGTCGGGCTTACCCGCCTCTAACAGAAGCACACGGTTTTTCGGATCAGCGCTTAGGCGGTTGGCCAGAAGGCATCCTGCCGTCCCTGCCCCGATCACGATATAATCAAAGTCACCGCCAGATTGTGCCGCCATGTGTCCGCCCTTTTCAAATACAGCCCTAAAATCCAGCAGGTTGGGACCGGTTGCAAGGGTTTAACCGTGCAACGCCGGACTGTGAAAAAGCGGAACGGAAAGTGGGTGTTTCTGGCACTGTGCGCACGCCGGACGATACCGGGCCCACACAACAGTGATACACAACGCATCCATACCCCGAAAACCATCCCGCGTATCACGGGTGCGCAGCAGCGCCAGAAACGAAGACGCACGAGACAAGGCGCGCGCCTTTGGCAGCCAGAGCCGGAAGGATGGCCATCCTCCGGCTATGACCAATGCTTAACCAGCCGCAGCCTCGCGTTCGCGGGCCATGGTCATGGCGGTGTCCTGGATCATGTCCTCTTGGCCGCCGATCATCTTTTTGCGGCCCAGCTCGACCAGAATGTCACGAGCCGGCAGACCGAACCGCTGCGCCGCGCGTTTGGCGGGCAGAAGGAAGGTCGAATAAACACCGGCATAGCCCAGTGTCAGCGCCTCGCGGTCGGCGCGGACGACGTGATCCATGAACGGCACAACCACATCTTCGGCCAGATCCATCAGCGCGAACGTGTCGCTTCCGGTGTCGATCCCCATACGGTCACAGACGGCGGACAGCACCTCGATAGGTGCGTTGCCTGCGCCTGCGCCAAGTCCCGCAAGTGAGGCATCAATGCGCGTCGCGCCTGCACCGATCGCGGCGATGGAATTTGACACACCCAGACCCAGATTGTGGTGACCGTGGAACCCGATTTCGGTTTCCGGCTTCAGCGCGTCGCGCATCATGGAAATCGCCTCGGTCACTTCGTGGCCCAGCATCGCGCCCGCACTGTCAGTGACATAGACAGTGTTCGCGCCATAGCTTTCCATCAAAAGCGCCTGTTCGGTCAGACCCTTGGCGCTGTTCAGATGCGACATCATCAGAAAGCCGCTGGTGTCCATGCCCAGTTCACGGGCAAAGGCGATGTGCTGGGGCGATGTATCGGCCTCGGTGCAGTGGGTCGCCACATGAACCGACCGCGCGCCGCAGTCATAGGCTTCTTTCAGTTCGGCCATAGTGCCCAGACCCGGGATCAGCAGGACCGAGATCACAGAGTTTTCCACCACGTCCGCAACGGCCGAGATATATTCGGCGTTTGATGCCAACGCGCGGCCATGCTGGATCGAATTGCCGCCCAGACCCGCGCCATGGGTGACCTGCATATAGGGCACCTTGGCCGCATCCAGACCGCGCGCGATCTGCACCATCATATCGACGGAAATCTGTTCCCGCTTGGCATGCATCCCGTCCCGCAGGGACATGTCATGCAGCTTGACCTTCATACCTTCCATTGCGCTTTTGGACATCAGGCCATCTCCGGTTTGGGCAGAACAAAGGATCCGTCAAGGATGCGTTCCGCGAACATTTCAGCAGTACGGGCGGCAGCCGCCGTCATCACATCAAGGTTGCCCGCATAGGTCGGCAGGAAATCCCCAAGGCCGGCGACCTCAAGGAAGATCGCCACGCGGTTGCCGTCAAAGTCCGGTCCGTTGACCAGCTTGTAACCCGGCACATAGCGCTGGACCTCTTTGATCATGGCGTGGACGGATGCAGTAATGGCGTCCTGATCCGGCGTGCCTTCAACCTCGCAATAGACCGTGTTGCGCATGATCAGGGGCGGTTCGGCGGGGTTGATGATGGCCAGCGCCTTACCCTTTTTCGCGCCACCCAGTTTTTCCAGCGCGCTCGAGGTCGTGTAGGTGAATTCATCAAGGTTCGCGCGGGTGCCCGGACCCACGGATTTGGAACTCAGCGACGCGATGATTTCGGCATAATCCACCGGCTGCACCTGACTGACGGCAGCCACCATCGGGATCGTCGCCTGACCCGCGCAGGAAATCATGTTCACGTTCATCGGGCGGTCGCCCGCCAGATCGGCAAGGTTCACCGGCGGAACGCACAGCGGGCCGATCGCGGCAGGCGTCAGATCAACCATCAACACGCCCAGTTCGTTCAGCTTGGCGCTGTTTGCCGCGTGCACATAGGCCGATGTCGCATCGAAGGCGATTTCGATATTGTCCGCCTCGACATGGGGCAGCAGACCGTCGATGCCCTCATGCGTGGTTTTCAGCCCCTTCTCGGCGGCGCGTTTCAGGCCCTCGGACTCGGGGTCGATGCCCACCATCCACACAGGCTCTAGCACCTCGGAGCGGAGCAGTTTGTACATCAGATCGGTGCCGATATTGCCCGATCCGATCAAAGCACATTTGATCTTGCGCATTTTAGCCTCCTGTTCAGGGGATCATTCGGTGAAAGTCACCGTGATCGACCCCATTTCGTAAAAACGTGCTGTGATGGTGTCGCCGGGTTTGACGGCGACAGCGGCGGTGATGGCACCGGCCATGACAAAACTGCCTGCGGGCAGCACCTCACCCATGTCATCCAGAACGCCGACCAACATGGCGATGGCCTCGGCGGGGTGGCCCAGCACCTCGGCGCCCGCGCCGATCTGGGCGATGTCGCCGTTGTGTTCCAGAACCACGCCCACAGTGCGCAGATCCAGCGCATCAGGGCGGATCATGCGGCCACCGGGCACATAACGGGCCGAGCTGCTGTTGTCGGCGATCACGCTTTCCAGATCGAATTTGAAACCGGAAAAGCGGCTGTCGATGACTTCGAGGGCGGGCTGCACATAGTCGGTTGCCGCCATGACCTGCTCAGCGGTCACTTTGCCGGACAAGTCGGATTTGGTGACAAAGGCGATCTCGGCCTCGACCCGCGGGTGGATCAGGTCGCTGACCGTAATCTTGCTGTTGGCCGGACGCTCCATCGCGTCAGTCAAGAATCCCACGCCCGGTGTCGACACGCCCATCTGCGCCATCTTGGGTTTGGACGTCAGGCCCGCCTTCCAGCCGATGACGCGCTGACCGCGTGCCTCGTAGCTGCGGCGCAACGCGGTCTGGACGCGGTAGGCCTCGGACAGGGTCATGTCAGGGTAGTCTTGCGTCAGCTTGTGGATCGGCGTCGCATAGCGCTGTGCGGTTTCGACCCGTTCGGCCAAGCGGATGATGGCCTCGTCGTTCAGGGTTTTGGGGTTATCAAGGCTCATACCATTGCCCTTCCTGCAAACCGCATTTCGCATTTTCCGATGCCCGCGATTTCGCAGGTAAAATGGTCGCCGTCGGTCACCGCCAACAACGGGGCCTGCGCGCCCGACAGGATGATTTCGCCAGCTTTCAGGCCGATACCCAATTCGCCCAACGTGTTGGCCAGCCATGCCACCGCCATCACGGGCGATCCCTGCACAGCAGCACCGGCGCCTGTGGCGACAACCTCACCGTTCTTTTCGATGACCATGCCCGCAAGGCTGAGGTCCAGATCGCGGGGGTCTGCCTTGGCCGCGCCCAGAACGAACACACCGCAGGATGCATTGTCGGCGACCGTGTCCTGAATACGGATTTGCCAATCCTCGAAACGGGTATCGACGATCTCGAAACAGGGGGTGACGTATTCGGTGGCGCGGATCACATCGGTGGTGGTTACGCCCGGCCCCATCAGGTCTTCTTTCAGACGGAAGGCCAGTTCGCCTTCAAGGCGCGGCTGCATCAGTTTGCTCAGATCGATGATGGCACCGTCTTCGAACAGCATGGTCTTGGTCACTTGACCGAAATCCGGCTGATACACGCCCAGCGCATCCTGAATGGCGCGGCTGGTCAGGCCGATCTTCTTGCCGATCACGCTGTCGCCTGCATCCAGACGACGCTGCAACAT
>CATNDK010000286.1 GCA_950096585.1 Thalassococcus halodurans | reverse complement strand
GATCAGACAGATCGAAGACACGCTGAACCTGACCCTGTTTGAACGCCGTCCCCGTGGCCTTGAACTGTCCGAGGCAGGTCAGGCCCTGTTGCCCCATGCGCAGGCCATGTCAGACGGGTTTCACGCGCTGGGCCGTGCAGCGATTGGCAGGTCCGATAGCGTATCGGGCCCTGTCCGGATCACTGCCAGCGAATTTACAGCCTATCATCATCTACCTGCCATCATCGCCCGCATCCGCCAAGAAGAACCCGAAATCAGCGTTGATGTCGTGGCGACCGACCGAACCGAAAACCTGTTGTACCGAGAGGCGGACATCGCCGTCAGGATGCACCAGCCACGTCAGTTGGACATTGTGACCCGCCATCTGGGTGATCTGGAATTGGGTGTCTATGCCTCTGAAAGTTACTTGGAACGCATGGGTCAGCCCGCATCGCTCAATGATATGTGGAAGATGGATCTGGTCGGCTATGACCGGTCAGATCTGATCGTGCGCGGCATGCGGAACATGGGAATCGCTGCACAACGCGATTGGTTTGCCACGCGCTGCGATCATCATCCCGTCTATTGGGAACTGATCCGCGCGGGATGCGGGATCGGGTTTGCACAAACAACGATTGCCGACAAAACGCCGGGTGTGACGCGGCTCTTTCCGGAAATTCCCTTACCAACCCTACCGTTATGGCTTGCCGTGCATGAATCGTTGCGAAATACCCCGCGTATTCGCAGGGTTTGGGACATACTGGCAGAAGAATTGACCGCCGTGATTTCTTGACCCTTCCGCGTCCAACCATTAGGCGAAACGCGACAATGAACAAAGGATTCACGCAATGAGCAACCCTTCGCTTCTTATTCTTCCTGGTGACGGTATCGGCCCCGAGGTCATGGCCGAAGTTCGCAAGATCATCGACTGGTTCGGTGCCAAGCGCGATCTGGTTTTTGACGTAAGCGAAGATCTGGTTGGTGGCGCGGCATATGACGCCCACGGCACACCGCTGCACGACGACACAATGGCCAAAGCCCAAGAGGTTGACGCCGTTCTGCTGGGCGCCGTTGGCGGCCCCAAGTACGACGTTCTGGACTTCAGCGTGAAGCCCGAGCGCGGCCTGCTGCGCCTGCGTAAGGAAATGGATCTGTTCGCCAACCTGCGCCCCGCGCAGTGCTTTGACGCGCTGGCCGATTTCTCGTCCCTGAAGACCGAAGTTGTGTCCGGCCTCGACATCATGATCGTGCGCGAACTGACATCGGGCGTCTATTTTGGCGAACCGCGTGGTATCTTCGAAGAAGGCAACGAACGCGTGGGCATCAACACCCAGCGTTACACAGAATCCGAAATCGACCGCGTTGCACGCGCGTCGTTCGAACTGGCCATGAAGCGCGACAAGAAACTGTGCTCGATGGAAAAAGCGAACGTGATGGAATCCGGCATCCTGTGGCGCGAAGTCGTGACACGTGTTGGCGCGGATTACCCCGAGGTCGAACTGAGCCACATGTACGCAGACGCAGGTGCGATGCAGCTGACACGCTGGCCCAAACAGTTCGACGTGATCGTGACAGACAACCTGTTCGGCGATCTGCTGTCCGATCTGGCAGCGATGCTGACAGGTTCGCTGGGTATGTTGCCGTCCGCATCCTTGGGTGCGCCTATGGCCAACGGTCGTCCGAAAGCGATGTACGAACCGGTACACGGTTCCGCACCGGACATCGCAGGTCAGGGCAAAGCAAACCCGATCGCCTGTATCCTCAGCTTTGCGATGGCACTGCGCTACAGCTTTGACCAAGGTGACGAAGCCACACGTCTGGAAAAAGCAATCGAAGCGGTTCTGGCCGACGGTTACCGCACAGCGGACCTGCTGGGCGAAGAGGGCCGTGATCCGGTTTCCACATCCGCCATGGGTGATGCGATCGTCGCCGCTCTGGACGCGTCGCTGTAAACGCAAACGCGATATTTCACAGGAATGGCGGGCCGAACGCTTGCCATTCCTTTCTTTCCCTGAAAAGCATGATCGGGTTAGCGTTAACATAACCGGATCAAGACCATGGGACAGAACGCCAAAGGCGCGCTGCTAGCGCTGCTCTCTTTTGCCCTATACGCCACACACGATGTGATCGTGAAAGAGCTGGGCGTCAATTACACCCCATTCCAGATCGTGTTCTTTTCGGTTCTGTTCAGCTTTCCGCTGGCCACCGTCATGTTGATCCGTGATCCACAGCCGGGCACGTTGCGCGCCGCGCATCCGTGGTGGACGCTGACGCGGACTGCCGCCGTGGTCGTCACCGGCCTGTCAGCTTTTTACGCTTTTACGGTGCTTCCCTTGGCGCAAACCTACGCCATTCTGTTTGCCTCGCCCTTGCTGATCACGATCCTGTCGATCCCGATATTGGGCGAAAAGGTACGCTTGCGCCGTTGGATGGCGGTTATCGTCGGTCTGGGTGGCGTTCTGATCGTGCTGCGGCCCGGGACGACCGAACTGTCCCTTGGGCATCTTGCGGCGATGGTGGCGTCTGTTGGTAGTGCACTGGCCTCGATCATCGTGCGCAAGGTGGGAAGCGCCGAACGGGCCGAAGTGCTGGTGCTTTACCCGATGCTGGCGAACTTTGTGGTCATGGGCGCGGCTATGCCGTTCGTCTATGTGCCGATGCCTGTCGAACATCTTGCGCTGCTGCTGGGCATGGCGCTTTTGGGGTTCACGGCGTCTATTGTGATCATTCTGGCCTACCGCGCAGGCGAGGCCGTGATCGTGGCCCCGATGCAGTATTCCCAGATTCTGTGGGCGATTTTCTTTGGCACCTTGCTGTTTAACGAAACCCCGGATTTGGTCACGCTTCTGGGCGCCGGTGTCATCATCGCCAGCGGCATTTACATCGTTCTTCGCGAAGGTCAGCAGAACGCATCCGAGAATACGCCCGTTCTGCGCAGCCGGTCGCGGTTCGAAACCGGCACGCAGTTGCGGATCGGTGTTTTGCGCCGTTTGCTGGGATGGCAAAGAAGGCCGTAAACAGGCCTTGCCAAACGCCTGCGGCTCGGCTATCCCGCCCGCCACAGTCGGAGTGTAGCGCAGCCTGGTAGCGCACCTGCTTCGGGAGCAGGGGGTCGGAGGTTCGAATCCTCTCACTCCGACCATTAAAACAGGGTCGCTTTCGCGGCCCTTTTTTATTTTCTGAACTGAAAGATGGTTTGGTCAGCGCGCAGTTTGGCGCAATTTGTTCAGAACGCTGTCGGTATCCGCACCAAGATCAGGGGCGTTGGCGTTCAGCGACGGGCCATCGTGTTCAAAACGAAAGCCTGCGTTCAGGATTTTGGATCCGTCTGGCAGATCCAAAAACAGGTCGCGCGATTCGACTTGCGGCATGTCCATCGCCTCTTTCAGCGGTCTTACCTTGCCTGCTGGCACGCCCGCCGCGGCCAAGTCGGTCTCCCACTCAATGGCCGTTCGTGTCGCGAAGCGTGCTAGTAGAAGCTCTCGCAACGCCATGTCGTTCGCTAGTCGGGCGTCTGGTGTTGCAAAGCGTTCGTCCGCCAATAGGTCCATGCAATCCAACGTGCGGAACAGCCGTTCGACCTGAACCTGCTGTACCGCGCCGATCGTGATCTCTCCGTCGCCTGTTGGGAACGTGTCAGCTGTCGGGGCGCCAGAAAACCCGCGGTTGCCTGCCCGCGTGGGTGTCTGGCCGGACAGCATCATCGGGCCGACAACCGCGCTCATCATCACCATGGTTGCGTCCAACATGGACACGTCAATTACCTGCCCCTTGCGCTTTGGGTCGCGTTCACGCTGAAGCACGGCGGACAGGATGGCAAACGCGGACAGAAGCGCGGAATAGGTATCAACGATGGGAAATCCGATACGCTCGGCCGGCTCGCCTTCGTGGCCGGACAGAAGCATCAGACCGGATACGCTCTGGATCACCTGATCAATCGCGGGAAAGTCGCGCATCGGGCCGTCCTGCCCAAACCCCGAGATCGAACAATAGATAAGCGACGGGTGCTTTTGCATCAGGCTTTCTGATCCAAGCCCCAGCCGTTCGGCAACGCCGGGCCGGAAG
>CATNDK010000285.1 GCA_950096585.1 Thalassococcus halodurans | reverse complement strand
ATCAGTTGATCCTGTTGTCCGACGTGGACGGGTTCTATTCGGCAAACCCCAACACCGATCCGACAGCCAAGCGATATGATTTCATCGACAAGATCACACCCGAGATCGAGGCGATGGCAGGTGATGCGGGTTCCGGTCTGTCCAAGGGCGGAATGAAGACCAAACTAATGGCTGGTAAGACCGCGATGGCCGCGGGTTGTGCCATGGCGATCACTGAAGGATCGGTCCTTAACCCGCTGACTGCATTGGAAAATGGTGCGGCGGCGACGTGGTTCAAGCCGATGATTGACCCGCAGACAGCGCGCAAAAGCTGGATTGCTTCGATGAAGCCCCGTGGCATCGTCACGGTCGACGATGGCGCCGCCAAGGCGTTGACCGCGGGCAAGTCGCTTTTGCCTGCGGGCATCACGGCGATCTCGGGCACGTTCGGACGAGGTGACCCGATTGTGATCCGCGACCGTGAAGGTCGTGATCTTGGACAGGGGCTCTGCCGGTATACATCCACCGAGGCGCGTGCCATCCAGGGCCGCAGATCGGATGAAATCGCAGGTGTTTTGGGGTATGAGGGCCGTGCGGTTCTTGTGCACCGTGACGACATGGCGCTGTAAGCGCCGGAAATTGAAACCAGAAGATAGGGCAAAGACATGACCGAACAGATCGAAATTCATGCCATGATGCAGGATATCGGTGCGCGCGCCAAAGCGGCCGCGGCGGAGTTGGCCTTTGCCCCATCCGAGGCCAAGGAAAAGGCGCTGTCGACAGCCGCAGACATCGTCTGGGAACGCCGAGCCGAGATCATCGCTGCCAATGCGAAAGACCTTGAGTATGGTCGTGAAAAGGGTTTGTCCGATGCGATGATGGACCGTCTGCTGTTGGATGAGGCCCGTATCCAGTCCATCTGTGACGGTTTGCGTGCGATTGCTGGCCAGACCGATCCCGTTGGCGCTGTGATTGCCGAATGGGACCAACCCACCGGCCTGAACATCAAACGCGTCCGTACACCGTTGGGCGTGATTGGCGTGATCTATGAAAGCCGTCCGAACGTGACTGCTGATGCAGGTGCGCTGTGCCTGAAGGCGGGCAATGCGGTTATTCTGCGTGGCGGTTCAGAAAGTTTTCATTCCTCGGGTCTAATCCACCAGTGCCTTGTGCAGGGACTGGTTGCTGCTGGCCTGCCCGAGGCCGCCATTCAATTGGTTCCCACACGCGATAGAACAGCGGTGTCGGAAATGTTGAAAATGACGGATTTCATCGATGTGATCGTTCCGCGCGGCGGCAAGGGCCTTGTCGGTCTGGTCCAGCGCGAGGCGCGGGTGCCTGTGTTTGCGCACCTTGAGGGCATTGTGCATGTCTACATCGATGTTGATGCCGATCCGATCAAAGCGCTGGACGTTGTGCTGAACGCCAAAACACGCCGCACAGGCATTTGTGGCGCGGCGGAATGTCTGCTGATCCACCGCGATGTTGTCGACACCATCGGGCAAGGCGTTTTGCGCGCGCTGATGGATGCAGGGATCGAAGTGCGCGCCGATGGCGTTTTGCAATCGGTGCCGGGCACTGTGGCAGCGACGGATACGGACTGGGGTTGTGAATATCTGGACCGGATCATTGCGGCCAAGGTCGTGGATGATGTGGATGCCGCGATCGAGCACATTCGCAAATACAGCTCGGCCCATACGGAATGCATCCTGACCGAGAACGACGACACAGCGAACCGTTTCTTCGAACGTGTCGACAGTGCGATTTTGATGCGCAACGCCTCGACCCAGTTCGCCGATGGCGGCGAGTTCGGCATGGGGGCCGAGATCGGCATTGCCACCGGCAAGATGCACGCCCGGGGCCCGGTCGGCGCGGCGCAGCTCACCAGCTTCAAGTATCTGGTCACAGGCGACGGGACGGTTCGGAAGTAATCCTACACCGTTAAAGAAATTACGCCGGCGTCGTCATGCAATTGAGGGCGCCGGTTTTTTTTTGCGCTAAGGATCGGCAGCAGTGCAAATTGGACATGGGCGGGTTGAAGCGTTTTCAGATCTACCGGAGATTCAAAGGCTTGCCACAAAGGATGTTCGGCATCCAACTGACCGTTCAGAACCGTTAATTCTGCGCCTCGTGGTTCGATGATCACGGCGATGCGGCCACCCATCGGCAAGACGGATTCCAGACAAAGAAAGGCCAACATCACCAGTTGTGCCTGCGTTCGGGTCATCGTTTCGGTTCCGGCCAGTTCAACCTGTTTGCGTGTGCCACGAGTGAAACCGTCAAAAATGGCCTGAACCGATTGGCGGCTGACTTGGGATTTGTCGCAGGACAGACCAAAGGCGATGCGAAAGAATTTCAGTTTGGCCGAGGCATTTTCAACGCTGTGCGTCATCAGGCGCATTTCATCGCCCGCGGGATCAACGCTTGGCGACAGACCGATCAATTCGATCCCGTTCTGGATCGCTCCGACAGGGCTAATTAGATCGTGGCACAACCGCGACCCTACCAATGCGGCCAACGCGGCGCTATCTGTAATCTGGGACGCCGACGAACCGGCATCAAATTCCGGAAGGGGCTGTTTAATGTCTAGTGATCTAAATGCCATTCTCGAGCCTGGTATGCTTGTCAGACACCCTGATCAGCCCCAATGGGGCACAGGGCAAGTTCAATCGAACATCGGCGGGCGGATTACAGTCAACTTCCCGGATGAGGGAAAAGTCGTGATCGACGGGCGATTTGTGACCCTGACGCCGGTATTCGATCCCAGCTAGTGCCTTAGAGGTTACCAAAAGGTTAACAAACTCTGGCAAAGGCGGCGGTACCAAACGTAAGGTCGTGTTTTGGCCCTGGATCAGCGGCAATCGGCCTGTTGCGCCGGAATTCCCTTTCGCATTAGAACCGGCTCGGACCAAAGGGGGACCTCGATGACGGGCCAGACGCCTCGTTTCACGACACGCCTAGCGCGGGACGACGCCGATCTTCTGGCGGCGCAAAGGTTGCGGTATGATGTGTTCGTGCGCGAACTGGGCGGTGATGGTGATCTGGTGGATCATGACGCGGGCCTTGAACGCGACGCGTTCGATCCGCATTTCGACCACCTGCTTTTGCTGGATGAAAGCCGCACTGATGATCAGGTTGTCGGGGTGTACCGGCTTTTGCGGGATGATCAGGCACGAAACATTGGGCGGTTCTATTCGGATGCGGAGTATGACCTTGGTCCATTGTTAAGGTCTGGCCGTAAGTTATTGGAACTTGGACGATCCTGCCTACATAAGGACTATCGCGGTGGGGCCGGTATGATGGTGCTGTGGCAGGCCTTGGCCGATTACGTCACCCAGCACGATATCGACATCCTGTTCGGCACAGCCAGTTTTCATGGCACCGACATTGATGCGCTGGCACATCCTTTATCCAATCTGCATCACCGCCATCTGGTGTCCGAGGATTTGCGTGTGCGGTCCAAAGAATACCAAAGCTTGAACGTCTTGCCCGAGGATCAGGTTGACCGCCGTCGCGCAGTGCTGGAAACGCCCGCGCTGATCAAAGCGTACTTGCGCCTTGGTGGGGCGGTCGGTGATGGGGCCTTCGTTGACCACCAGTTTAACACCACCGATGTCTGCCTGATCATGGACACGCAACGCCTGAATGCGCGGCAAAAGGGCATTTACACCAAGGACGCCACATGAGCCAAACGTGGGATGACGAAGAACGGCCCGAAAAGCTTCGGATCGGACCAGCCGGCTGGGCGCGGGTTGCGGTGCGCGGGTCGGTTATGGGAACTGTCGTGTTCGGCGGTTTGGGGTTGTTGCTGCTGACGCGATTGGTGGAACGTCCGGTGTTCAAGATGCGCCGCCCGGTCACGCCATGGATCACGCAAGGTGTGTGCAAGCTGTCGTTGCGCATCATGCGTTTGCCGGTTCACGTAAGGGGGCAGCAGATGACGGATCATGGCGCGATTGTCGCGAACCATTCGTCTTGGCTGGATATCTTTGTTCTGAATTCATTGAAGAATATCTATTTCGTGTCCAAATCCGAAGTCGCGGGCTGGCCCGGTATCGGCCTGCTGGCGCGG
>CATNDK010000284.1 GCA_950096585.1 Thalassococcus halodurans | reverse complement strand
CTCGACACGCAGGCGCGTGGCTTCCTTGACCTCCGGGTAGCCGTTTAGGGCACGACTAACCGTGGTTTGTGACAGGTTCAGGTGCTCTGCGAGTTCTTTTAGGTTCATATTGGCTTTCAAAGCGCTTTCAAAAACTCGTTAACATTTGGCACAGTTGCTAAAGCGTTGGAAGCCTATTTTTCGTTCATTTCTAGCTGCATTGCAGCATTAAAGTCTGATCAAAAGAACATTTCGGCCATTGACAGTTGCTCTGCCGTGCGACAGTTTTGGATTTATCAAAGCGCTTTGAAAAACTTTGAAACGATTCTTCAAAGCGATGATTTTTGGGAGGACAACAGGAATGATGAAAACTTTGTTGGGGACGGCAGCTGCCGCTGCTCTGGTCGCTGGTGGCGCACATGCCGCTGGCCATTTGCCGTTTAACGAAGGCGAAGGCGCCTTTAACTGGGATAGCCTTGCGGCTATCGCTGATACGTACAACCTTGAAGGTGAAACGATCACAATGACCGGCCCGTGGACTGGCGTCGAAAAGGAAAAGGTCGATATCGTCCTGAGCTATTTCGAAGAAGCCACTGGCGCGACTGTGAACTATTCCGGTTCCGACAGCTTCGAGCAGGATATCGTGATCTCGGCGCGTTCCGGTTCGGCACCGAATATCGCAGTCTTTCCGCAGCCTGGTCTGGCCGCTGATCTGGCCAAGCAAGGCTTCCTGACGCCGATGCCCGAAGGCACGGCGGAGTGGGTCAAAGAGAATTTCGCTGCGGGTAGCTCGTGGGTTGATCTGGGCACATATGCCGATCCCGATGGCAACGATCAGCTGTACGGCATGTTCTATCGCGTCGACCTTAAATCGCTCGTTTGGTATTCGCCAACCGCATTTGACGAAGCGGGATACGACATTCCCGAAACCATGGAAGAGTTGAAAGAGCTGACCGATCAGATCGTGGCAGACGGTGGTACACCTTGGTGCATTGGTCTGGGCTCTGGTGCTGCAACAGGTTGGCCGGCGACGGACTGGGTCGAAGACCTGATGCTGCGCACACAAGAGCCTGCGGTTTATGACCAGTGGGTGTCGAACGAGATGAAGTTTGACGATCCGAAAGTCGTCGAAGCCATCGAAGAGTTCGGCTATTTTGCCAAGAACGACGCCTATGTTCAGGGCGGCGCGCAGGCAGTTGCCACAACAGACTTCCGTGATAGCCCGAACGGCCTGTTCGCAATTCCGCCCGAATGCTACATGCACCGTCAGGCGTCGTTCATTCCTGCATTCTTCCCGGAAGGCACAGCAATGGGCGATGATGCCGATTTCTTCTACTTCCCGGCGTATGAGGGCAAAGATCTGGGTAAGCCGGTTCTGGGTGCAGGAACATTGTTCGGCATCACAAATCCGTCCGATGCAACCAATGCTCTGATCGAGTACTTCAAAACACCGATCGCGCATGAACTTTGGATGGCGCAGGGCGGCTTCCTGACCGCGCATGCGGGTGTGAACCTTGATAACTACGCCGATGAGTCCTCGAAGGCGCAGGGCGAAATCCTGCAGAATGCATCGACCTTCCGGTTTGACGCGTCTGACCTGATGCCGTCTGAAATCGGCGCGGGCGCATTCTGGACCGGTATGGTTGACTACGTCACAGGCGCAAGCGCGGGTGATGTGGCGACTGCCATTCAGGAACGCTGGGACTCGATCCAGTAAGCGAACTGCATGAATGTGACGGCCCTGCCGGTTGGTGGGGCTGTCATGGTCTCGGCGTTTCGGCCTGAGACTTGCGCTATAGGTTCAGGGGAAGGACGCGCGTTATGTCACCGGTATTGCAGGGAATTCTGACGATCCTGATCGGGGTGGGCGGTTGTATCGCCTACTTTTACGGATCGAACCTGATCCTTGATAAGCTGATCTTTCCTGCACGGAATGACGATCACGGAAGAAACATCAATCGCGCCACGATGGTGCGCCCGTGGCTGTTCCTGTTTCCGGCTCTTTTCGCGCTAAGCCTTTATCTGATTTATCCCGTGATCGGCAGCTTTATCCGCTCGCTCTACAACCGATCCGGCGACACATTCATAGGACTTGGCAACTACGTACAGATGTTTTCAGAGGAAGGCTTTCGAACGGCCTTTCTGAACAACGTCCTTTGGGCCTTGGTCGTGCCCGCCGCAGCCACCTTCTTTGGCCTGCTGGTGGCGCAACTGACGGACCGCCTGCGCTGGGGCAATATCGCGAAATCGCTGATCTTTATGCCCATGGCGATTTCCTTTGTGGGCGCGTCGCTGATCTGGAAATTCGTTTATGCCAATGATCCTGATATCGGGATCATCAATGCTGTGCGCGACTATTTCGGGATGGCTCCGCTGGACGTTTTGCAAATCCCGTTCTGGAACAACTTTTTCCTGATGGTCATTCTTGTTTGGATTCAAACTGGTTTTGCCATGGTGATCCTGTCGGCGGCGCTGCGGGGTATCCCAGAAGAAACGGTCGAGGCGGCGATCATTGATGGCGCGAACCCGTTCCAGATTTTCTTCAAAATCAAAGTCCCGCAGATCAAAGGCACCATTGTGGTTGTCTGGACGACGATCACCATCCTCGTGCTGAAGGTTTTCGATATCGTTTACGCGATGACAGGCGGGAACTTTGCCACCGAAATTCTACCCAGCTACATGATGGACTTTATGTTCCGCGACGACGGGCGCGCGACTGCTGTGGCCTTTGTCATCATGCTGATCGTGCTGCCTGTCATGATCTGGAATATCCGCCAAGCGCGGTCGGAAATGCGCTGAGGGGGCAGGGACATGGACAATATCGCAGGACAAAAATCGTCTCTTTCCATCGTTAGCAACCTGTCGGTGCTTTTGCTTGTCATCCTTTGGCTGGTGCCCACCGTCGGTCTGTTGGTGTCTTCGTTCCGTGACCGAGACCAGATTGGTCAGTCGGGTTGGTGGGCGTCGATGTTCCCAGTGGAACAAGCTTATCGCATTAACCCTGAACCCGAAGGCGTGCAGCAAGTCGATGGTTTGTATGTGCTGGAGGGCAACGTGTTCGGCGAAGGACGTGGCAGCGTGGCGTCCTTTGGTATTCAGGCACGTGATCCGGGTGCGGCGAAGGTCGGTCAAACGATGGCGCGCTTTGTGGTGGATGTGACCGAACCCGACGGCAAGGTTGACGATATCAAACTGGAACTGGGCTATCCGACTGGTGAGGCCCCTGTATTTCCGGACCTGGACGAAGACGGGAATAAGATCATGCCGGACACGGCCGTGATCGACCGCTCGCTTACTGTCGCGGCAAATGGGGACTTTACCTACACCTCGACCAAAGACATCACTCGCGCGCCGTCGGTTTATATCATGGCGGAAACGCCGCCTGAATTTACGCTGATCAACTATGAAACCATTCTAGGCTCGGCGGGCATGGACCGCGCGTTTATCAACACGCTGACGGTGACCATTCCGGCGACGATCATCCCGATCCTGATCGCAGCTTTTGCCGCCTACGCTTTGGCGTGGATGGATTTTGCCGGTCGCGGCTTTCTAGTGGCTGTCGTCGTGGGCCTGTTGGTTGTGCCGCTTCAGTTGGCGCTGGTTCCGATGCTGACGTTCCACAACAAAGTGGGGATCGGTCAAAGCTTTCTCGGGATCTGGCTGGCGCACACCGGTTTCGGCCTTCCGCTCGCGATTTATTTGCTGCGGAATTACATGGTCGGCCTGCCGCGGGATATCATCGAAAGCGCCAAGGTGGATGGGGCGACCGACTTTCAGGTCTTCACCAAGATCGTGCTGCCACTGTCCTTTCCGGCATTGGCATCCTTTGCGATCTTCCAATTCCTTTGGACATGGAATGATTTGCTGGTGGCCAAAGTATTCCTGCCGTCCAATTCCGAAAGCTGGGTGATGACCGTCAAGATCGCCGACGACCTGCTGGGCTCGCGCGGGGGCGACTGGGGCATCCTCGCCGCGGCCGCCTTCGTCTCCATCGCAGTGCCGCTGCTGGTCTTCTTCGCGATGCAGAAATACCTCGTGCGCGGCCTGCTGGCCGGCTCCGTCAAGTAAGGAAACACGACACACCATG
>CATNDK010000283.1 GCA_950096585.1 Thalassococcus halodurans | reverse complement strand
CTTGACATTCCCTGGTCCGCCATGTCCGGCCCCGTATCGACGTTCATCGTCAACGGCGGCCGCTATAACAAGATTTTCTGGACCGAAGCATTCAACGACGGGATGCAAGAGGTTCTGGACAACATCGAAACCAAACATCCGGTGGTTCTGGCCGATATCCCGCGCTTTAACGAAAGCGAAGGTCACGGCCCCAAACGCGCCCATCCGGTCGAGGATTACTTCGACGATCTGTCGATGCATCTGGTCTATGAAATCTACAAACGGGATTTCGACCTGTTCAAATACGATTTCGAAAATCCGGGCAACAAAATGCCCATCGCCGAGATCGATCTGGACGAGGTGCACGCCAAGCTTGGCGACTGACCCTAACCTGTGATCTGCCGTGCCTTGGCCAGCCAGTCGGGATCATCCGCTGGTCCAGGCATGTATTCCGCGCTGATCCAGCCGTCATATCCGTGATCCGCAATCGCCCCTAGCAGCGCGACCTCGTCTGCGTTCGTCAGATCGGGGGCGTTGCGGGCGACTAGCCCTGCGATTTGGACGTGGGTGACGTGGGTTTTGCAGTCGTTCCACACGTCCAGCGCCGAACCATGAATGCGCTGTGCGTGCCATGCATCGTATTGCAGGCCGACATTGGGCCGATCCACCTGCGCAAGAATATCAATCGCCAGATGGTAATCGTTCAGGAAATAGCCAGGCATATCGATCGGGTTCAGCGGCTCGATCGTGTGCATCAAATCAGGCGCGCTGTCCGCCGCCCATTGCAGGTTTCGCACAAGCGCCGCCAACGCATCTGAGCCCATTGAATTCCCCGACAACAGATGCAGCCGATCCGCGCCCAGCGCCTTGGCATAGGCCTGCGCATGCCCAGCGCGTTCGCGAAACGTTTCTTCGCAGCCAACCAAAGCCCCGCACCCACGGGCCCCTGCCGCCCAGTCCGGCTCAGGCGAATTGATCAACGCGACAGGCAGACCGGACAAAGCGTTATCCCATTCGTCCAACGAATGGTCATAGGGAAACAGACACTCGATCCCGTCGAACCCAAGCTGCTTGGCCCACGACGGCCGGTCCAAAACCGGACAGCCGAAATCCAACAAGGTGATGTTCGCCGCGAACTTCACCCTTTACAGGTCCAGTTCGTCCGCAGGGATCATCGGAAAGAACTGCCCCTGCGACCAAACACCGAACCAACCGTCATTTTCGACGCCCAGTTCCACCAGCCGATAAAAACTTTTGCGGTCGATCAGCGCCTCAAGCCCCGCACGGACATGGACATAAGGCGCAGGCTCTCCGCTGGCGTCATCACGCTCCACGCGGATCGGATTGTCAGGGCCCGCATCGGTGAAATCGCCCACGTGGGTTTCGAACCGGATCACCTGATCCTGCCCCTCGCCTGTCACGGTGAAATCCGTTGCCACAAAGGGCGCATCATCGACGGTGATTCCGACTTTTTCTACAGGCGTCACAAGAAAGTAACGTCCGTCTTCCATCTTCAGAATCGATGAGAACAGCTTCACCAAACCGATGCGCCCAATCGGCGAACCTTCGTAGAACCACGTGCCATCCCGCGCGATACGCATGTCCAGATCACCGCAGAACGGCGGGTTCCATTTGTGCACCGGCGGTAATCCGCGTGTTTTTGATGCACGAACCGATGCTGCAATCCCTTCTGCGGACGGGATAACGGGATTTTGTGTACTCATTGCTTTTGCCATTTCCTGTTCGCGCGATACACTCATCTACAATAGTTTAGCCTGCAAGGGAGTTATGTCATGGCCGACACGGAAAATCTGGTCGCCGAGATCGAGGCGCTGGAAAGCAAACTGGCCGAGGCCAAGCAGGCAATCACCAAGCGTTTCATCGGTCAGGAACAGGTCGTTGATCTGACGCTGTCCGCGCTGCTATGTGGCGGTCATGCCCTGCTGATCGGTCTACCGGGTCTGGGCAAGACGCGTCTGGTCGACACGCTTTCAACGGTTATGGGGCTGGATGGCAACCGCGTTCAGTTCACACCCGACCTGATGCCCGCCGATATCCTTGGCTCCGAGGTTCTGGAAACCGGCCCTGACGGATCGCGGGCGTTTAAGTTCATTCAAGGCCCGATCTTTTGCCAGCTTCTGATGGCCGACGAAATCAACCGCGCCTCGCCGCGCACCCAGTCGGCGCTGTTGCAGGCGATGCAGGAAAAGGTCGTGACCGTGGCGGGCGAAACCCGCGCATTGGCCGCACCTTTCCATGTGTTGGCTACGCAAAACCCAATTGAACAGGAAGGCACCTATCCCCTGCCCGAAGCGCAGCTTGACCGTTTCCTTGTACAGATCGACGTGGCCTATCCAGACCGCGACACAGAACGCGACATTTTGCTGGCCACAACGGGCACCGAAGACGCACAGGCCCATCAGGTGTTCGATCCCGAAACGCTGATCGCGGCCCAGCACCTGCTGCGCCGGATGCCCGTGGGCGAAGGCGTTGTGGAAATGATCCTTGATCTGGTCCGCACCTTCCGCCCCGATGATCCCTCTGCGCCCGATCTGGTGCGCGACACCGTGGCATGGGGCCCAGGCCCGCGTGCCGCTCAGGCGCTGATGTTGACGGTTCGGGCCCGTGCGCTGCTGCAGGGCCGCCTTGCCCCGTCGCCCGAAGATGTGTTGGCGATGGCGAAACCCGTTCTGATCCACCGTATGGCGCTGACCTTCTCGGCCCGTGCCCGTGGTGAGGACCTAGGCAAAATCATCGACACAATCGCCGCTGGCCTGCAAACGTCCGAGGCCGCTGCGTGACACAACCGCTCACCCTAAGACGCGACGCGGAAATCGCCGCCAGCACGCTGCCTGCGTTGCTGGCCAAGGCCGATCATCTGGCCAGTGGCGTTCTTTTGGGTGAACACGGCCGCCGTCGTGCCGGACAAGGCGACGATTTCTGGCAATACCGCCCGATGATGCAGGGCGACAGCCTGCGGTCCATCGACTGGCGCAGATCGGCCAAGGGCGACGCGCAGTTTGTTCGCGACCGCGAATGGCAGATCGCCCAAAGCGTGATCCTGTGGCTCGACCAAGGCGCATCCATGCAGTTCGCAGGCACCAAGGATACAGAAACCAAAGCGTCCCGCGCCCGTGTTCTGATGCTGGCGATGGCGATCCTGCTGATCCGTGGGGGCGAACGCGTGGGCCTAACGGGTTTCACCCTGCCGCCCCGTCGTGGTGAGCAGCAAATCCTCCGACTGGCCGAGGCGTTTTCAACCGACGACGCACAAGATTATGCCCCGCCAGAAGCACGAGGGATGATCCCCCACGCCAAAGCTGTGTTTGCCTCGGACTTCCTAGGCGATATCGACGCAGTTGAGGCCGCTTTGGCCAAAGCGGCGGATCGCGGTGTGCGTGGCGTTCTGCTTCAGGTGTTGGACCCGATGGAAGAGGCATTTCCGTTCGAAGGACGCACGATATTCGAATCCGTTGGCCGCACCATCAGCTTTGAAACCCTGAAGGCCAAAGACCTGCGCGACCGCTATCTGGACCGCCTGAACGAACGCCGCGACCGGCTGCAACAGTTGTGTCGCGCGACAGGATGGCAGTTCAATTGCCACCACACCAACGAAAGCGCGCAATCCGCGCTACTCTGGATGTGGCGCGCCTTTGACGGGGGTGCTGCACGATGATCGGCGCGTTGGGCTTTACCGCACCTTGGTTGCTGCTGGGCCTGGTGGCCCTGCCGATCCTGTGGATCATCCTGCGGGCCGTGCCGCCCGCACCTGTACGCCGTATGTTCCCCGGTGTGGTCCTGCTGCTGGGTCTAAAAGACGAAGAACAGATCAGCGACCGCACACCTTGGTGGCTTCTGCTGTTGCGGATGCTGGCGGTGGCCGCCGTGATCATCGCCATGGCAGGCCCGATCCTGAACCCCGAAGCCCGCGACCAGACAGCCAGCGACGCGCCGTTGCTGGTGGTAATGGACGCAAGCTGGGCCTCGGCCCCCGATTGGCGGGCGACTGGATCATCAGCAGCGCGATCATATCTTCGGCAGGGTCCGCGTGATAGCCGGTTCCCGCGGCACCGCCCCAGTTGTATTCACCGGC
>CATNDK010000282.1 GCA_950096585.1 Thalassococcus halodurans | reverse complement strand
CGTCTGGCGAGTTTGTTGGCAAGACGGTCATGCCCCTGCCTTACTTTCAGGCGGTTCGACCTCCCAAGTGCAACGCTAGAGGTGAGAGTGGATACTATGGTTCTGGTTTGCCGTATTGGTCTCTTCATAATTGCAACAACTGGAACACCTTTGCATTTCCCCGTTGTCGTGGCCAGATCGCTGCCCAGACTTTCGGAAATATCCGCATCCACGGACTGCCCTGTCAGACCGGCCCAAGGACGCTGGAAACGCTGTTCGCCTGATGTTGCTTGTTTAACGAATTGCTCAACCAAGGCCGACGGAATGGCAAAACCGATGCCGTTCGATCCGCCGGACCGTGTTAGGATTGAGGTGTTCACCCCGATCAGATCGCCGTTGATATCGATAAGCGCACCACCCGAATTGCCGGGATTGAT
The DNA here is from genome assembly GCA_950096585.1 of Thalassococcus halodurans. Taxonomy (GTDB): domain Bacteria; phylum Pseudomonadota; class Alphaproteobacteria; order Rhodobacterales; family Rhodobacteraceae; genus Thalassococcus; species Thalassococcus halodurans_A. Next base: position 3,674 of record CATNDK010000282.1, on the reverse strand, counting down.
CGGCGCATCTGTCTGGATGAAATACCCCCGCGCGTTGCCCGTGGCCGTGCCTGACCGCGCAAGGCCGGACACGATGCCGCTGCTAACCGTCTGGCCCACGCCAAAGGGGTTGCCGATGGCCAGCACCAATTCACCCACCTCGACCGTGTCGCTGTCACGGAACCGCAGAAACGGCATGTTGCGGGCACCATCGAGTTTCAGGATCGCGATGTCGGATTCCTCATCCGCTAAAAGAACGCGGGCGGCGTATTCTTCACGGGTGTTCAGCACCACGCGAATATCCGTCGCCTGTCCCACCACATGATAGTTTGACACTATGATGCCGTCGGACGACAGGATCACACCAGAGCCAAGCGAGTTCTGCACCCGCGGGCGTGGCGCCGCGAAATCGCGGAAGAAATTGCCAAAGAACGGATCATCCGCAAAAGGTGACCGCTGTTCCACCACGCGCGACGCATAGATGTTCACGACCGCAGGGGCCGCCTGTTTCACCAATGGCGCGAATGACAAAGAGATTTCGGACTTGGATGCGGGAATGCGCGTGTCAGCCTGAACAGCGACCGGCAACATCAATACCAGAGCCAAAAGAATGCGGATCATGGGCCCTCCTGAAACGTTGTCACAGGATATGCGGGCCACGGGGGCCATTTGCAACCATCTCCGGCCACAAACGGCCCCTTGGGAGGGAACTGATTAACTCGCGAGGCTTAGGCCCGCGTCACGGCGCAGTGCGACTGTGTGCGCCAGCTTGCGCATCGCCGCCTCGGTTTCGGCCCAGCCAAGGCATCCGTCCGTGATCGACTGGCCGTAGACCAACGGCTTTTTGCCCAACTTCTGCGCGCCACCGACAAGATGGCTTTCGACCATCACGCCGGTGATGCGGTGATCCCCGTCGGCGATCTGCGTCCCGATTTCGTGAAGCACCGCAGGCTGGCGCGCGGGGTCTTTGCCGCTGTTGGCATGGCTGGCATCGATCATGACCTGAGGCCGCACGCCGTCGCGTTCGCAGGCAATGCACACCGCATCGACCGAGGCCGCATCAAAGTTCGTGGCGCCACCGCCACCGCGCAGGATCACGTGGCAATCTTCATTGCCGCTGGTCGACACAATCGCCGCCTGACCGCTGGCGGTGGTGCCCATGAAATGGTGCTGGCCCGCCGCCGAACGCACCGCATCAATGGCGATCTGGGCATTGCCCCGCGTGCCGTTCTTGAAGCCCACCGGACAGGACAGACCCGACGCCATTTCGCGGTGGATCTGGCTTTCTGTCGTCCGCGCCCCGATTGCCGCCCAGGACACAAGATCCGCAATGTATTGCGGCACTGTCGTATCCAGAAACTCGGTCGCCACCGGCAGGCCCATTTCGTTGATCTGCAACAGAAGCGTCCGCGCGGTTTCAAGACCTTCGTTAATACGGAAGCTGCCATCCAGACCCGGATCGTTGATCATGCCCTTCCAGCCCGCAATCGTGCGCGGCTTTTCGAAATAGACGCGCATGACCACCTCAAGCTCGTCTTTGGTTTCCTCGCGCAACTCCAACAACAGACGCGCGTATTCGATGGCCGCTACGGGATCGTGGATCGAACAGGGGCCGACGATTGAAATCAGACGGTCATCATTGCCTTTCAGAATGTTCTGAATAGCCTCGCGCCCTGCCCGCACTGTTTGCGCGGCGACGTCCGAGACGGGATGTCGTCGGGCCAGTTCCTCGGGGGAAATAAGTTGCTGCATCTTTGTGATCCGTAGGTCTTGGGTGGTCATGGTGGTGATCCTTTTCAGGCCCCCGACGGACACAAAAAAACCGCCGGTGAGGGCGGTTCGGTGTGGTATCTTGTTTTAACGTTTTGTCAGAACGCACAAACCCCTGCCGCCGCCTTATGGCTCGGTGCATAAAAATACCAAAATGCTGCGTAGGTCTGTGTCATGGGCAAAGGCTAGCGACAAAGATTTTGACTGTCGACAGGAAAAATGCGCTTTGGCGCAATTTTTTAGGATTGTCGGCACACGCAGGTCCCAACATCCCAGAACACTTTTAGTCGCCTACAGGCTTTCAATTTTTAGAATTTCTTGGAATTTTGAAACGAGCGCCCTGATCGCAGGAACACATTTTTCCTGGTACTGTGTCCAAGCTGCTCGACCAGACTCTTTATGCCCGTCCAAATACATTTCCTTATCCAGCAAGACTTCATGCATGGCGTCTGTGACGCTTCTGATCAGTTCAAACGTAGTTTGGTCAAAGAACAGTTCGTAGGTCCGAGTAACTCGATCAAATTTTGAAAACTCTTCGGCAGCCTCAATAAATCGTTGCCTGGAAATTATCTTGGTGAAAAGAGCTTGTGGATCATCTGAAGAAAGAATTTCGTCTTGAGTACTCTTTGGAAAATCAAATTCTCGGAGAAACTCCTCCCTCTTATGGTCAGTCATCCATCTGATATTTGGATATCGCTGAAGCTCATTGATGGAAACGAGAAGTTTAGACTGAGCGTCTTTCAAGGACGCCCATATACTCATGCATCCTTCAAATTGCTTTTCTTGTATGCGGTCTCTCGCCTTAAAAGCGCTATCATTCTCAAACTTAAATCGCTCAAGTTCTTTTGCGCGATCATGGCGAAAAGCCTCTAACTTTTGTTCAAACTTGGAATTAAGCCAAGCATCACCAAAGCTTCGGATACCTAAAAACGTTATTAAGGCCCCACCGCCTCCAGCCGTTACCACAGCGATAATCAAGTCATAGATATCCATTACACAATCCGAATTTCCAAAAGTCTGAATTCAAAACTCTCCAGTAATAATAAACATCCAAATTTACTTCTTGGAAGACCGCCCATACCCCGGACGCCCTGTCCCGCTTTGTTCAACGTCAAAGTTCCAGACAATGGCCATGTTGGTGATCAATGCGCCAAGGAACGAATAGCCCAGCTGCGCAGGCGACAGAACAAAGGCGGCTGCCAGAAAGACCAGCGCATCTACTGCCAGCTGGAACCAGCCCGCTTTGAAACCGGTCTTCTGTTCGATCATGATCCCCACAATCGTCATCCCGCCAGCCGAAGCATTGTGCCGGAAGATCGCGATCAGACCGACACCGCTACAGGCCCCGCCAGCGATAGCGGCCACCGCAAGGCTGAGGTCTTGGAACTTCAGGATCGAGCCCAAATACTGGGACAAGAGCGAAATACCGGCCACCGCAAAGACCGTGCGGATGGCAAAGGTCCGGCTGCGTTTGAACCACGCCAGCACCAGAAACGGAATGCCGATGGTAAAGAAGATCGGACCAAAGCCATAGGGGAGCATGTAGGACAGCAACAAAGCAATCCCTGCCGTCTGCCCCGTCACCAATCCCGCTGCTTTCAGAAACACCACGCCAAGACTGGCCATACCAATGCCGAAAGCCATGCCTTGAAGGTCGAATACGGAAACAGGAGATTTCATTCAGACACCCGATGGTTTTGCAATTCTGATCTTCCCCTATCAATCCCGTGACGAAAGGCAATCCGAGAAAGCAAAAACCCCCGCCGAAAATCGACGGGGGTTTCAGATTGGCCGGTAAGGGCCGAATTCTTATGCTTCGACTTCTGCCGCTGCTTCTTCTGCTGCGACGCGCGCTTTGTCTGCTGCGCCTTTCGCGTCGACGTCACGGTCGACCAGTTCGATGATCGCCATGGGCGCCATGTCAC
>CATNDK010000281.1 GCA_950096585.1 Thalassococcus halodurans | reverse complement strand
GAGCCATTCCATTTCAGCGGCATCTAGCCTGGTCTGCCGTTCGGCCAAGGCTTCGGTCGCTTTGCGGAACTTGACCGGTTCACGCGTGAACAGCTCGGGATCCCCCAGAAGTTCATTCAGTTTGCCAATCTCGGCTTCAAGACGTTCGATTTCTGCCGGAAGGGCTTCAAGTCGGTGTTTTTCAGTGAAACTGAGGCCCTTGGGTTTGGCTGGTTTGGCTTTCGGTTTTTCTTCCACCGGATCTTTGGACTTGGCGGATTTGTCCTGAGTTTCCGCCTTCTTCGTCTCGGCGCGCTGGGCCTGATAATCGCTCCAGCCACCGGCATAGACCGTGGCTTTGCCATCGCCTTCCATCGCGATGGTTGTGCTGACAGTGCGATCCAGAAAATCACGATCGTGGCTAACCAGCACGACAGTGCCATCATATTCCCCGATCAGATCCTGTAGCAGGTCCAGCGTTTCGACGTCCAGATCGTTGGTCGGTTCGTCAAGGATCAACAGGTTCGATTCCTTGGCCATGATCTTGGCCAACAGCAGTCGCGCCTTTTCACCGCCCGACAAAGACCGGACAGGCGCACGGGCCTGACGTTCGTCGTACAGGAATTCTTTCAGGTAGCCGACCACGTGCTTGGGTTGCCCACGTACCAATACTTGGTCCGCTTTCCCTGATACCCGCATTTCCGGGTCACCGGTCAGCGATTCCCAAAGTGTCATGTCGGGATCAAGCTGTGCACGGGACTGGTCGAAAATCGCAGTCATCAGGTTGGTACCCAGTGAGACTTCAACCATGCCAGGCGCTTCCTGCTCAATCAACATACGCAACAGCGTAGTTTTACCCACGCCATTCGGGCCCACAAAGCCCACGCGATCCCCACGCTGAACGCGCAGCGAGAAATCCTTGACGATGACCTTATCGCCATAGGCTTTGGACAGGCCCACAGCCTCGATCACCTTTTTACCCGAGGTCGGACCGGCGGACAGTTCCATCGCGGCCGTGCCCTGACGGCGGATCATCGAGGACCGTTCCTTGCGCAAATCCTGAAGGGCCCGAACACGCCCCTGATTCCGTTTGCGGCGTGCGCTGATGCCTTCGACGGCCCAACGCGCCTCGGACTTGATTTTGCGATCAAGCTTGTGGCGCTGCATGTCTTCGTCGGCCCAGACCTTATCGCGCCATGCTTCGAACCCGCTGAAACCCTGTTCCTGACGGCGGACTTCGCCACGATCCACCCAAAGTGTGGCACGCGTCAGTTCGGTCAGAAAGCGCCTGTCGTGCGAGATGAGGACAAAGGCCTTGCGCGTTGATTTCAATTCACTTTCCAGCCAATTGATCGCCTCGATGTCCAGATGGTTTGTCGGTTCGTCCAACAGCATCAAATCCGGATCACGTGCCAGCATACGCGCCAAAGCTGCCCGACGACGTTCACCTCCGGATGCCGTGGACAAAGGACGTGCGGGATCGAACTTCAGACCTTCGCCAGCCCGTTCAACGCGGTACATCTCGCCCGGATCAAGGCCTTCGGCGGCATAATCACCCAGCGTTTCGAACCCTGTCAGATCGGGGTCCTGCTCCATGTATCCAACGGAAATGCCCGGCGGCACGACACGGTCACCACGGTCGGGCTCAACCAAGCCCGCCATCACTTTCAGCAGTGTCGATTTGCCAGACCCGTTCCGCCCAACAAGCGCGACACGGTCCCCTTGATGCACAATCAGGGATAACCCATCGAAAACAGGGTCTCCGCCGAAGGTCAGAGAGATATCAGAAAGCTGAAGAAGAGGTATCTGTGCCATGCCCGCGATATGGCAGGAGCGCGTGACAACAGCAAGAGGCGCTGTGATCAGGCCAGAACCGAGCGTAGCAGCCGTTTGCGTTCCGGCGGAATGCGCCCGATCTCGACGCCCGTAAAGACATGGAGCGTGTTCATGTCGGTGTCGATCACCGCATGATCACTGACCCACCCCCCCATCAACAGATAGGTCCGTAGCAGCGGCGGCATCCGCAACATGGCCTTTTTGGCATCCGGCCTGCGTCGCAATCGCGAGGCATAGCGAAAAACATTCGGCGCCTTGATCTGGGGAAGCCAGCGTTTCGGCCCAAGGTGTTTTGCTTTTAACATCGCAAAGGCATCCGCATAGCTGGCCGCGTCCGTCCCGGCAAAGGACGCGCAGCCAAACAAAAGCTCGACCCCGTTGTCATCCACATAAGAGGTCATAGCCCCCCATGCGACGCGCAGGATATCAGGATCGCGGTAATCCGGATGGATGCAAAACCGGCCCATTTCGACCATCGGGCCTTTAAACCGCTCTAATGCTGACAATTCATAAAATTGCGCGGAATAGGAGGACTGGATCGAGGCACCGTCTTTGAAGGGCATCATGCGGAAGCAGCAGACAATCGTACCGTTCGAGACGTCCTCGACAATCACATGATCACTGACCGCATCGAACACATCACTGTCGATGCCCTCGCTGCCGCGAAACGCCAGATGCCTTAGTCGCTGGGCGGCCTCAAGGTCGCAGTCTTCTCGGGCAAGTCTGGCGCTGTAACGCCCCTTCGCCAAACCAAGCATGGCCGTACTCCTGCCCTGAATCGTCAGCATCGCTACATCACGATGCTATCAGAAACATGACAATATCACGGATTAGCCGCCGCCAAGAAGCGTATCCGCGCTCAGCTGTCCGATGTTGCCGAACAGTTTGCGGATCAGGCCAATGTTGCTGCCCGATGTCGTGACACGACTGGAGATCGGAACAACCATTCCGTCGGCAAGTCCGAATTCTTCGATGTTGGTTACAACGCTGGCCTCATCAAATGAGATGACCAGAACCGTTCGGTCAACGACCTCGGGCTTTTTGGGGCCGAAATGTTTGACGGTCGAACCTACATAGTAATAGGCGCTCTCGCTTAGGATGCCGGATGTGGTCGGCACACCGATCAGTTCCTCGACAGTGGCACGTGTATCCACGCCCGGTACGATTTGCTGAAGATCTTCTTCGGGCGGAACATATCCGTGATTGCGATATTGTGCTGTGCACCCGGCCAGAATGGCCGTCGATACTGCCAACGCCATCAAAACACTGCTTTTGCGCATTGTTGCCTTGCCCAAGTTCCCGCCCCTCTTGTTTCGGCTTCTATTGCCTTCTATCCCGCTTACAGAAGGACAGACATTCGATCAAGTAAAGGAACGCTCTGGAAAATGACTGAACGTGCCCATTCGCCCAAGGTTTTCAGGGTCGCCGACCTTTCACAAGCCCATGCGACCAAATTTGATCTGCCGTTGTCCGCAGAAGACAGGGCCACGGTCGCCACAGAACTGGATGCAACATCCATTAAAAAGCTGACCTTCTCGGGCCAGATCGCGCCATTGGGCAAACGCGGATGGAGGTTGAACGGGAAATTGGGTGCGACTGTCGTCCAGCCCTGCGTCGTCACACTTGCACCAGTCACGACGCGAATTGATTCTGATGTCGTGCGCACATTTGTGCCGCCGGCCCAGCTGCATACCCCGACAGAAGGCAGCGAGACCGAGATTCCCGAAGACGATAGTATCGAGGAACTGGGCACCGAAATCGACGTCTACGACGTCATGATCGAAGCTTTGGCAATCGCTATTCCTGATTATCCCCGCGCAGCAGATGCCGAACTGGACAACATCAGCGCAATCCCTGAGGGTGCAGAACCGATAAAAGACGAAGAAACCAAGCCTTTTGCCGGATTGGCCGCGCTTCGGGACAAACTTTCCGACCCGGATGGGCAAAAAGATTAAGGCGAAACGCGAATTACCCCCTTGCGTTCAAGAAAACGATACGTATTTTCGCGCCTTCACGAGATTCAGGGTTGCCAGAGCCACGCCTACCAGCGTATGTGCCCGAACAATCCAAGACATAGGGCATGTGTGCCATGCCCCGACACGCTTAAATTGAGGTTGAGACATGGCCGTCCAACAGAACAAAGTATCCAAATCGCGCCGCAACAACCGCCGGGCGCATGACGCTCTCGTTGCCGGCAACCCGAACGAGTGCACCAACTGCGGCGAGCTCAAGCGCCCGCACCACGTGTGCCCCTCGTGCGGCCACTACGCAGATAAAGAGATCGTCGCCATGGCCGACGA
>CATNDK010000280.1 GCA_950096585.1 Thalassococcus halodurans | reverse complement strand
GGCGGTTTGTGTCAGCGCTGCGGTGATCATCGGCTTTGCGCAACGCAAACTGACCTTCAAGGCGCTGTGGGAGTCGGTGCGCGAAACCTGCCTGCAAACCACATCGATCTTTCTGATCGCGGCGGGGGCCAAGATTTTCGTGGCCTTCATCGCCCTGACCGGCGTGGCCAATGACATCGTGGGCTTTGTCACCTCGGCCGATCTGTCGGTGCTGGCCCTGTTGTTGGCGATTGCGGCGATTTACCTGCTGCTCGGCATGTTCCTTGATCCGATTGGCATCATGGTTCTGACCCTGCCGCTGCTGGTGCCGCTGGTCGAGAGCTATGGCTTCAACCTGATCTGGTTCGGTGTTGTGGTGATCAAGCTGCTGGAAATTGGGCTGATCACTCCGCCTGTGGGCCTGAACGTTTTCGTCATTGCAGGGGTCGTGGGCAAAGAGGTTCCACTGGACCGGATTTTCAGCGGCATCCTGCGGTTCCTGACCGTTGATATCATCGTGCTGGCGCTGATCATGGCCTTCCCGATCCTGTCGCTTCTGATCCCGAGTTCGTTGTAGGGTGGCTGAAATGATCGAACCGCAGGAAACACGCCCTATGTCCGCCCCCAAGTCCGACCGTTTGGAAGATGACCGCCGTTTCGCCACGACCCTTGCGCGCGGTCTGTCCGTGCTGCGGGCGTTCCGGCCATCTGACGACGGGCTGGGCAATGCCGAAATCTCAGAGCGCACGGGCATTCCCAAGGCGACTGTGTCGCGCCTGACCTTTACGCTGCAATCGCTGGGCTATCTGAACCACGCGCACCGCCATGATCGCTATCGCCCCGGACCAGCGCTGTTGGCACTGGGCAACGTCGCGTCGTCGTCGATTTCCTTTGTGGAACTGTCGAACAGCATCATGCAGCGGTTGGCCGATGAAACCGGCACGCTGGCGCTGTTGCTGGTGCGGGATGGAAAGAAGCTGCTGATCGCTAAAACGTGGCGGCCGCGCAATGTGTCGTCGCTCTGGCTTGAGGTCGGGCATCGTGTGCCGGTGAACAATTCGTCTTCGGGTCACGCGATGCTGGCGGCGGTCACGGACGATGGTTTTGCCCGCATGATGGATGACATCGACGGCGACCGTGGCCTAGCTGAAGAGCGCGCCCGCGAGGTCCGGCGCGACGCTTATTCGCAGCTGATTGCGCAAGGCTATGTGATTGCCGACCCCACTGAATATTTCGCACCGCACATCCATGCGGTCGCGGTGCCGTTCCAGTCGCGCGATCTAAGCGAGCCTGTCGTCTTTACCTGCGGTGCGCTGCCCGCCGATTTGACGCAAGAACGGATGCGCGAAGAGGTCGGCCCGAAGCTGGCCGAAGGGGTGCGCGAGCTTGAGAATTTGATGGGATTGCCGTCCGCCATCGTGCGGCGGTCTGGGTGAACAAATTCTGCTGGATGGAATCCAATTCGGACCAGCGGGATTAGAGGGAGGACACATGACCGATCATGTGAAGTACGAACGCGACGGCGATATCGCCGTTATCACAATCGACAACGGCGCGGTCAATGCGCTGTCGCATGCGGTGCGTCAGGGGCTGGGTGTGGCCGTCGACCGCTTTGCCAAAGATGCCGATGCAAAGGCCTTGGTGATCACCGGCGCGGGGCGGCTGTTTATCGGCGGTGCGGATATTTCGGAATTCGGAAAGCCGCCGAAAGAACCCTTTCTGCCTGCGGTTCTGAACCGGATCGAAGCGCAGGAAAAACCCGTGGTGGCCGCCATTCATGGCGTGGCCTTGGGTGGCGGGTTCGAGGTGGCTTTGGCAGCGCATTATCGCATTGCGGCCAAGGACGCGGTGGTTGGTTTGCCCGAGGTATCGCTTGGCGTGATCCCCGGGGCTGGCGGCACGCAGCGGGTGCCGCGTTTGGCGGGTGTGGCAACCGCGTTGGAAATGATCCCAGCGGCGGGGCGCTGGCCTGCGGGCAAGGCGTTGGAGCACGGGTTGGTCGATGCGCTGAGCGACACCAATGACATGCGCGCCGAGGGCATCGCCTATGCCAAATCGCTGCTGGCGGATGGCAAGGGCGCACGCCCCATAGCCGCCATGCCGCGCCCCGAGTTTGATGCAGATGCGTTTAAAGCGGCGCGTGATCTTTGGGCGAAGAAAGCCAAAGGGCAGGTGGCACAGCTGACCGCGATTGACGCGATTGAGGTCGCGACCAAGACCGATCTGGCGGACGGTCTGAAAACCGAACGCGAGATGTTCATGAAGATGATCGACACGCCGCAGCGCGCCGGTTTGATCCATGCGTTTTTCTCGGAACGGAAAGTCACGCAGCTGCCCGAACTGAAGGGCGTTGAGCCGCGCGATCTGGGCAAGATCGGCGTTGTCGGTGGTGGCCTGATGGGGTCGGGGATCGCGACGGCGGCTTTGCTAAGCCATTTGCCGGTCGTGGTGGTCGAACAAAACCAAGAGGCCGCCGATAAGGCCCGCGCGACGATCACCAAGAACCTGAACTCTGCCGTCAAACGCGGGAAGATGACCGAAGGCCAGCGGGATCAATTGCTGGAACACGGGCTGACTTGTGCCGTGGGTTACGATGCGCTGTCGGATGTTGATCTGGCGATCGAGGCGGTGTTCGAGGATATGGGCGTCAAGAAGTCGGTCTTTGCGGAACTCGACCGTGTGATGAAGCCCGGTGCGGTGATGGCGACGAATACGTCCTATCTGGATGTCAACGAAATCGCGGCCAGCACTTCTCGCCCGTTTGATGTGATCGGCCTGCACTTCTTTTCGCCCGCGCATATCATGAAACTGCTTGAGATTGTCGTGGCGGATCAGACCGCAGCGGATGTGACCGCGACGGGGTTTGCGCTGGCGAAACTGCTGCGCAAAACGCCTGTTCGGGCGGGGGTCTGCGACGGGTTTATCGGCAACCGCATCCTGTCGACCTTTCGCGCGGCGGCGGACCGGATGGTTCTGGCAGGGGCCAGCCCCTATCAGGTTGATGCCGCGATCCGTGACTTCGGTTTTGCCATGGGCCCCTATCAGGTGGCTGATCTGGCGGGACTGGATATCGGGTACATGACGCGCCAGCGCAAAGCGGCCGAGGGCAAGGCCGACAGTGTTCAGCCGACATGGGCGGATGAACTTTATCACATGGGGCGGATCGGGCAGAAAAGCGGGCGTGGTTACTACATCTACGACGACGCGCGCAAAGGCACGCCCGACCCCGAGGTGGATGCCCTGATCGCGGCAGAACGCGAAAAGGCGGATGTTGTCCCGTGCAGCTTTACCGACGATGAAATCCAGCGCCGCTATATGTGCGCGATGGTCAATGAAGGGGCCAAGGTTCTGGGCGACGGTATCGCAGCGCGGCCTTTGGACATCGATGTGACCTTGGTCGCGGGCTATGGCTTTCCACGGTTCAGGGGCGGCCCGATGAAGTGGGCGGACCTGACAGGGTTGCCCACGGTGTTGGCCGATCTGGAACGGTTTGCTGAAAGCGATCCTGACTTCTGGGCGCCCGCGCCGTTGCTGCGCCAGTTGGTCAGCGAGGGCCGCGATTTCGACAGTTTGAACACGGGCGAGGGGGCCTGATCGATGACAAACGCAGTTCTGGTTTCCATCGCCCGCACGCCCATCGGCAAGGCCAAGCGCGGGGCGCTGAACGCGACCCACGGCGCGACGATGGCGGGCCATGTGGCCGCCGCCACCGTGGAACGGTCGGGCATTGACCCCGCGCTGATCGAAGACAGCATTTGGGGCTGCGGCTACCCCGAGGCCGAAACAGGCCGCAACATCGCGCGGCAGGCGGTGATCCGTGCGGGCCTGCCGGATAGCATCGCAGCGACCACCGTGAACCGCTTCTGCGCCTCGGGCCTTCAGGCGGTTGCCATGGGTGGCCAGATGATCGCGGGCGAAGGGGCGCGTGCCGTTCTGGTGGGGGGACTTGAGTCGATCTCGCTGGTGCAGCCGCCCGCGAAATCGGTGGCGGATGACTGGATCACCGAACACCGGCCCGATCTGTATATGACCATGATAGAAACCGCCGACATCGTGGCGGAACGCTATGGCGTCAGCCGCGACGCGCAGGATGCACTGGCTTTGCAAAGCCAGCAGCGCACAGCAGCGGCGCAAGAGGCGGGGCGCTTTG
>CATNDK010000279.1 GCA_950096585.1 Thalassococcus halodurans | reverse complement strand
CACTCACTGGATCCGCCGCCGCGTAATCTCCCAATTGCGGACGTATACGAGGGAACGAGATGGAGACGCCCGATTGCCAGAATGTCCGGCGCAGGTGTTCGGCGTGCCTGCGGGCAGTTGGGTGGCCTACACATTCGGCTGGCGGATGGCCTTTGTCATGGTGCTTGTGCTGGCTCTGATCGCCTTGGTGGTCGTGTGGCTGCGTGTGCCTAGGGGCCTAAGCCTTCAACCCGTGTCGCTGCGTGATCTGGGGCGGGTGTTGAAGGACGGGCTGTTGATCGCGGTGGTTCTGTTCACCGCCGCTTTCCTTGGCCCGATCTACATCATCTACACCTACCTGTCTCCGCTGCTGACAGACACGATGGGCTTTGGCCGCGACGGGATCACGTTGGTTCTGCTTATCTTCGGGATCGCGGCCGTGACAGGAAACCAGTTGGGCGGGCAGATGGCAGATGCCTTGGGTGCAGTCAAAACGCTGGTGATCCTGTGCCTTGCGCTGGTCTTTCTGATGCCGCTGTTTTCCGCGCTGCCGTTTGCCAAGCTCGGGCTGTTCGCCGTGGTGTTCTTCTGGTCCATGTCCTGCTGGGCCTTTATGGCATCCCAGCAAATCCGCCTGCTGGCCTTGGCACCAGAAGAGGCCAGCGTGGTCTTTGCCCTGAACGCCGCCGCGATCTACGTCGGCACGGCCACTGGCGCGGCTGTGGGCGGGCTGGTGCTTGAACAATTCGGCCTTCTTGCGTTGGGCATCGCAGGCGGGATCGGAGCACTGGGGGCTTTGGGCCACGTGCTCTGGACCCACCGCGCGGCTAAGCTGGCAGGGCGCGAGGTTTAGGTCGGCGAAAGGTCCCGATGCCGTTGACCGGACCCAATGGTGCCCAGCACGTGGAAGGCCTAAGGCATGCTTTCCATTCTGATGTTGTGAATGGCCGGATTGCTTTCCAGAACGTCCTCAATCGTTTTGGTAAGCCGGTCCAGATCACTGCTAATGTCGATCTTCTTGAAGAGCTTGCGAACGTAGGGCTTTTCCGGTGACAGAAAGACACGGTGTTCTGCCTGCCCGTCAATGTCCTCGCCCGTGTTGGAACAGCAAACGGCAAGCGTGAAATTTCCCTGATGATCTAATTCCATCCAATGCCCCCAGTCTTCCTGACAGCGGAATTTTGCAGGATACCCGCGAAGGCCCAGTTCCTTTTCCAGAAAGTCACCGAGCTCTAGGGCGTAGGCGCCGGGATTGATGTAATCATCATGCTCGTCATCAAGTTCTCCGGCAGTTGGAGAGAATTCTTTGGATGCGAATAAAAAATGCGTTCCCATGTATTCAACTCTGCTTTGACAAAAAGAAAATAAATTACAATCTGCAGTTTTATCGAAAAAGGGCGTGTCGGCAACATTGTCGTGTGGTCGCCTTTATCCACAAAGCATCGCTTACTTGCTAAAATCCGAAACCGTTGCTCATGTGGCGGCGCGATTTCACGCTGAAGGTATTGGAGAAATGGATGGTTCAGGTTCTTGGAATTGGGGGGCTGTTTTTTCGGGCCAAAGACCCTGATCGTTTGGCGCAGTGGTATCAGACGCACCTTGGGATAAACCCCGCCCCGACGCAGGAAAATATGCAGCCGTGGACGGCGGATGGGGTTGTTACCGTGTTTTCGCCCTTTGCCCACGACACTGATTATTTTCCCGAGCATCAGTCGTTCATGATCAACTTCCGTGTCGAAAACCTAGATGCGGCCTTGGCAGAACTGGGTGCCGAAGGGGTCGACAACGAAGGTGTTGTTGCGATGGACGGCGTGGGGCGGTTTGCGTCCATTTACGATCCCGAAGGCAACAAAATTGAACTTTGGGAACCGGCCTAGCCGGAATTCAAACCGCTTCCAGAAGCGTCACATGCGTGTCGCCGTATTTCCGGTGTTCCAGAAACTCGAAGCCCTCGGGTGCGTCCATGGGGGCAGATTCTTCCCAGACGATCAGGGCTTCGGGTGCGATCCAGCCAGCGTCACGCGCCGATGCCAGCGCCTTTTCCCCCAGTGATTTGCCGTAGGGTGGGTCCAGAAAGACCAGCGTGGCGGGGGTGGTCGCGGCTGGTAGGCGTGTGGCGTTGGTGCCCAGCACGGTTGTTTGCGCGCCCACGCCCAACAGCTTGATATTTGCACGCACCAGCTGACCGGCTTTGCGCCCGTCGTCGACAAAGGTCACGTGTTCGGCCCCGCGCGACAGCGCCTCTAGCCCCAAAGCGCCGGTGCCTGCGAACAGGTCCAGCACCTGCGCGCCGTCGAACGGGTCGCCGAAACGGCCACCTGCCAGCATGTTGAACAGGCTTTCGCGCACGCGGTCGGTGGTCGGGCGCAGATGTGCGCCCGGATCGCCCTTGCCCACAGGGGTCAGGGCGCGACCGCGATGGGTGCCTGCGATGATCCTCACGCTTTCAGCAGTGGTTTGAGGTCTTGCGCGGGGTCGGCGATCAGCGATGGATTGGGCGACTTGCCGCTTTCGATCAGGCGCTTCCCGACCATATAGGCGCGGGGGTCATTCATCGCGTCCAACGCCAGCAGCGTTTCGCCCTTGTAGTACCAGTAGGATACAGATCCATCGGCCCCTTTGCGGGTGATGATACGGTCATAGCCGGTGTTCAGGCCCGCGATCTGCAGTTTGCAATCATACTGGTCTGACCAGAACCATGGCTTGGCGGTATAAGGCGTGTCTGCGCCCATGATGTTTTCAGCGACAATCTCACCCTGATCAATCGCGTTGCCGACGCTTTCAAGGCGCAGGCGACCGCCCTTGTACGGGAAAGACGCGCAGTCGCCGGCCGACCAGATGTGCGGATCTGATGTGCGCCCAAAACTGTCGGTTTTGATGCCGTTGTCGATCTCAAGGCCTGCGGCCTCGGCCAGTTCGGTGGCGGGGACGATCCCCACGCCGACGATCACGAAATCGACGTCCAGCGTTGTGCCGTCGCTGAGTTCGGCACCAGATACATGGCCGTCGCCTGTCAGGCGGTTCAGGCCGGTGCTTTCCAGAATTTTGACGCCATGATCTTTGTGTAGCTTGCGGAAATAGTCCGAGGTTTCCTTAGCGGCGACGCGCTGCAGGATGCGGTCGGACATTTCGACCAGCGTGACGTCCAGACCCAGCTTGGCGGCGACGGCTGCGGCCTCAAGCCCGATGTAGCCACCGCCGACGATCAGTACCTTGGCACCTTCGGTAAAGCGGGGCTGCATTGCGTCCACGTCGGCCAGACCGCGAACTGTGAACACACCGTCCAGATCACCACCGATCGAGGCAGGCAGACGACGGGGGTAGGAGCCCGTGGTCAGCACCAGCTCGTCATAGTCCACTGTTCTACCATCCACTGTGACGGTCTTCGCCGCAGGGTCGATAGTTTCGACCTTGTTGGACAGGATCAGGTCGATGTTGTTTTCCGCATAAAAGCTTTCGGGGCGCAGATACAGGCGATCCAGTTCCATCTCGCCCAGCAGGTAGGCTTTGGACAACGGGGGGCGCTGATAGGGGACGGCGGGTTCTTCGCCGATCATGGTAATTGCACCTTCGAACCCCTTGTTGCGAAGCTTTGCAACCACCGAAGCGCCGGCTTGTCCGGCACCTACAACAACGACCTTTGTCATCTTTTCGAACCCTTACTGGTTTTTGCTTGGGGCACCCTATATCTGGCAGAGAACGAAACGCAAATTTGGGAAGAGCGTAATGGCTATCAAAAAAGGCGATACACTGCCGAATGCAACATTTCTGGTCATGGGCGACGAGGGTCCGGCGACGGTCGATCTGGCCGAAAAGCTGAAAGGACGGAAGGTTGTTCTGTTCGGTCTTCCGGGCGCGTTCACCCGCACCTGTTCGGCGGCGCATGTTCCCAGCTTTATCCGCACCAAAGATGCGTTTGCCGAAAAAGGCGTGGATGAAATCATCTGTGTGGCCGTGAACGACCCGTTTGTCATGAAGGCATGGGCGGAAAACACGGGCGCGGAAGACGCGGGCCTGACAATGCTGGCGGATGGCGATGCGTCGTTCACCAAAGCGATCGGCATGGAATTTACCGCACCGCCGGTTGGTTTTTATGACCGCTCCAAGCGGTTCTCGATGCTGGTTGAAGATGGTGTCGTGACCATCCTGAACGAAGAAGAAGCGGCTGGCGAGTGCAACATCTCGGCTGG
>CATNDK010000278.1 GCA_950096585.1 Thalassococcus halodurans | reverse complement strand
AACGCGCCTGTGTCGGACGCGGCTTGGATCATGCCCTTACCGCCAGCGTCGGCGTAGCCTAGAACGACCAGCACATCACCACCGGCAGATGCCAGCGCGGCGATTTCAGCGGAATAGTCTGCTTTGTTGTCTTCGTGCGGTGCGGACAGTGTGATGGAACCACCAGCAGCTTCGAATGCAGCGATAAAGCTGTCGGACAGGCCTTTGCCGTAGTCGCTGTTCTGGTACGTGACGGCAACGGAGGTCACGCCATTGGTGCCCAGAACGCCCGCCAGAACTTCACCCTGACGTGCGTCAGACGGCGAGGTGCGGAAGAACAGGCCGTTGTCTTCTACTGTGGACAGGCCCGGCGATGTCGCGGAAGGCGAGATCATCGGAACGCCGTTCGGCAGAGCAACGTTGGACAGGATCGCGCCGGTGACACCGGAGCAGTCCGCGCCCATGATGGCGACAACGCCGTCAGCTGTGATCAGACGCTCGGCCGCTGCGGAACCAGCCGCCGCGTCGCCACAAGTCGAGTCACCGCGAACCGGAACCAGCGTCACGCCGTCCAGAAACTGACCGCTTTCGTTGACTTCTTTAATTGCGAATTCGGCGGAATCCGCCATGGCGGGCGTCAGCGATTCAATCGGGCCGGTAAAGCCCAGAATCACACCGATTTTCGCTTCGGAGGCATGGCCTGCAGCAAAAGCACCACCTGCGTAAAGTGCGCTAACTGCAGTGGCCAACAACATTTTTTTCATGACATACTCCCTGTCAGGATTTGATCCTGTGGTCAAAGTTAGGGCTGAGTATGGGAAAAGGAAAGGGCGATTTTCGTCAGCCCCTACGTCATGCTTCGTCGTCGTGAATTTCGTCTTCGACCCGCGATCCATGGGTGCCACGTTCGCGATAGGGCGTGGTTTGATAGTGCGCGCGATAGCATTTCGAAAAATGCGACGGGCTTGTGAAACCACAGGCCAAAGCCACGTTGATCACGCTCATATCTGTCTGCATCAAAAGGTTCCGGGCCTTCTGCAAACGCAGTTCCATATAGTAGCGCTTTGGTGACCGGCTTAGGTACCGGCGGAACAAGCGTTCAAGCTGACGGGTCGACATGCCAACGTCCTGCGCCAGTATGGCGGGGCTGATGGGGTCTTCGATGTGCGTTTCCATCATGCGGATGACCTGAGCCAGCTTGGGATGGCGCACGCCGATACGTGTCGGCACGGACAAACGCTGTGTATCCTGATCCGTGCGGATCGAAGAATAGACCAGCTGATCCGCAACAGAGTTCGCCAGATCGGGGCCGTGTTCGTCCGCAATAAGCTTCAGCATCAGGTCGATCGCAGAGGTGCCGCCCGCTGCCGTAAAGCGGTTGCCATCCAGAACGTAGACCGACTTGGTCAGATTGATGTTCTCGAAAACTTCCGAAAAGCTATCGTGGTTTTCCCAATGAATCGTCGCGCGTTTGCCATCCAGCAACCCTGCCGCCGCCAAGGCATAGGATGCGGTACAAACCGCACCGATCTTCAAACCATGCCGCGCCTCGCGACGAAGCCAGTTTAGCAGACGTTTAGACGTTGCGTTCTGCACATCCAGGCCGCCACAAAGAATGATCACGTCATCGCGCCGCAATTCCGGCAAATCGCAATCCAGTTTGAACTCGGTTCCAGCGGAACAGGTTATCGTGTCACCGCCTTCACCCGTGACGGTCCATTCATAAAGACGCGCGCCGGCCATGCGGTTGGCCACCCGAAGGGCCTCGATACTGGCCGCAAAGCTGAGAAGCGTAAAGTTGGGAAGCAGCACGAAAACAAAGCGTCGTGGCTTTTCCGCAGGCGTGACAGAGATGGATTTTTGGCTTCTGTCCATGGTGCGACCTTGGCTGAGTGAATCACTTCCTCGACGAAAGAAGAATTGCGTTACAGTTCAGAACTGTGTCAGCAGGTCAAGCATAGAGAATAAAATCTGCTGTGGTCACGCATAAATGGCTGGTTTATAGACGACCGCGTTATCGCAAACAGATCGATTGACCGGAGAACAAATCAATGACCGAGTGGCAAAAGGGAACGTGGCGCAACAAACCCCGCATTCAGATGCCGGATTATACCGATCAGGATGCCCTGCACGCGGTTGAAGCGCAGTTGTCGAAATACCCGCCGCTGGTCTTTGCCGGTGAAGCGCGCATGCTGAAAAAGCAACTTGCTGCCGCCGGTCGTGGCGAAGCCTTCCTGCTTCAGGGCGGTGACTGTGCCGAAGCCTTTGATCAGTTCTCGGCTGACTCGATCCGCGATACGTTCAAGGTCATGCTGCAGATGGCGGTTGTTCTGACTTATGGCGCCAAGGTGCCCGTGGTCAAAGTTGGCCGTATGGCAGGCCAGTTCGCCAAGCCGCGCTCGGCGCCGACCGAGGTCGTGGATGGCGTAGAGCTGCCGAGCTACCGTGGCGATATCATCAATGATCTGGATTTCACACCGGAATCCCGCATTCCCGATCCCAAGCGTATGCTTCAGGCCTACACGCAGGCGGCCGCAACGCTGAACCTGTTGCGTGCTTTCTCTCAGGGTGGCTACGCAGACATCCATCAGGTTCATTCCTGGACGCTCGGTTTTACCGATTCCGCAGAAACCGCGCGCTATAGCGATATGGCGAACCGCATTTCCGACACGCTGGACTTTATGAAGGCCGCGGGTCTGGATTCCGAGAATACGCACGACCTGCGCAAGGTCGATTTCTTCACCAGCCATGAATCGCTGCTTCTCGAATACGAAGAGGCACTTTGCCGTATGGATTCGACCTCCGGAAAATGGGTGGCTGGTTCTGGCCATATGATTTGGATTGGTGACCGTACCCGTCAGCCCGATGGGGCGCATGTGGAATTTGCACGCGGTGTTCTAAACCCGATCGGTCTGAAGTGCGGCCCGACAACGACAGCCGAAGACCTCAAGGTTCTGATGCAGAAACTGAACCCCGAAAACGAAGAGGGCCGCCTGACGCTGATCGCCCGTTTCGGTGCGGGTAAGGTCGCTGAACATCTTCCGCGTTTGATCCAAGCTGTAAAAGAGGCCGGTGCAAACGTCACTTGGGTCTGTGACCCGATGCATGGCAACACCATCAAATCCAGCTCGGGCTACAAAACCCGTCCGTTCGACTCTGTCCTGAAAGAGGTGCGTGAGTTCTTTGCCGTGCACAAAGCCGAGGGCACAGTTCCCGGTGGCGTTCATTTCGAGATGACAGGTCAGGACGTGACCGAATGCACCGGTGGTGTTTACGCTGTATCCGATGAAAACCTGTCGGACCGTTACCACACCGCCTGCGACCCGCGCCTGAACGCATCCCAGTCGCTGGAACTTGCGTTCCTCGTAGCGGAAGAGCTGACAGCGCGTCGTGAAAGCGCGCAAGCCGCAAACGGCTGATTTCATAAAGGGCGCGGGATCAACCTGCGCCCTTGAGCTTTCTCATTCCACAAGTTTCAGAATGTGACGTCCGTTGCGTGTGCGGCGGCTGTGCCCGGTGTTTTGTGACGCGAATACGGTTGCATCCACTTGACGTGTCATGCTCGTCACGATGTCGAAACGTGGCGCACTGCCTTGAGGCGCATCCAGCGACGTTCCCCCTAAGATGCGAGTGACCTGACCGTAGCTGTCCCTTAAGGGCAGCAACAGAATTTGGGCTGTCTTCCGAATGCGCAGTGGACCACTGGCGAATTTGACGTCCAGCAAAACCGCGCATTGGTCTTCGAACAGTTGTCGCGTGACATCAGCCAGATAAGGGCGGCTTTCGACGGTGAAAAACAGCGACAAGGGGAGGCCTGTGGGTTCAACACCCATGGCGGAAACCAAGCTGCGGCCAGATACATTGATCCGCGCCTCTGATGTGCCCAGACGCTTCATCAGCAATGTGTGTTCCAGACTACATGCCAAAGCCCGGGGATCGAGTTCGGCATGGGATGGAATCTGGCCTTCAGCACAGGCGTTCCACCAATAGGTTTCGATGGGGACCAAAGTCGGCTCCAGCAAGCCATCCTGAAAAAATGGTGTGTAGTCAGAGACAGGATGTTTTGTGCCGTGGCTGCTCATTTTCACTTTGATCCATCTGATTTGCCGAAAGCTTGTTTTATTTTTACGTTAAGTTCGGCGTGATTTCTTTTCATATCTGAACAGAAGGTTAACGCCGGTTTGCTTGCCAAGGCGCTGTCTGTCCTCTA
>CATNDK010000277.1 GCA_950096585.1 Thalassococcus halodurans | reverse complement strand
GGGAGTGTGGGCTGGGCGCGACAAGCGCCTGCAGTTCGCAAAGAACAGGCCGCGTGCCTTCGATGCCGCTGAAAACGACAGAACCGGGGCTGGGTTGGGCGCGTTCGGACAGGAACAGGGCAGAGGGGTTCACCACCTCGGCCAGACCGGCGCCTGTCATCTCGAACACACCGATTTCGTCCGCGGGACCAAAGCGGTTTTTCACGGCGCGAAGAATACGGAACTGATGGCCGCGTTCGCCTTCGAAATAGAGAACTGTATCAACCATGTGTTCCACAACACGCGGGCCCGCGATCTGGCCCTCTTTGGTGACGTGGCCGACCATGATGACAGAAACATTCCGGCGCTTGGCGAAGGTGGTCAGTTCGTGCGCCGAAGCGCGGACCTGAGACACGCTGCCCGGTGCGCTATCAACATTGTCGACCCACATGGTCTGGATTGAATCGATGATGACCAGATCGGGCTGTTCGGCCTCAAGCGTGGTCAGGATATCGCGCAGATTGGTTTCGGCCGCCAGTTTGACAGTTGAATCCGCCAACCCAAGCCGCTGCGCGCGCATACGAACCTGCGCGCTGGCCTCTTCGCCGCTGGCGTAGACGACTTTCAGGCCAGCCTGCGCAAATTGGGCCGCCGCCTGAAGCAGCAATGTGGATTTCCCGATGCCCGGGTCGCCGCCGACAAGAATGGCGCTGGACGGAACTAACCCGCCGCCCAGAACGCGGTCCAGTTCCGACAGGCCGCTGGCCGTGCGTGGCGGTGGTGTTTCCTTGCTGGAAAGATCGCTTAGGGGAACGGTGCGCCCCTTGGCGCGGCCTAAGGATTTGGAACTGGGGCCCGCTGACAGCGGGGCCTCTTCCTGAATTGTGTTCCATTCCCCGCACGCTTCGCAGCGGCCGGACCATTTGGAACTACTTGCACCACAGGCGGTACAAACGAACAGAGCGGAAACTTTTGCCATACCCGCTTTTGGCGCAAAGATGGGTGCGCCGCAAGACGCAGCTTTGTAGTGTCGGCACTTACACGCTGTGGTCAGTTTTCGAGGTTTTTTGCCAGTGCCCGAGAAACATCGAAGCCAATATGCAAAACGTGAACAAGTAAAGGCCCCAAGCGGTTTCGATCCGTCCCACCCCGATGCCTTTTGACAGTGTGATGTAGACGGCAATCAGGAAAACATCCGCCATTGCGACACGGCCCGCGATTGTGATCGCTTTGGTCACGCGATTGGGAAGCGTGGACAGTTCGTTCAACGCCAGACCGATCAGCTTCAGAACAGGGGCAACCAGCGCGAATAACGCCACAAGGACAGCAAGGAAGATATCCGTTTCGATCAATGACCGGATGCCGGACATGACGCTGATTTCAGACAGGCTGAAGAGCGGGAGCAATCCGGCGCGGGCCAAAGGGGCGAACCACGATATGGGATAGAGCACCGCAATCATAATAATAGCCGCCAGCCTGATCTTACCAATCGACAAAGGTCGCCCCCCATGTCGCGAAAAGCGCCAGAACCAAAGCGATATGCAACCAGTCGATTGTCCGCCGTTTCACTTTGGGCAAGACGGCCGTGGTGGCAAAGATCAAGGAAAGCCCCACAGGCGCCAGCATTCCGTTCTGCAGTCCGAGTAGAAGCGCCGTTTGACGACCCAGTGGCAGCCCGTACCATCCCAGACTTGGTGCAAACAGGGTGATCAGCGCCCAGGATGACAGCAAAAAGACGATGAAAGACACCAACCTTGCCTTTGCCTGTGACGTGAAAATCCGAAACAAGGAAAGCAAAAGAAGTATTTGGAAAAATACAAACTTTTTGAAGAACAAAAACGTCAGGACGCTGTAGTTCGGTTCAAAAAATGACTGCATGTGTTCCTCGATTTGCAGCGGGTTGCTATTTAGATGGCATCCCGTTGCGCTGGCTTCAACAAGCGGGTCGGAAATCAGCCGTCGACGTATTGTCTGTCGTATCGTGCGCCCAAAGACGTAAGGATTTCATATCCGATGGTTCCGGCCGCATCGGCCAAGGTGTCAACGGATTGGTGACGACCCAGCAATTCGACTGTTTCAGGCATCTCGGCGACGTTTGTGACATCCACTGCGATCAGGTCCATGGAAATGCGCCCAAGGATTTTGCAGCGCTGTTCGCCTGCATAGACATAGGCCTTGGGGCCCATCGCACGAATGATCCCGTCGGCGTAGCCCGCCGCAATAGTGGCCACATAGGTGGGTTGTTCAGCGACCCATGTGTTGCCGTAGCCAACGGATTCACCTTCTTCCACGGTGCGTACCTGAATGACCGGAATGTCCAGCGACGCGACGGGTTGCGCATCGACAAAGGGCAGACCACCGTAAAGGCCGATGCCAGGGCGGCACAGATCAAAGTGATAGTCCGGCCCCAACAGGATACCACCCGTCGCCGACAGCGACCTAGGTGCGTCAACGTCATGGGTCATCTCTTTGAAAACGCGCAGTTGTTGCGCGTTCATCGGATGATCCGGTTCATCGGCGCAGGCCAGATGGCTCATGACCAGTTCCGGGTTCTGGCCCAACGCGATCTCGCGCAGCGCAGACCATTCGGCAGGCTCCATGCCCAGCCGGTTCATGCCTGTGTCCAACTGAACGCCGAACGGATGACCGGGCAGCGTTTCCATGTGCAAAAGCATCTGATCAAGGCTGTTGATCATCGGGGTCAGGCGGGCGCCGCTGATTTTCTCGGCGTCGCCGTTCATATGTCCGGAAAAGACGCAGATTTCAGGGCCGTCACCCAGCGCCTGACGCAGGGCGACGCCTTCTTCGGCCAAGGCGACAAAGAATTTGCGGACGCCGATCTGGGCAAGCATCTGGGATACTTTTCCAGCGCCAAGGCCGTATGAATCGGCTTTGACCACCGCCGCGGTTTCGCAGGCGGTTTTGCTGTTCAGGTTGCGCCAGTTGGTGCGAAGCGCGTTCAGATCGATAGTAAGAGTAGATTGAGCCATGCGTTTTCTTTGCCTTGCCTTAAGAACAGGTCAAGGGAAAAAAGCAGCAGATACGACGCATTATGACGCGGGGTGCGTCTGTTAATAGTCTTCGACGGCGTTGTTCTGCCAGGCTTTCGCAAGGTTGCCAAAGCGTGTGAACTGGCTTTCGAACGACAGTTCGACTGTCCCAATCGGACCGTGACGCTGTTTGCCGATGATCACCTCGGCCTTGCCGTGCAGACGGGACATCTTGTCTTGCCAGACGGCCATTGCCTCAAGGTTATCGTCAGACGGCTTTTCCCGTTCCACGTAATATTCTTCGCGGAACACGAACATAACGGCGTCCGCATCCTGTTCGATCGAGCCCGATTCACGAAGGTCGGACAACTGCGGGCGTTTGTCGTCGCGGCTTTCAACCGTACGGCTAAGCTGGGACAGGGCGACCACAGGGATGTTCAGTTCCTTGGCGATCGCCTTCAAGCCCATCGAGATTTCGCCGATCTCTTGCACACGGTTGTCGGACATACCGCGCACCAGCTGAAGGTAGTCGACGATCAGAACGTCGAGGCCGTGGGTTCGTTTCAGACGGCGCGCACGGGCGGCCAGCTGCGCGATGGGCAGGGCGGGCGTGTCATCGATATAAAGCGGGCAGGATTCGAGTTTCTTGGCGGCCTCAACAAAGCGGCGGAATTCATCCTCTTCCATGTCACCTTGACGGATCTTGTGGGAGGAAATCTCGGACGCTTCAGACAGAATACGCGCGGCGAGCTGCTCGGAGCTCATTTCGAGCGAGTAAAAGCCAACGACGCCGCCCTGAATAGCGCCTTCTGTGCCGTCGGGGCGGATGCCTTTCTTGTAGGCCTTGGCGATATTGTAGGCGATGTTGGTCGCAAGCGAGGTTTTACCCATCGACGGACGACCCGCGAGGATCAGAAGGTCAGAGGGGTTCAGACCACCCAGCTTCGCGTCCAGATCAACCAGTCCGGTCGAAATGCCCGACAGCTTGCCTTCACGCTGGTAGGCGGCGTTGGCAACGTTAACTGCGCCGGTTACCGCCTTGAGAAAGCTGACAAAACCGGAATCGGACTTACCTTGTTCTGCCAGTTTGTACAGCGACTGTTCCGCTTGAACGATCTGGTCTTTAGGCTCTGACGCCACTTCGACACGCGCGGCTTTGTCAGCGATTTCGCGGCCAAGGGCGATCAGTTCTCGGCGGATCGCTAGATCGTAGATCATCTGG
>CATNDK010000276.1 GCA_950096585.1 Thalassococcus halodurans | reverse complement strand
TCGGGAATGTGGGTTGGCTTCAAGGCGATCTCGGAAACGGTTGAATCCGGCATGTCGTTCGAACTCCAGCCGGATCGCTCCTTTGTAACGCCGGACTTCACCCCGCCCGAGGGCGGTCTGCATTACCGCTGGCCCGATCTACCAGGGCCGCAGATCGAGGCGCGGCTGGAGCACAAGAAAAACGCTGTCATGGCCTTTGCCCGCGCCAATCCCATTGATCGGGCTGAATGGGGCCACAAGGCGCGGTTCGGCATCGTGACGACGGGCAAGGCACATCTGGATGTGCTTGAGGCACTGCGCCTGTTGGGCATCGACAAAACCCGCGCCGCCGCGCTGGGCATCGATATTTACAAGGTCGGCATGGTCTGGCCGCTGGAACACGAAGGCGCGCTTGAGTTCGCGCAGGGCAAAGATGAGCTGCTCGTGGTCGAGGAAAAGCGCGGCATCATCGAAAGCCAGCTGAAAGAGTATTTCTATGACTTTCCGGGCCGCAAACCGCGACGGATGGTGGGCAAACGCGACGAAACAGGCAAGCGCCTGATCCCTTGGACCTCCGAACTTGGCCCTGTGATGCTGGCACGGCATATCGCCGACCGGCTCGAACGGAATTTTGTCGATCTTGATCTGGTCGAGATCGCCGCAAAAATCACGCCCGAACCCCATCCGATCAGCGTTTCAGGGGCAACAAGGACGCCGTATTTCTGTTCGGGATGTCCGCACAATACATCCACCAAAGTCCCTGAAGGATCGCAGGCATTCGCGGGGATCGGGTGCCATTTTATGGCATCGTGGATGGGGCGGAACACCACGTCGCTGATCCAGATGGGCGGCGAGGGAGTGAACTGGGTGGCGCGGTCGCAGTTCAACGGAAATCGCCACGTGTTCCAGAATTTGGGCGAGGGGACGTATTATCATTCAGGCTCGCTTGCTGTGCGTCAGGCAATTGCTGCGGGCACAAACATCACCTTTAAAATTCTGTTCAACGACGCCGTGGCCATGACAGGTGGCCAGCATGTGGACGGGCCGATCACGGTCGAGGCGATTGCGCGTTCGGTGCTGGCCGAAGGGGCCAAGCGCGTGGTGATGGTCAGCGATCAACCTGAACATCTGCCCAAGGTGGACGGCGTGCAGGCCTTTCACCGCAATGAAATGGATCGTATCCAACGAGAGTTGCGCGATATTTCCGGCACCACAGTTCTGATCTATCAGCAAACCTGCGCGACTGAAAAACGGCGTCTACGCAAACGTGGCAAGATGGAAGATCCCAAGCGGTTTGCCGTGATCAATCCTTTGGTTTGCGAAGGCTGCGGTGATTGTTCGGTCGAGTCCAACTGCCTGAGTGTCGAGCCGTTAGAGACCGAATTCGGGCGCAAACGGAAGATCAACCTTAATACGTGCAACAAGGATTTCACCTGCCTGTACGGCTTTTGCCCCAGCTTTGTCACCGTCGAGGGCGCAAGTCTGAAGAAAGGCGCGCAACGCGGTGAGGCTGCGTTCGAACGGCTAAGCAAATCCTTGCCAGCGCCGGAGCAGCCGACGCTGGACATGCCGTGGGATATCGTTGTGACGGGCGTTGGCGGTACAGGTGTTGTCACCGTGGGCCAGCTGATCGCGATGGCGGCCAACCTTGAAGGCAAAGGCGCGTCGGTGCTTGATTTTATGGGCTTTGCGCAAAAGTTTGGCCCTGTCATCAGCTATATCCGCATGGGACGAGATGCCCATGAGGTCAATCAAGTGCGGGTCGAATCCGCAAGCGCGGATGCATTGATAGGCTGTGATATCGTTGTCAGCTCCTCGCCCAAGGCGTCACAAACCTTTCATACGGGGACACGGGGCGTTCTGAACACGGCCGTCATGCCAACAGGTGATCTGGGCCAGAACCGCGACGCTGACCTGAATGCCAAGACACGGCTTGATGCCATTGCGGCGGCAACCGGTAAGCTGGGTACACTCGATGCCAACGCGCTGTCAGAGGCGCTGCTGGGCGACACGGTTTTTGCCAACGTTATGATGCTGGGCGCGGCGTGGCAGGCGGGATTGGTGCCGCTGTCGCTGAACGCCTTGATGCGCGCGATCGAACTGAACGGCGTCAAACCCGACCTGAACAAACGAGCCTTTGGTTGGGGACGGATCGCCGCGCAGGACGTAAGCGCCGTGAACGAAGCGGCAGGGTTGGGCACGCCTCCGATCCAGACGCTGGACGAACAAATTGCCCGCCGCGCGACGTTTCTAAGCGAATATCAGGATGATGCTTGGGCCAAGAGCTTCCGCGAGATGATCGCCAAGGTGCAGGCGGCAGAGGCCCGTGTGTCTGGCGCCGCCGGTGATCTGACAGCAGCCGCGATGAGCGGGTTGTTCAGGTTGATGGCCTATAAGGACGAATACGAAGTTGCCCGTTTGCACACGGCCACAGGATTTTTGACCAGCCTGAAAGACCGGTTCGAGGGCGACTTCACCGTGACGCACCACCTCGCGCCGCCGATGTTGCCCGGAAAAGACGCGCGTGGGCGACCGTTGAAGCGGGCGTTCGGGCCGTGGATCAGGCCCTCGATGCGGGTTCTGGCCCATGGCAAGCGCCTGCGCGGCACCGCGTTAGACCCGTTCGGCTACACCGATGAACGCCGTCTGGAACGCGCGTTGATCACAGATTACCGCGCGATGCTAGATCGTTTGATCGCCAATCTGAACGAAGCCAACATTTCGCAGGCCATTGACGCGGCGGGCTTGGTCAATGAGGTTCGCGGCTTCGGCCCCGTCAAAGAACAAGCCGCGAAATCGGCGCTTCAAGCGATACAGCGCGTGGGCTGACCAAACAGCGACGCCGGACCCGAAGGATTCAGAATAACGGGACGTATCTGAAACTGGCGGACAGCAAAGAGGAGCTGCGAAGGCCTCGGCTGCTGCGGGGTGAGTAGCGGTCAGCGCCCGACCGGTTTCAGATCGTCGAACCGTTTGCCGGTTGTGGCGAAATATTCATCCTCATCCCAGAAACCGATCAGGATACCGCTTTCTGCGGCCATTTTCTGGCGCGCAAGAAGGCTGGGTGTCGCGGTGATACGTGTATGGTGGCGTGTGGCCCAATCCAGAAGGGCGGCCTCCATGCGGGCGCGCACTGTGACGTGTTCGGCATCCATCGAACCACCAAGATCGGTCAATTCGAATGGATCGGTTTCAAGATCGAACAGCACCGGTCGGAAGCCTTCGCAGCGGATGTACTTCCATCGGCCATCAAAGATCATCTTGGTGTGGGCGTCTTCCTGTCGCTGCTCAAGCGTGCGGGCCATGTCGGACCAGTGATAGTCGTGTTCACTGATGGCATATTTGCGGGAAAACCCTTCGATGCCGTGCAAAAGTGGCGTTAGATCGCGACCTTCGATGATGTGTGGTTTGGGGGTACAACCCAGCGCGGACATGAACGTTGGCGCAAGGTCGATCATCTCGATCAAAGCATCCGAAACGCTGCCGCGTGTGGCGTCTGCTTCGGGGCGTGGATCGGCAATGATCAGGGGCACTTTCACAGCCATCTCGTGATAAAAATCCTTATCTCCCATCCAGTGATCGCCCATGTAATCACCATGGTCGGACGTGAAAACGATGATGGTATTTTGAGACAGTCCCTTTTCGTCCATCCAGGCGAACAGACGGCCCAGATTGTCGTCCAGCTGTTTGATAAGCCCCATATAGGCGGGGATCACATGTTCGCGGACATGATCGCGTGAAAAGCTCTTGCAGACGCGGGCATCGTGATAGGCCCTCATCAGCGGATGATCGGTGTCCCGTTCGTCGGTGGACCTGACGGGCGGCACGATATGACGTTCGTCATACATGTCGTGATAGGGGGCAGGCACGATATAGGGCCAGTGGGGTTTGATGTAGGACAGATGACACATCCATGGCCGTCCATCCGCCGTTGCCTGTTCCATGAAATCCATGGCGCGGTCGGTCATATAGGCGGTTTCCGAATGTTCTTCGGGGACATTGGCCGCCATCCGCGAATTCTTTAACAGCCAAGCCGACAGAAGCTCTCCGTCGTCGTCTTTGCCTGAATTTGCGAAGTCTTCCCATGGGTTATCCGAGTCGTATCCATGCGCGACAAGATAGTCGTCGTAGGCTGACCATTGCTGGCGGGGGCTATCGGGGTGCAGCCCGTCGTCCCGTTCGAACACTTCGAAACCGCATTCAGAGGCGCGTACGCCGATTTCGCTTTTGGGAT
>CATNDK010000275.1 GCA_950096585.1 Thalassococcus halodurans | reverse complement strand
CAGCCAAAGGACGCCGCCATGCCGATGACCAGCAGAACCATCGCCGTTGTGCGCACGGCGGCAAAGGTTGCTTCGCAAAACTCGGTCCAGTTCAGGCTGCGATAGGCGAAGACCGTCACAAGGAAGGCATAGACCACGGCAATACAGGAGCTTTCCGATGCGGTAAAAATGCCCGAACGCACGCCACCAAAGATGATTGCCACAAGGATCAGACCCGGCACAGCCGACGCAAGCAAGACCCCCATCATCCGCATTCCGGGGAACGGCTCGGTCGGATAGCCCCGCTTGCGCGCCACCATCCATGCCGCGACCATCAGCGCGACTGCCAGCAAAAGGCCCGGAATGATGCCAGCGGTGAACAGATCAGCAATGGACAGACGCCCGCCCGCCGAGATCGAATAAATGATCAGGTTATGGGACGGCGGCAGCATCAGCGCGATGATCGACGACACGACCGTCACGTTCACCGCATAATCGGTGTCATAACCCTTCTTCTCCATCTGCGGGATCATCAGGCCCCCGATGGCCGACGCATCCGCCGCGGCAGAGCCCGAGATGCCACCGAACAGCACCGACGCCGTGATGTTCACTTGGCCCAGACCACCGCGTAAGTGGCCCACAAGGCCCCCTGCCAAGGCGACCAGCCGTCGGGCGATATCGCCCCTGACCATCAGTTCGCCCGCGTAGATAAAGAAGGGGATCGCCATAAGCGCAAAGACGGACACGCCAGAATTCAGGCGCTGGAACACCACCACCGGCGGCAGGCCCATGTACAGAACGGTCGCAAAGCTGGACACGCCCAGACAGAAGGCGACCGGCGTACCGATCAGCAAAAGAAAGGTGAAGGTTCCGAAAAGAATCCAGAGTTCCATAGGTCAGTCGTCCAGTTCTTCGCCAAAGCGGGCGGTCGGCAATCCGGCGGCGCGTCGCGCCAGCCGTTCCAGTGAAAACAGCACCACAAGGACGCCGCCCACCACGATGGGAAGGAAATCATAAGCGCCGGAAATGCCCAGCGACGGGATCTTGTTGCCAGCGGTTTTCATGGCCAGCAGCGTGCCGTACCACACCATGCCAAAGCCGAAGCCCGTCACAACAATGTCCGAGATCGAATAAAGGATCAGCTTCAGCCAGTCCGGTGCAAAGTGCAGGAACACCTCGAACGACAGGTGATAGCCTTCGCGGATTCCCACGGCGGCCCCCAGCAGAATGAACCAGCCCATAACCATGACGGATGCGGGTTCGGTCCAGATGATGCTGTCGTTCAGAACATACCGCCACCAGACCTGCGCCGCGATCATGACGGTCATGGCAACAAGCCCCGCCCCCGCGATCCACAGCCCGATACGGGCAAGTTTCCCTGTGATGATCGCAATCGTTTCCACGGCGCGTCTTTCTGTTAGGAGGGGTGCGCGCGGTAAGAGGACACCGCGCGCACCGATCAGGGTCAGATTACTCTGTCGCCTGAATACGTGTGACGAGGTCTTTCAGCTTGTCGGATGTGACGTGCTTTTCATAGACCGGCTTCATCGCTTCGATGAACGGGGTTTTGTCGATGTCGGTGATCACCTCGACGCCCGCGTCACGGACCTTTTGCTCGGACACTTTTTCACGCTCGGCCCACAGGGCGCGCATGACCGGAACGGCGTCTTTTGCCGCCTGACGGACAATCGCCTGATCCTCGGCGCTCAGCTTGTCAAAGCTGGCTTTGGACATGACCAGAACTTCGGGAACGATCAGGTGCTGGTCCAGCGTGTAGTAGCCAGCAACTTCGAAATGACCCGAGGATTCATAGGACGGCCAGTTGTTTTCCGCACCATCGATAACGCCGGTCTGGATCGAGGAGTATACCTCGCCGTAAGGCATCGGTGTCGCGTTCGCGCCAAGGGCACCAACCATGTCGACAAAGATATCCGACTGCATCACCCGGAACTTCATGCCTGCCAGATCTTCCATCGATGTGATGGGCTTTTGCGAGTTGTAGAAGCTGCGCGAACCGCCATCGAAGTATGCCAGACCAACCAGATCATGCTGCTCGAACGCCGCAAGAATTTCGTCGCCAATCGGGCCGTCCATGACGTTGTGCATGTGTTCGACCGAACGGAAAACGTAAGGCAGCGATACGACCTGAGTTTCTTCGATGATGTTGTTGAACGGGCCCATCGAGACGCGGTTCATATCGATCACGCCGAACTGTGTTTGTTCGATGGTGTCTTTTTCCTGGCCCAGCTGCGCCGAGTGGAACACTTCGATGCACAGACGGCCATTGGTGCGCTCTTCCAGCAGCTTGCCCATTTCCTGAACGGCAACCACGGTGGGGTAGCCTTCGGGGTGCGTGTCAGACGACCGCAGAGTGACTTCGCAGGCGCTGGCCGCTGTGGCCATCGCGGATGTGGCAAGCAGCGCTGCCATCAGGTGACGTTTCATTGATAATCCTCCCTTGGATTTTTGGCCTGTCACAGCCGGTATGCCTCTTTGGCGAGGCGATAGGTCAGGTCCTGTGCCACCTCGAACGCCTCGTCCTCTCTCAGGCGTCCAGTCGCGACCAGAGTCGCGAGGTAGGCACAGTCCGACCGCCGCGCGACGTCGTGGCGCGCGGGGATCGAACAGAAAGCACGGGTGTCGTCGTTGAACCCGGCTGTATTGTAGAAACCGCAAGTTTCGGTCGTGGCTTCGCGGAATTTCCGGATGCCTTCATAGCTGTCAAAGAACCACCACGGCGGGCCCAGACGTAGGGCCGGATAGGCCCCCGCCATCGGCGCCAGTTCGCGGCCATAGGTTGTTTCATCCAGCGTAAACAGGATGACCGTCAGGTCACGCTCCATCCCCACCGCATCCAGCAGCGGGCGCAACGCGGCGACGTAGTCGGTGCGACCCGGAATATCGAACCCTTTGTCGCGGCCATGTGCAGCAAAGACCGGTGCCGAATGGTTGCGCCGCGCACCCGGATGGATTTGCAGCGTCAGCCCGTCTTCAAGGCTCATCCGCGCCATTTCTGTCAGCATGTGACCACGGAAGGCGTCCGCCTCGTCCGCAGTGCAGGTGCCTTTCAACGCCTTCTGGAACAGCGCATTGGCATCCGCTGCCGACAGGTCCTCTGTCCGCGCGGTCGGGTGACCATGGTCCGATGCAGTCGCGCCGAATTCCTTGAAATAGGCGCGGCGCGCGCGATGGGCATTCAGATAGCCATCCCACGTGGCCGTATCTTCGCCAGTGATCGCGCCCAGTTCGGCGACGTTGCCTGCGAACCCTTCGAATTCAGGATCAACCACGGCATCGGGGCGGTAGGTGGTGATCACCCTGCCCTGCCAACCGCTTTCGCGGATTTGGCGGTGCCATTTCAGATCGTCCAGCGCACCTTCGGTCGTGGCCAGCGCTTCGATCTTGAAGCGGTCGAACAACGCGCGCGGGCGGAAATCATCCTGCGCGAGCTTGGCATCGATATGATCGTAATACATGTCCGCCGTTTCGGCAGAGAGCGGCACATCCAGACCGAATACATGTTGGAACGAATGGTTCAACCACATCGCCGAAGGCGTGCCGCGCAGCAGGTAGTAATGCTCGGCAAAGCGTTTCCAGATCAGGCGCGGATCGGTTTCGGTCGGGCCGCCGTCAACGCGGGGCACGCCCAGATCGGTCAGGGGCACACCTTGCGACACCAGCATGCGGAAGACGTAGTGATCGGGGATCACGAACAACTCGGCGGGGTTCGGGAAACGTTTGTTTTCCGCAAACCACTGCGGATCGCAGTGACCGTGGGGCGAAATAATCGGCAGGTCTGCCACGCTTTCATACAGCGCGCGCGTCAAACCACGCAGGCCTGTTTCGACCGGAAATAGGCGATCCGGATCAACCAAAGCCATAATGTCCCCCCACTTTGCGACTCGTCATTTTTCCAAACTAATATGCTAGTTGATTAGTTGTGTCAAAAAAGATTTCGTCTATACTGTCCAAAGCTTGGAAAAACGGGACGACGCCTTGCCTATGAATGACCTTTCCATTGCGCCCCTGTCGGCGATCCAGACTGTCACCACGACAGATCAGGTTTTTGAATCGCTCTACCACGCGCTCATCACGTTCAAGCTGCCCCCCGGCACCAAGGTTTCCGAAATCGAGATCGCCAAAGCGCTTGGCGTTTCGCGCCAGCCCGTGCGCGATGCGTTCTTTCGCCTGTCGCAAGTGGGCTTCCTGCTGATCCGTCCGCAGCAGAAAAAGATG
>CATNDK010000274.1 GCA_950096585.1 Thalassococcus halodurans | reverse complement strand
TCGGTCTTGTGCTCGAACACTACCGCGCCCTGCGTCGTGCGGGGCTAAGCGTAGATATTCTGCCGCCCGATACACGCGATTTTTCCGGCTACGGTGCTGTTTTTGCTCCAGGTTTGATGCATATGCCCGATGATCTAAAGGCGGCTTTGAACGCGGCTGATGCGCAGGTCGTCCTTGGCCCCCGCAGCGCCGCGCGGGATGCGCACTTCTCAATCCCCAACCCTTTGCCGCCCGCGCTCCCCGATCTGGACGTGACCGTCACGCTGGTCGAAAGCCTGCGTCCCGACAGCCCAATGGCACTGTCTGGCGGCGGAGCGTTTTCGGGATACCGAGAAGAACTGAGCGGCGACGCGGAAACGGTGATGACTCTGACCGATGGTCGCGCGGCGGTGAAACGTGCAGGCCTTGTGAGTTATGTGGGCGGTTGGGGCGATGATGCGGCACTGGACCGGATCGTTGCGATGGCCTGTCAGGCGGCTGGCGTGCCTGTGATGGACCTGCCCGACGGGCTACGCACACGGGCGACGGCGACCGAACGGTTCTGGTTCAATCACACGGAGTCCGAGATCACGTTTGACGGCAGAACCATCCCCGCCGCAGGTGTGTTGCGCGAAGGCCGTTAAAGCGTACCCGTTTGATATAGCTTTACTTTCAGCCCGCCATGCGGCACCGGCGGGCTGGTTTTAGCAAAGGTCAAACCGGTCGCCTTGGCCAATTGAGGCTCGCTCGTGATGATGCCGACGCGCCAGCCTGCAAAGCGCTCTTTCAGCACCTCGCCCATCTGCGCGTGTACGGCGAACAGCGGGCCTTTGTTGCTGATCCGCGCGCCATAGGGCGGGTTGATGATAACGATGCCCGGGTCACAGTCGGGGCGTTGCAGATCGGCGATCGCGACGTTGGTGAATTCGGTGAACCCATCCACGCCCGCGCGTTCGGCATTGGCGGTGGACATGCGAACGGCGCCTGCGTCTCGGTCCGATCCGAAGAACTGCTTTGGCGGAGTGCCGGATGTTTGCGCCGCCTTCATCTGCGCCCAAGCTGCAGAGTCAAAAGAGGCAAGGCTTTCAAAGGCAAAGCTGCGCGTGCGACCGGGGGCAAGGCCCGCTGCCATCTCAGCCGCCTCAATCACAAAGGTGCCTGATCCGCACATCGGGTCCAACACAGGCTGCGTCCCATCAAAGCCCATCTGGCGCAGGAACAATGCGGCCAAAGTTTCACGCATGGGGGCCTTATTGACCGCCTCTTTATGCCCGCGCTTGTGCAGCGAGGTGCCCGAGGTATCGAGCGAGAACATCACAAAGTTATCGTCGATCCGCGCCATCAACCGCAGTTCTGCGTCGTCCGCGACGGTGATGCCGTGGCTGTCTTTCAACGCGGTTTCGATCCGCTGGGTCGCGGCACCGGCGTGGTAGATCTTGGATTTGCGATTGGTCGTGGTTTCGACCTTCACCGGCACGTCCGTGCGCAGGAAATCGCCCCATTCAAACTTGCGCGCGCGTTTGTCCAGTTGCGCCAGATGAAAGGCGCGGAACCCGCCGATACGGACCAGAACGCGCGTCGCGCCGCGAAGCACCAGATTGGCGCGCCAGACCTCGGGCCAGCCGCCTTGGGTCGTGACACCACCGGGGACGGTTTGGGGCGTGGCAAAACCTGCTGCGCGGACCTCTTCGGCCAACACAGGTTCCAGCCCCGGCGGGGCGGTCAGGAAAATCTCGAATGTCTGATCATCGCTCATATCCTGCGTCATAGCGGGGATTTTTGGCCTTAGCGATGACCAAATGCGTATAGGTTAAGCCTTATCCATACGAATTTGCATGAAATCCTGAAGCGCGGTCTTCTGTGTTTCATTCATGCGAAGGCCCAGTTTACTGCGCCGCCAGATCACATCTTCGGCGGTTCGGGCGTATTCATGGTCCATCAGCCATGCGACTTCGCGTTCGGTCAGGGTCGCGCCGAAATCCCACCCCAGATCATCGGCAGATTCAGCCCCTGCCAGCAGGTCCCACGCCTCGGACCCATAGGCGCGAACCAGTCGTTTTGCCCACCGTTCCGTCATAAAGCCGAACCGTTTGTGCAGATTGTCAACCAATTCATCGAAATCGCCGACTTCAAAGTCGCCACCGGGCAATGCCTTGCCCGCAGTCCATGGGCCGCTGAGGCCCGGGAAGAACGGTGCGATTTCGTCCAGCGCGCTTTCGGCCAGTTTGCGATATGTGGTGATTTTTCCGCCGAAAATGTTCAGAACCGGCGCGCCGCCACGGTCTTCGACCTTCAGCACATAGTCGCGCGTTGCAGCCGTGGCCGACGATGCCCCGTCGTCATAAAGCGGACGCACGCCCGAATAGGACCAGACGATATCGTCGACCGTGATGTCCTGTTCGAAATACTTGTTCACGAACTCCAGCATATAGTCGCGCTCGGCCTCGGTGCATTCGGGGCGCGTGTCTGGGTCTGTGTGGTCCTGATCGGTGGTACCGATCAGGGTGTAGTCGGTCTCATACGGGATCGCGAACATGATGCGGCCGTCTTCGCCCTGAAGGAAGTAAGCCTTGTCATGGTCGAACAGACGGCGCGTGACGATGTGCGATCCGCGCACCAAACGCACGCCATCGCGGGAATTAGAGCGGATCGTGCCGCTGATGATGTCGCCCACCCACGGGCCACCGGCATTGACCAGCATCTTGGCCGTGACGGTGCGGGTTTGATCGCCCTCTTCCAGCGTGACGCGCCAGACGCCGCCTTCGCGTTCGGCACTAAGAACCTTGGTGCGGGTCATGATATCGGCGCCAAGACGTTCCGCGTCGCGGGCGTTCAGTACAACAAGACGCGAATCCTCGATCCAGCAGTCGGAATATTCAAACGCCTTTTCGAATTTGGACTTCAGCGGACGGCCCTCGGGCGCATCGGTCAGGTCCAGCGTTTTGGTGCCGGGCAGGATTTTGCGGCCACCCAGATTGTCGTACATGAACAGGCCCAGACGGATCAGCCAGGCAGGGCGCCGGCCCTTCATCCATGGCATGACAGTGTTCAGAATACGCGAGGTCGGGGTCGCGCCCTCGAACCGCATATCCTCATGATACGGCAGCACAAATCGCATCGGCCACGAGATATGCGGCATCGCCCGCAGCAGGGTTTCCCTTTCGATCAGCGCCTCGCGGACAAGGCGGACCTCGAAGTATTCAAGATAGCGCAGACCGCCGTGGAACAGCTTGGTCGAGGCCGAGGACGTGGCCGACGCCAGATCGTTCATCTCGGCCACGCCCACAGACAGCCCGCGGCCCGCCGCATCGCGCGCGATGCCGCAGCCGTTGATACCGCCACCGATGATGAAAAGGTCGTACTGCTTGTCCATGGGCCCTAGCCTACGTGGTTTTGTTCGATTCACGGGAGAATATATAGCGCGAACACTCCAAAAGAAAGATGCTTGCTTTCGTTTATGTTCGTTTTGCCGTGAAATTCGCGCATTCCACGACAGACACGCACCCACGCGCAAATTGCCGCTTTGCGCATTTCTCCGTTTCCAGTGGCGTATACTGGGCGTATTCAAACCCTATGCTGAACGCTTTGATCCTAATGGTCGTTGTGGCCACCGGTACGCTGTTGATGTGGCCGAAGCTCGCCAATGCCAAGCTGTGGCGGGCTGCGATCACGCCCTTGGCGTCGATCATCGGCAGCGGCTTTCTGGTGTTGGGGCCGATCCTGAACGCGTCTTTCGGGGCCTATGCGCCGCTGGTCATGGCGATCCTGTGCGGCGCGGCCTATCTGTTCGGCGCGGCGATCCGGTTCAACATCTGGCGACTGAACAACAAGGGCGAAAACCGTAGCCCGTCGGAACGGGGGTTAGAGCTTGCCTCGGCATGGTCGCTGGCTTTTGCCTATATCATCTCGGTCGCTTACTACCTGAACCTGCTGGGCGCCTTTGCCGTCAGCCTGACCGAGGTCGAAGGACACATCCCCGCGAAACTGGTCACCACCGCGACCTTTGCGATCATTCTGATCGTCGGCTGGACGCGTGGCTTTGGTGCGCTGGAGCGGCTCGAAGAGGTGTCT
This sequence comes from Thalassococcus halodurans, assembly GCA_950096585.1. Lineage (GTDB taxonomy): Bacteria > Pseudomonadota > Alphaproteobacteria > Rhodobacterales > Rhodobacteraceae > Thalassococcus > Thalassococcus halodurans_A. Next base: position 185 of record CATNDK010000274.1, on the reverse strand, counting down.
GTTGGCATCAAACTGGCCATCATCGCGGGGCTATTGTTCGGACTGGCGGTGTTTTTCGGCAAAACCGCCAGCGCGGGCGATCTTGTGATCAGCGCGGCCACCGTCAGCGGCTGGCAGGCTGTGGCGCTGGTGGGCGGGTTGCTGGTGACGGTGCAAGGCTTTGAAACCTCAAGATATCTCGGCGC
>CATNDK010000273.1 GCA_950096585.1 Thalassococcus halodurans | reverse complement strand
GATCGACTGTACGCGGCTGGGGATGATCGCGCGACGCGAGCTACCGACGACCATCAGGCCGATCACACAAAGAACTGTGATGATCATCCAGAGTGTCGAGTTCGTCACCGTGAACATGCTAACGGGGCCATCCCCCATCAGCGGTTTTACGATGAACTGATCCATCGGGTGGAATACCAGACCACCTTCGTCTGCGCCGTGCGATTCAGTCGCCATCGCCTTCCCTCTCATCCATTCTGGCCGTTTCAGCCAGTTTCTTCTCTTGGAGCTCTTGCGCCGAACGGAGCATTGTCTTCACGCCCGCGACGAACCCCAGCAATGTGAACAGCACCAGGAAAATGGGTTTGGTCCCAAAGAGGCTATCCAGCCCCCATCCCATGCCGAAGCCGATCAACAGACCGGCAACTAATTCGATCACCATCCGCCATGCCAGATCGGCTTGGGAATAGGATTTATCCTGATGGCGTTTCGGCGGTTCCTTGGCCTTTTTGTAGGCTTCGATCCTGGCTTCGAGATCTTCGAGCTGCCGTTTTGGATCGTTGTCGGTCACGCAAAATGCCCCAATCGGAATTTGCCCCGTTGCTAGGGGTACGGCGCGCCTGAGTCAAGCGCGATGACTGATCACGCAAGGCACTGTATTATATGAACTATTTTTGAAGTCAGAGTCGAAAAACACTATGTCGCAGGGGGGCAAATTGCTGTTTCGGGGGTGTTTTCTATATTCAACCTTGTGGTTGACCTTTCCCACACAAGGGCGCTTATGGCCGTTATGACCACCGATCTGGACCTTGTCTTTGCCGCACTGGCCGACCCCACCCGCCGCCGCATCCTGTCGATGCTGCTTGAGGACGATATGGCGGTCACGGACGTGGCCGAACCATTTGATATGTCGCTGGCTGCGGTTTCCAAACACCTGACCATTCTGGCGCAGGCGGGACTGATTTCTCAGGAAAAACGCGGGCGAGTAAAATGGTGTCAGCTTGAACCCAACGCCCTGCGCGATGCCAGCGTCTGGATGCAGGGCTTTGGTCAGTTCGAACCCGTCAATCTGGACGCGTTCGAACGGTTTCTTGAATCCGAGATCAGCCCGCAGACCGACGCCGAGGCCGACTGATCAGCTGATCAGTTCGGCAGTGTATTCTTTCAAATGTTTCAGGAACGCCTGAACCTTGGCTGTGCGGTGCAGGTCAACATGCGTCACCAGCCACAAGGGCACGCGCCAGTCTTCCAGAGGCGGCAGGATTTCGACCATGTCGGGTCTGCTTGTTGCCTCGCGCACCGACATAAACCCGATGCCAGCGCCCTCGATCACAGCTTCTTCCAACACGCGCTGGTCGCTGCTGCGGAACACAATCTGTTCGGCGGGCACATTGGCGCGCAGCCACGCATAGAACGGCGCACGGCTTTCTGCGTTTTCATGGCTGACGAACTGATGCGTCTTCAGTTCCTCTGGGGACGCGGGCTGACCGTATTTGTCGACATAGCTTTGCGCCGCATACAGCCCGATCGACACATGCTTGAATTCCTGCACCACGTTGTCGGGTTCATTGGGGCGCCCGCCAGCCCGAAGCGCCACATGTGCCTCGCCATATTCCAGACGGAACACACGGTCGTCGGTCAGGTAGCGCACAATCACATCGGGATAGGCATCGCGGAAGGATTTCAGTGCAGGCACAATTGCAGGCGCAAAGTTGATCAGGGATGTCACCAAAAGCTCGCCCGACACGCTCGCGCCACGGCCTTTAATGCGCCCGACAAGCTGGTTGAACTGGTCATCAGTGGCCTGTGCCACACGCAGCAGGTCTTCGCCCGCCTCAGTGGCGGTATAGCCACGCGCATGACGCTGGAACAGTTTGACGCCCAAGCGTGTCTCGAGCGCGTCGATATGCCGGATCACAGTCGCATGGTGGACCCCCAGAACATCCGCCGCGCCGCTGACCGTTCCCAGACGCGCCACCTGAAAGGCGGTTCTGATCTCATCCCAATTGTCCATCATCTTACCTGTGCTGTGATTCACATAACCTGTGTAAAGGTGGAAGTTGCGTGTATTTTTGCAAGTGCCATTTCTAGGAAAGACCGCAAAATCCACCAAGGACCCACGAAATGACACACACATTGCTTCGCATCGATGCCTCCGCCCGCCGCGACGGATCGGTTTCCCGCCAACTGACGGATCAGATCATCGAAAAACTGACACCGGACCATGTGATCGCCCGCGATCTGGCAAATCCACTGCCCCACGTGAACGAGGCGTGGATTTCCGCCAACTTCACCCCCATCACCGACCGCAACGACGAACAAAACAAGGCGCTGGAACTGTCCGACACGCTGATCGAAGAAATCCAGCAAGCCGATACCATCGTCATCGGCGCGCCCATCTATAACTTCGGTGTCCCCGCGGGCCTGAAGGCTTGGATCGACCTTGTCGCCCGTGCTGGCGTCACCTTCCGCTATACAGAAGAAGGCCCCGTTGGCCTGCTGACTGGCAAACGCACAATCGTCGTCGTGGCATCGGGCGGCACAGAGGCCGGTTCGAACTACGACTTCGCGACAGGTTTCCTAAAACACGTTCTAGGCTTTATCGGCCTGACCGATGTTGAGTTTGTCACGGCTGACAAACTGGCACTGGACGCAGAAGGCACAATTCGCCACGCGCAGGAACAGGTCGACCAACTGGCAGCTTGATACGTTTGGGGGCAGTCTCCCTCCTGCCCCCAAACGTTTTAATCAGGACGCACTCGCGCAGCGGTTTTGTTGGCGAAGGCTTCAAGGCGGTCGCGGCTGGCTTCTTGTGTGTTCACGATGCCGGCGACCACGGATTCCGCATAGGCCGCATCCAGAGCCGACATGTTCTGCATGTGGCTGATGGCCGAACAGATCGCAAAGTTGGACAGCGGCGGGTTTTGTGCCGCTGTTCGCGCCAGTTCCATCGCCTTGGCGTCGGTATCGCCGTCGATCAGATACTGACACAGGCCGACATCAACTGCTTCCTGTTGCTTATAGACACGGCCCGTCAGCATCATGTCGATCATCCGCGCCTTGCCGACCAGATCGGCCACGCGGATGGTGGCACCACCGCCTGTGAACAGGCCGCGTTGTCCTTCGGGCAGGGCAAAGTAGGTGGACTGATCCGCCACGCGCACATGCGCCGACGACGCCAGTTCCAGACCGCCACCGACAACCGCGCCTTTCAGCGCCGCGATCACCGGAACGCCGCCGTATTCCATTTTGTTAAACGCCTCGTGCCAGCGCAGACAGACGTGCATGAAATCCTCAGGCCGGCGTTCTTCTGTGTGGTGTTCCACCAAATCAAGACCGGCGCAGAAATGATCGCCCTCTGCCGCCAGAACAACAGCCCGCGCGCCCATGCGCGGCAGTTTCGAGAAGACTTCGATCAGTTCTTCGATGGTGTCCGCATTCAAGGCATTCCGCTTTTCCGGACGAGAGAGCACGACGCGCACCACACCATCTTCGGTTCCTGTGACGTTCAGATATGTCAGGTCGAACTGTTCAAGTTTTGCGATGTCCATCCTTGCTCCTCCCGATGCGATTTCGGGCACTCTGTGAGGTGAATGAACGATTGTCCATATGGGACGTGGGGAAACTTCCTTCGAAAAATTCCGTTTTCATGATAGGATACCCGAATTCAAACGACCCGATTTTATTCGAACTTTTTCTGCACTGCATTTTTTGAAAGGATTTCTGGCAATGGAATTGCGTCATCTACAAATGTTACTTGCTGCCACCGGTGATTATGCCGGTGGGATCGACGGCATCTACGGCCCAAAAACCGAAGCGGCGATTATGGCGGTCGAGGCGCGGCACTTGAGCGATTACACCTTTGACCCGACCACCACGACCACCGCGCGGCGCCACACGGCCTGCGCTCAGGCATGCCTGAACCAACTTGGCCATGATGCCGGTTTGGTCGACGGGTGGAACGGCGTGTTCACGACCGAGGCGCTGAATGCATTTCTGTTCGAGACCACCAATGGCCAGTCCGAAGTCGTCACGCGTCACCCAGTCGCCAATCCAACCGCGGGCAATGGGGACATCCCCCACCAGAACGATGTGTCAACATATTACGGCAATCCCGGAGACGACATCAAAAGCCAACTGGTCACGATCGAGGTGCCCTTCGATCTGCGGATTGACTGGAACCTGCGCCAGAAGACCCGCAAGATCACGGTACATCGCAAAGCGTCCGAACAACTGCTTGCCGCATTAACCGCAGTCGAAGCGCACTATGGC
>CATNDK010000272.1 GCA_950096585.1 Thalassococcus halodurans | reverse complement strand
GCGTCCGCACCGTAGAACTGCACATCCAGCGCATCGCCACCGGGGCCCGACCGCCAGCCACGGAAGCTGACCGTTTCAGCCAAGGGGTGGTTCACGACCTTGTCCTGCAGTTCGCCCACAAAGGCGAAACTGGAATAGGGGCGTTCGTCCGCGTCGATCAGTTCGATGGAAATCGAGCCGAGTTGTTCGGGGTCCTTGCTTTCGGTGCCAGACAACCCACGACCGGCGTTCCCACCGATTTCCGCCAACACATAGGCCACCGGATTCTTGCCGTAGCGTTCTTCGTATTCTGCGCCCAGCGCCTCGACCGCGCGCTGCATTTCGCGCATCATTTCGATGCTGTCGTCGCGCGTCGCACCAGGCGCCATGGCAAAGTTGCCTGTGACCGAAGAGTTCTCGGGCGAGTTAAAGAAGCGCCAGTTCACATCCCCACGGATCAGTTGCGACGCCTGCGAGGCCAACAGAACAATCGACGCTGCCAGCACGACATACCGCCCCGCCACGACACCAGCCATCACACGGCGGAAAATCGTATCGCGGAACCAGCGGAAGCCTCGGTTCACGACGCGCGATGGCAGGTCGTACCAGTGTTCCTTGCCGGTGTGTTTCAGGGCATGGGACATGTGGTTCGGTAGGATCAGGAAGCATTCAACCAAGGACGCCAGCAGCACCACGATCACCGTAAAGGGAATGTCCTGGATAAGATCACCGAACCGCCCGCCAATCGCGACCAGCCCGAAGAACGCGATCACGGTCGTCAGTGTGGCGCAGAATACAGGCAGCGCCATTCGTCGCGCGGCGGTTTCGGCCGCCTCGACCGGCGTCAGCCCGCGCCGCGCCAGATGATCGGCGTGTTCGCCCACAACAATGGCGTCATCCACCACGATCCCAAGCGTGATGATCAGCGCGAAAAGCGAGATCATGTTGATCGTGATCCCAAACCCGTACATCAGCGCCACGGCCGCCAGCATCGCCGTCGGTATACCCGCCGCGACCCAGAACGCGATGCGCGCGTTCAGGAACAGGAACAGCAGCAAAACGACCAGCGCCAGACCGGTCAGACCGTTGTCCAACAGGATGTTCAAACGGCCCGTGATCTGTTCGGCGCGCGTTCGGATCAGATCGATTTCGGTGCCAGCAGGCAGTTCGGCCTCAAGCTTGGCCGCGACCTCTTCGACCGTGCGCTGGATGCCGATGGCATCGCCACGGGCGTTACGGTCGACCCTGACGGAGATCGCGGGGTTTTCGCTCACAAAATAGCTGCGTTCGCGCGTGACGCCTTCGACGAACACTGTGCCCACTTCGCCGATGGTCAGCTTGGTGCCGTCCTGGTTCGAACGTAGGACGATGCCCTCAATCTCTTCAGCGCTGCGCTTTTCGGTGCCGGTGCGGATACGGGCGTTGGCCCCTTGCACTTCGCCTGCGGGATCGGCGTCGACCTCGGCCGCGATGGCCGTCGCGATTTCGCGCATGGTGACGTCATAGGCGATCAGGTTGGCCGAGGGCACTTCGATGATCGTTCGTGGTGCCGCGACCCCGCGAATGGTGGTCGAGGTCACGCCCTCAACAAACAGACGCGCGACGAATTCATCGGCAAACCGCGCCAGCTGATCGGCCCCAACAGGGCCGGTGATCACCACGTCCGTCACACGGTCAAACCACGTCGACCGCCCGATTTCCGGCTCATCCGCATCGTCGGGTAGTTCCGTCACCGCATCCACGGCCTGACGCACGTCATTGGCGGCTCGGGCCATGTCCCAATTGGGTTCGAATTCCAGCTCAATGCTCGCCACTCCTTCTCGGGATCGCGAGACCGAGCCTTCGACGCCCTCAACCGCCAGCAGCACAGGTTCAAGCACCTGAATGATGCCGGTATCAATATCCTCGGCCCCTGCGCCGTCCCAGCGGACGCTGACATCGATTTCGTCGATAATCACATCGGGAAAAAACTGCGCGCGCATGTTCGGCATGGCCAGCAGACCAGCCGCCAACATCATGACCAACAGCAGGTTCGCCAAGGTCCTGTGGCGGGTGAAGTAGCTGAACAATCCGCCCGTTCTGGCCGAGATCTGACGCGCCATGATCAGCCCCCGATCCGTGCTTCGATGCGTTCGACAACTTCAGCGGGGACTTTGGGTTGCGACAACTGCGCCAGCACACGTTTCTTGGCCTCTTCCGGCATGCGCCCGTTGCCTTCGACAAAGGCCACCAGACGGGCGCGGCGTTCTTCGGACAGTTCCAGTAGTGTGGGTTCTGTCGGGGTCGCTTCTGCACCAGCAGGCGCCAGAGTGCGGACTTTGATCCCGTCACCCAGCAAGGGTGTCCGTTGCGCCACGATCTGTTTGCCTTCCAGTTCAGGCGCACGCACCAGAACGTCGTCCCCCTGACGGCGCATCACCTGCACGCTGGCAGAGATCAGGCGCTCTTCGTCGCCAATCACCAGAACCGTGTCATTGCCGTCGACCGCCGTGGCAGGCAGGCGCACCACGTTGTCGAGCGCCGGTTCCTGCACGCTGACGGTTACGAAATCACCCGGCCGGAAGCTGGGGGCGCGGTCCATTCGGGCATAAACCACACGGCCCGTCTGACCATCGCCGGTCGAGGCCGCAACGCGATCAATCCGCGCCTGTGCTTCGATATCGGTGCCGAACACGTCGAGCGTGACGGTCACATCGGCCTTGAGCAATTGGCCATTGTCGTCCAACAGACGCGCATAGGCCTGCGTCGACACTCGGAACGCGACCTCAAGCGTGTCGGGGTCCACCAAGCTTGCGATCTGTTCGTTCGAGGACACCAAGCGCCCTTCGACCACGGTCACATCGCTCAGCGTACCAGAGAATCCAGCGCGGATTTCGGTGTCGGCAAGGCTACGCTCAGCCTCGGACACCGCCAGTTTCGCGCGTTGCACGGTCGTCGCGGATTGATCCACGCGGGCCTTCGCCTCGGCCAACGATTGACGGCGCTGGATCACGGTCACACGCGCGCTGGATGCCTGTAGTTCGGCGGTTTCAACAGCGGCAGCAGTGCCGACACCGCGGTTCTGCAAATCGGTCTGACGCTGGAACGCCTTTTCATAAAGTTGCGCCTGTTCTTGGGCCGCTGTCAGATTGTCCTGCGCCAGAACAACGGCGTCTGCGGCTTCGCGTGCCTCTGCCTCGGCGTCGTACAAATCAGATTGCGCGCGTTCTAATGCCGCTTCGGCATCTGCGGGATCGATACGGGCCAGCAATTGCTGATCTTCGACATGCCCGCCTTCGACAAAGCCATCCGCCAATTCGACAATCCGCCCACCAGCACTGGCGCGCAGTTCCAGTTCGCGGCGGCTTTCGACCTGACCAAAGGCTGTCAGCACAGGCACCTCGCGTCCTGCTGTGGCGGTGACAACATTGACCGTAAACACACGTTCCCGCGCCTGCGGCACGCGCGGTTCTTCGGACATACGGGTCTGCACAGCGTCGCGAACCGTCGCAGCCGCATAGACCAAAAGCCCCAGCGTTGCAGCCAGAAGAAAAAGCCCAGTCAGGCTTTGACGCAGAAAACGCATAGAAACCGATCCTTAAGCAGGCGACACAGATGCCATAGATTTAGGACGCCTTACGCAAACGCAAAGGCATACAGAGTCCAAGCTTATACGCAGGTCTGGCCTATTTCCGTCGCAAATGTTCGTCGAGTCGTGGAAAAATCTCGACAAAGTTACAAGGGCGATGCCGGAAATCGAGCTGTTTGACCAGAATTTCATCCCACGCGTCCTTGCAAGCACCCGGGCTGCCGGGCAATGCGAACAGGTACGTGCCATTGGCAACGCCACCGGTGGCGCGGCTTTGAATCGCGGATGTGCCGATCTTCTGCATGGAAATCATTGTGAAAACCGTGCTGAAGGCATCGATTTCCTTTTCATAGACATCGCGATGCGCTTCGACCGTCACATCGCGGCCCGTCAGACCAGTGCCGCCAGTGGACAGGATCACGTCAATCTCGGGGTCGGCGCACCATTCGCGCAACTTGGCGGCGATCTGGTCGCGTTCGTCTTTGATGATGTCTCGCGCGGCCAATGTGTGGCCCGCTTCGGTCAAGCGTCCGACCAGCGTATCGCCGGACCGGTCATCCGCCATTTCGCGCGTGTCGCTGACCGTCAGAACGGCAATGCGCACCGGAATAAAGTCGCGGGTTTCGTCGATTCTGCTCATGTCTGTTTACCCTTTTAGGCGTGCCTGTATGGCTTGCAGGTCGGCCCATGCTTCGCGTTTGGCCATCGGATT
>CATNDK010000271.1 GCA_950096585.1 Thalassococcus halodurans | reverse complement strand
GTCGACGATCTTCCTCGTCTATACGGGCGAAAGCATCGCCGCGACCTTCTTCGCCACGGCAGGCGCCTTCGCCGGTCTCAGCCTGTTCGGCTACACCACCAAGAAGAACCTGCAGGGCATGGGTACATTCCTGGTCATGGGCGTGATCGGCCTGATCATCGCCAGCGTGATCAACATCTTCCTGCAGTCGAGCACGCTGACGCTCGCCGTGAGCTTCATCGGCGTGCTTATCTTCGCCGGCCTTACCGCCTACGACACGCAGCGCCTGAAGCGCGAATATCAGTACCTGCGCGGTACCGAATTTGCCGGCAAGGCCGTGATCATGGGCGCGCTGAGCCTGTACCTCGACTTCATCAACATGTTCATGTTCCTGCTGCAGTTCCTGGGCAACCGCGAATAATCGCATCCAGAACGACAAAAAAAGAAAGGCCGGCCCTCGAGACCGGCCTTTTCTTTTGCCTACACGGTAGCTGCGATCAAAGTAGGCATTCCATCACAATCACTGGGAAACTGATGCCACCGCTCAATTGCACCTCGCCTTCCCCCAAAGACGTAAAGCCATTGGCGGTATAGAACGCTTCGGCATTCAATGTGCTGAAGCATTGAAGCTTCATCATTCCCGATCCTTTGGCGTGTAACTTGATATGCGCGATAAGCGCCCGACCGATTCCCTGTCGCAGGCGCCTGTGATCCGTTGCCACATGGCGCACATGACCCACGCCGCGCATCCCTTGCCCGCCTTTGGGCGGCTCCACGCTCCATCCACCAGCGGCAACCACATCTTTGTTTTCATCCTCGACAACAAAGAAAAGGCCCGACGCCAGAAGCTCGGGCTGAGCGCGGGAAATGACCGGAAGTGCAGAAATGTACGTGGCCGGAGAATAGTGCCCTTGCAACAAAACCGGATAGGACCGGCCGAACAACCTATCAACTGCTTCAAAATCTGATGGATCCGCTTGGCGAATTATCAGGTTGGTCTTAGTGGCCATTTGGGCACCTCCCTGACGGGAGTTAGCCCTGTTGCCCTAAACGCCAAGAGTTAATGTGATCAAACGCAAAAAGCGCCGGTCTGGTTACCAGACCGGCGCTAAAATTCCGAAAGGATTCGCAAGATTACTTAATCTTGCCTTCCTTGTATTCGACGTGCTTGCGCGCGACGGGGTCGTACTTACGAACAACCATCTTTTCTGTCATCGTACGCGCGTTTTTCTTGGTCACATAGAAGTGGCCTGTGCCTGCGGACGAATTCAGGCGGATTTTAATCGTTGTCGGCTTCGCCATTTTAGTTCTCCTGCGACAGGCACGGGCGGCCCGTAGAATGCTTTGAAGCCCGCCTTTTACCGATGGTAGCGCCCGAGTCAACCACCCCAGCGGTTTAATATGCGCGGAGAGCCTATAAGCCGGATTTTGTTCCCCACAAACCATGGTCTGTGGTTCGACGACCATTCCTCTAGACCGTCCGTTGCCGAACGGTTCAAGCTGCCAACCCGGACCCCTCGGGCTGAAGCGGCCCTACGGCGATATCCGGGGTCACCCCCAGATCATGCCCCGCGCGGGGTCCCTATTTGGCATTGCTCCCGGTGGGGCTTGCCATGCGGGAACTGTTACCAGCCCCCCGGTGGGCTCTTACCCCACCGTTTCACCCTTACCGCGTGAACGCGGCGGTCTGTTTTCTGTGGCGCTATCCGTCAGGTTGCCCTGCCCGGGCGTTACCCGGCACCGTTGCTTCAGGGAGTCCGGACTTTCCTCGGACCATGAGGCCCGCGGCCATCCAGCCCTCCACGCGACGACGCGCATACGCATCGCTGTGCCAGCGGTCAATGGGAATAGCAGAGTGCTTTGGCAATTAGCGCAGAACGAACGGACGGCGCAGCCAATTCAAAAGCGCGTCTGTAACCGCATCGGGGGCCTCAAGACTAGGCACATGGCCCGCATTCTTGATCACCGCCAATTGGGCATCCGGCATCAGATCAGCCAAAAAGGCCTGTCGTTTTTCGGTGCATATCTGATCGGCTTCGCCACACATCACCAATGTCGGTGCCTTACAGCGGCGTAGCGTGCCCTGTTGGTCGCGACGACGTTGGAGCGCGCGGAACTGGCGGATATAGGCCTCAACACCCAAATCAGCGGCCATTTGCTGCAATTCATTCGCCACTGCGGCACGGTTGGCAGCGGGCGCCAGACAGGTCATCGGCACCTCTTCGCGGATCACATCCGCCAGCCGCCCTGCCCGCGCTGCGATAAGCCGAGGCTCGCGTTCAGCAGCGCTTTGCGGCGTTTCCGCCAAGGGAGAACTGGAGATCAGCGCAAGCCGCGCCACACGATCGGGCGCGCGGCGCAGAATCTCCATTGCGACAACACCGCCAAATCCGTGACCAACCAAAGCAATTTTGCTGGGAAGCGCCGTCAAAAGGCCCGATGCAATTTCCTCGATCCGTTCGCCCATTGCAGTCGGCAGAACCATGACAGGGCGGAAACGGGACAGCGTGGCAATCTGATGCTGGAACAGGCGGGCGTCACACATAAGGCCCGGCAACATAACGATTGTTTCGCTCATAAACCCCATACCGCGCCAGCGGCCCCTTGGTGCACTCGTGCCTGCGTTTCTTCGCGAACGCGTACTGGCCGATTTGTAGCACATCGCTGGCGCTTTGAAAGACTGCGCCACGCAGCTGACCGAAATTTTGCCGACCAATGCCCTTGCGATAGGCGGACGGGCGTGCCACCTGACGACCATGCAAATCGACACGCTGATCCTTGGGACCGGAGCCGCCGGCATGATGTGCGCCATCCAGACGGGTGAGCGGACGCTGGTCATCGACCACGCCAAGGCCGCGGGCGAGAAAATCCGTATTTCCGGTGGCGGGCGCTGTAACTTCACAAACCTTGATATTCAGCCGGAAAACTATCTGGGTCAGAACCCGCATTTCCACAAATCCGCGCTAAGCCGCTACACCCAGTGGGATTTCATCGAAATGGTGGGTCAACACGGCATCGCATGGCATGAAAAGACTCTGGGCCAGCTGTTTTGCGACAACAGCGCCAAAGACATCATCGCGATGCTGTTGGATGAGATGGCCAAGGCAGGTGCATCTTTGTGGCTGCAAACCTCTCTGGCCGATCTGAGCCATGCCGACGGCATGTTCACCGCCGTTCTGGAAATCGGTGGCAAGCGCAAGACGGTCAAGGCGCGCAATCTGGTGGTCGCGACCGGTGGCAAATCCATTCCCAAGATGGGTGCGACAGGGCTGGCCTATGACATCGCGCGCCAGTTTGGTCAGACGGTCACAGAAACGCGCCCCGCCCTTGTGCCCTTCACCTTCCCTGAAGGTCGCTTCAAGGCGCTTGCAGGCGTGGCTCAGCCCTGCCGGATGCATGCCCAAGGCCCCAGCTTTGACGAGGCGCTGCTGTTCACCCACCGTGGCCTTTCTGGCCCTGCCGCGTTGCAATGTTCCAGCTACTGGACCGAAGGCCGGCCGATCCACATCAACCTGCTGCCCACCGCCGCGCTGTCGCAGCACCTGAAAACCGTGCGCACGCAGATCGGCAAACGCAACCTGACTACGGAACTCGCGAACTTCATGCCGCAACGGTTGGTCGATTTCCTGAAAGGGGAAATGGATTTGTCCGGCAATCTGGGCGACCTGTCAGACGCGCGTATTGATGCGTTGGAACAAGCCTTCACCGCATGGGAGCTGTTTCCCGGTGGCACCGAAGGATACCGCACCGCCGAGGTCACGCTGGGCGGCGTCAGCACGGATGGGCTGTCGTCCAAGACGATGGCCGCCAAGGACCTGCCAAACCTCTATTTCATCGGCGAAGCCGTCGACGTCACCGGCTGGCTAGGTGGCTATAACTTCCAGTGGGCGTGGTCGTCCGGCTGGGCCGCCGGTCAGGACATTCAGGCCAAGTCCTAACCCTGCCCCAACTCGGCCAGCACACAGGCCGCGAAATCTTCGCCGCGTTTTTCGAAGTTGTCGTACTGATCGAAACTTGCCGCAGCAGGTGCCAGAAGAACCACATCACCGCTTTGCGCATCGGCCTTGGCCTTGGCGACGGCGGTTTTCATATCGGTGCAAATCTCGGCCTCGACCCCATCGATCATCAGTGCGAACTGGGCAGCTTCGCGGCCAATGACGTAGGCTTTGGTCACATGGGGTAGACCTGCCTTCAGATCTTCCAGACCACCCTCTTTCATCAGGCCACCACAAATCCAGCGGATGTTGGTAAAGGCCTGCAGCGCTTTGCACGCACTGTCGACGTTCGTGGC
>CATNDK010000270.1 GCA_950096585.1 Thalassococcus halodurans | reverse complement strand
GAATGCATAAAGCTCATCGGTTTTCGCTCCGAGAGCTCCTGGGGAGTTTTGGACTTCGATCCTCAACCGGCCAACAACAATCCGTGTCGCAAGCGACATGTGGGATAGGTCTTGGTCGGATTGGAGGAGTTGCTGTAGTTTGGCTTTCGAAACTGCCATTAGTACGTTCCTTCCAGTTGTGCAGCGCACTTGGTGTGCGCTTGAGCAGGTGGAACAACGTCTGGGTGAATGGTCAGTTTATGAAAAAAGCCGGCGTAAAAGCCGGCTTTCTTAACTCTTTGGGATAGGGGTTTATCCAGCGAGTGCTTTGTTCAGGTTCTCATCGAGTTTTTCGAGAAAGCCCATTGTGGTCAGCCATTTTTGATCAGGGCCAACCAACAGTGCCAGGTCCTTGGTCATGAAACCGGATTCTACCGTATCGACGACAACCTTTTCCAATGTTGTGGCAAAGTTCATCAGCGGGGTGTTGTTGTCCAGTTTGGCGCGGTGCTTCAGGCCACCTGTCCACGCAAAGATCGATGCGATCGAGTTGGTGGATGTCTGTTTGCCTTCCTGATGCTGGCGGTAGTGGCGCGTGACGGTGCCGTGGGCGGCCTCTGCCTCGACGATCTTGCCATCGGGTGTCATCAGCTGCGATGTCATCAGGCCGAGCGATCCAAAGCCTTGCGCAACGGTATCGGACTGCACGTCGCCGTCATAGTTCTTACAGGCCCAGACGAAACCGCCGTTCCACTTCATCGCACAGGCGACCATGTCGTCGATCAGGCGGTGCTGGTAGGTGATGCCTTTTTCTTCGAACTGCTTGGCAAATTCGTTGTTGAACACCTCTTGGAAGATTTCCATGAAGCGACCGTCGTATTGCTTCAGAATGGTGTTCTTGGTCGACAGATACACCGGCCAGCCCAGTTGCAGGCCGTAGTTGAACGTCGCACGGGCAAAGTCGTAGATCGATTTGTCGAGGTTATACATCGACATAAAGACACCGGCGTCGGGGGCGTCGAACACTTCTTTTTCGATCACCTGACCGTCTTCGCCAACGAACTTCATCGTCAGTTTGCCGGGGCCGGGAAACTTGATGTCGGTGGCTTTGTACTGGTCACCAAAGGCGTGACGACCGATCACGATGGGACGCGTCCAGCCGGGAACAAGGCGGGGGACGTTTTTGCAGATGATCGGCGCACGGAACACGACGCCGCCAAGGATGTTGCGAATCGTGCCGTTGGGCGAGCGCCACATCTTTTTCAGCCCGAACTCTTCTACGCGGGCCTCATCAGGGGTGATGGTGGCACATTTGACGGCGACGCCGACCTCTTTGGTCTTTTCCGCGGCGTCGATGGTGATCTGGTCTTCTGTGCGATCGCGTTCTTCGATGCCCAGATCGTAGTACAGCAGATCAAGATCCAGATAGGGCAGGATCAGTTTCTGTTTGATGAAGTCCCACATGATGCGGGTCATCTCATCGCCGTCCATTTCGACGATAGGGTTCTCAACCTTGATTTTCGACATGGGAGGAGTCCTTCCTGGGCTGAATTTTCGCGTGTTCATAACGCGGTTCTCGCAGGAAGGAAAGCTTTGTATGCGAATGTATACTGAATTTCTTCAGGTAACCATTACAAGGTCGCCGCAGCTTCCTCTGCTTCGCGACGTGACATAGCCTGCATCAACGCGAAGGCGATGATTGCAAGGCACAAGATCCCCGTAGCCAGGGGAACCGGCGTGCCGTCAAACATCAACCCCAAAGGCGCGGCAATGATCACTGCGGCAACCGTGGACACCGCGCCAATGACGCTGGATGCCAATCCGGCGATGTGACCCATAGGTTCAAGCGCGATGGCGTTCAGGTTGCCGATGGACATGCCGATCATGAAGAAAACCGACGTTTGCCAAGCCACAAAACCAAGGAAGGTTGCAGTTGCGCCCAAGTCCGAAAAATAGACCAGAAGCATCGCCGAGGAGGCGAAAATCTGGAATGCGATGACAGCATTGATGATCCGGCGCATGCCCAGCTTTATCACCAGTCGTGCGTTCAGCAGCGATCCGCACCCCGACAACAAAGCCACCATAAAGAACCACAGGTGGAAATTCTCGGCCTGATCAAAGGTGATGTCGTAGATTTGCTGAACGGATGAAATCATCGCGAACAACATACCAAACACCAGACACTGAACAGCGATAGACAGGCGCACCATCGGGTGGGCGAGCATTTCAAGCAAGGCTGCCCAGATGGCGCGGAAACTGAAGGGACGGCGTTCCTCAACCGGTAGCGTTTCGGGCATCCGAACGCCGAACCAGATGACGTTGATAATCGAAAACACAAGGAACGCGGCAAAGATTGCGTGCCATTCGCCGAAGATCAGGATGAAGGCACCGAGCGACGGTGCGACGGCGGGGAAGATGGTAAAGACCATCATGACAAACGACATCAGACGCGCCATTTCCCGGCCCGAGAACTGGTCACGGATGATCGCCAGCGACACGACGCGCGGGCCAGCAGCCCCAAGGCCCTGGATCAAGCGGGATACCAGCAGAAATTCAAGCGACTGGGCGTAGATGGATGCGGCCGCGCCCACACAATAAAGCGCCGCACCGCCGATCACGACGTTCTTGCGGCCAAATGTATCCGACAAGGGCCCGGTCACAAAGGTGCCCAAACCCATCCCCAGAACAAAGCTTGTCAGAACAAGCTGCGCGGCGTTCGGATTGTCGGGGGATAGCTCCAATGCGATTTGGGGCAGGGCAGGCAGCATGGCGTCCATGGAAATCGCGATTGTCGCGAACATCATGGCAATCAGCGCTACCAATTCGACTCGATGCATTTTCAGGGGCACAGAGGGCTTCCTTTCTGGTCGGTACCAGCATTTTGAAATATTTAGATACCGTACGGTTTCCTAATATTAAAATTTATTCTTATTCCGTCTTTTGGCAAGACAAGAATTCTGCAGGTGCGAAAAAATTTTGATTTTGTTTATTTACGCGGCTGCGCGCAGCTCTTCGATGACTTTAAGCCAAAGTTCTGGCTGTTGTGCGCCGGGGACCGCGTGCTGGCCCGCAACGACAAACGTCGGAACCGACGAGACGCCCATCGCGCGCACAGCTTCGTCGCGCTTCTTGATGTCTTCCACGTCTGCATCAGAGGCCAGAAGGCGATGGATCACGCTGGCATCCAAACCGATGCTGTCGGCGATGTCGCACAGCACCTCGTGGTCGCCAATATCACGGCCTTCGACAAAGTAGGCTTTGAAAAGCGATGAAACTGCCGCTGTCTGGCGGCCTTCAATACCGGCCCAGTGGATCAGACGATGCGCGTCCAGGGTGTTCGGCGTTTTTTGGATCGCATCCAGATTGATTGTGATCTTCTGCGCCTCGCACATTTCAACCAAGGGCATGTAGGCTGCTACCGCCCCTTCCTGGCCGTTGAACTTACCTTCCAGATAGGCACGACGGTCCATGCCTTCGCGCGGCATAGTGGGGTTCAGCTGAAAGGGGTGCCATTCGATTTCGAACGGGTGATCCGGAGATTTCTCCAGAGCGCGGTCCAAGAGAGTTTTGCCAACATAGCACCAGGGGCAAATCGGGTCCGACATGATATCCAGTTTGACCATAGTTGATGCCTTTCCTTTGTAGGACAATGCTAACAGCAAAACGTCGAAATAAGCCCGAGCCTTTAGTGGGTGTTTCGCGGAATGTCACGAAGCGCTTTGCGAAGTAATTTGCCATTGGGGTTCTTTGGCAATGCATCGAGTTGAACAAAGATGCGGGGCTGTTTGTAGCGGGCCAGACGTTCTGCGCACCAGTCTTGCAAGTCGCTTTCACTAAGCGGTTCGGAAGACACGAAAAACGCGGCGATCAGGCGGACGTCTTCTTTGACTTCGATGTCCGTGGCGCCAACTTCCGAAATCGCCGGATGTTGTAGCAGCGCGTTTTCGACCTCGACAGGCGAGACGCGGAAACCGCCCGCGTTCATCATGTCATCGTTGCGGCCAAGAAAGCGGATGCGACCGTCTGATTCCATTGCGCCCAGATCGCCGGTGGTAAACCAGTCACCTTGAAAACGGCTTTTGGTTTCTTCCTCTGCCCCGATATAGCCCAGCATCAAACCGGGGTCGGTGTTATGGATCGCAATCTGGCCCGGTTCGCCAAGCTCGACAGGGCCGTCATCGCCTAGAATGGCTATCCGGCGTCCAACCTGCGGTTTGCCGAGGTATCCGTCCGACAGATCGGTTGTGGTGGGTTCGGTCGAGATAAAGGTCGAACATTCCGACATGCCGTAGGCCTCG
>CATNDK010000269.1 GCA_950096585.1 Thalassococcus halodurans | reverse complement strand
AGTAAAGAAGTCTTCGACGTTGAACGACAGCGGCATGACCACGATGATCGGCGTGATCAGGAACACCAGAATGGCGCCGACGATCACACGGAAGGTGTAATGCCACAAAACCTGACCGCTGGTCAGATAGGGTGGCAGCGGGCCACGATAGCGACCGCGACCGATCCAGTAGATGAACCAGCCAAGGAACCAGCCGAACAGACCGGCAACGATCAGACCGGACAGGCCCGCCACCAGAAAGCCACCGACGGCGAACAGGATGATCGACGCCCAGCGCATTTCGCGTTCGCGCTGTTTCGGCATCACGTTCAAGGCCACGTAGGCAAGAGCCGCACAGATCAGGGCGACCAGCGGCACAGCCACGAAGGTCGTGCCAAGGCCTGCGTCGATGAAGAAGCCGAAGATGGCCCCCGCCAAAGCAAGTGTTGGCAGGGTCAGGCTTAGGGGTTTGTCATAGATAGGTGTCATTGGCTTACCCCAGCTTCACGTTATCGATGCCGACGATCTTGTCGTAGACGTAGTAGAGCAACAGAACCACACCCAAGAGGATCGTTCCCAGCGCAGCCGCCAAGCCCCAGTTGAGCGAGGACGAGATGTGATAGGCGATCCGGTTCGAGATGAACGTACCTGTCGTACCCCCCACGATTTCCGGCGTGATGTAGTAACCGATGGCCAGAATGAACACGAGGATCGACCCCGCGCCGATACCCGGCACCGACTGCGGGAAATACACGCGCCAGAAGGCAGTCCAGTTGGTCGCACCAAGGCTTTTGGCGGCGCGCAGGTAGGACGGCGGGATGGTCTGCATCACGGAATACAGCGGCAGGATCATGAACGGCAGCAGGATGTGCGTCATGGCAATGATCGTACCCAGCTGGTTGTTGATCATCACAAGGCGCGATTCATCGGCGACCAGCCCCATCCAGACCAACACATCGTTGATCACACCTTGTTGCTGCAACATGACCTTCCATGCGGATGTCCGCACCAGAAGCGATGTCCAGAAAGGCAGCAGAACAAGGATCATCAAAAGGTTCGCTGTACGCGACGGCAAGTTCGCCAGCAGCCACGCCACCGGATAGCCCAGCAGGATACAGCTGAAGGTGATGACCAGCGACATGAACATGGTGCGCTTGAACAGGGTGAAGTAAATCTGTTCGTCTTCGTCACGCATCTGCGGGCCGTCGACGGTTTTCTGCATGTCGATGGCGTTCAGGAAATAACCGTTGGTGTAGGCGGGCGAATACATCTGGATCGTGGTCCAAACCTCGCGGCTGCCCCAATCTTCGTCAATTTCGATGAAGCCGTCTTTGAAGCCCACGGTTTCGAAACCCGCGACAGCGGCGTCAGCGGTCTTCAGCATTTCGGCCTGCGGGCCGGAATAGCCGGACACGTCTGCTGTCATCAGGTCCTGATAAAGCGCGGTGTGGACAACGCCCCACGGTTCTTCTTTCAGCAGGCTCTTTTCGTCTTCGTTGATGGTGAACTTGGCAAACTCGCCATAGATCTCAGCGGTCTTCGGCAGAAGATCAGCGATACCCGGAGCAAGCTTGAACGCAGGCAGGCGATCGCCTTTTTCCCAACCTTCCATCTTGGCGACCCAATCGGGTGCGCCCATCAACTGGGCCCAAGGCTCGGCCTCGTCCCAGTTTTTGTCCAGATCATCAAACTGGTCGAAATACACATCGGAAATGTCATCAACCTTGCGGCCAGACTGGCGCATAAGGGACGACATACCGGTCATTTCATAGTTCAGGCGCGTACCCAAACGGGTGTGCAGCTTACGCTCTTGCGCAAGGAAGAAGTCATAAAACAGCGCCTCGAACACCGGTTCATCCGGCGAGTCGCTGGTATCTGCGTCCCAATCGGCCAGCGCGTTGGTTGTGCGCGGCAGCGTTTCGGACACGATCTGGTTTTCGACCGACCGGAACAGCATGTCCGCGATCGGGGCTACGAAGCTGACCAGAACAAAGATCAACAACGGTGCGATCAGCAAGAGCGCGCGCAGTTTCTGACGACGCAGGGCACGAGCCAGTGATTTCTTCAGGGGGGTGCCGTCTGCGGCAAGCATCGGTCCGCTTTGGGCTGTCTCTGTTGGGGCGCTGGTGTCGCTCATCTTGGTCCCACCGTTTCGGTTTTTATTGGTTTGTTAGGTCACAAACTTTGGGTCGGAAGGGCCAGTATGGCCCTTCCGCAAGTCAAACCGGCTTATTGTGCCAGCCACGCCTGGAATTTGGCGTCGATGTCGTCGCGGTAGTCCGCCCAGAACTCGTAGTTATACAGGAATGTGTTCTTCGAGTTTTCGGGGTCTGTCGGCATGTGCGGCGCCATTTCGATGCCGAGTTCCGCGTGTGTGGAAACCAGCGGAGCCGAGGATGCGCGTGCCGGGCCGTACGAGATGTACTTGGCCTGATCTGCCAGACGCTGTGTGTCTGTCGCGAATTTCACGAAGTCTTTCGCACGTGCCAGACGGTCTTCGGGCAGACCTGCCGGAATGATCCAGCCGTCAAGGTCGAACACCTGAGCGTCCCACATCATGCCGATCGGCTGCTTCTGCTCTTCGATCGCTGCGAACAGACGGCCGTTGTATGTCGAGCCGATGAAGACTTCGCCGTCAGCCAGGAGCTGCGGTGTGTCCGCGCCGGCGTTCCACCAGATGACGCTGTCTTTGATGGTGTCCAGCTTGGCCAGCGCCTGGTCCTGACCTTCGTCAGTCGCCAGAACGTCATATACGTCTGCTTTGGCTACGCCGTCACAGAGCAGCGCCCATTCCATGTTGTTGATCGGACGCTTTTCCAGGGCGCGCTTGCCCGGGTATGTTTCCAGATCGAACACGTCACAGATCTGCGAAGGTGCTGCTGCGCCTTCGGGAACCATGTCTGTGCGGTAGCCGAATGTTGTGGAGTAAACGATCTGCGGAATGAAGCAGTCGGAAACCAGCAGGTCGCCGAAGTCGTCTTCTGCAGATGTGCCATCAGGTGCAGCTGCCAGATCTTCGTCCGGATCGATTTCCAGAGCCAGACCTTCGTCGCACAGACGGATCGCGTCTGCCGCAACAACGTCAACAACGTCCCATGTGACGTTGCCCGCTTCGTTCATCCCGCGCAGTTTCGCAACCGCTTCGGCCGAGCTTTCGTCCCAAGTGGATGTGACGCCTTCGTTCATTGCCAGATAGGGCTCGACATAAGCGTTCTGCTGGCTGGACTGGTAGGCACCACCCCAGGACACAAGCGTCATGCTGTCTGCCATGCCGTGGCCTGCCGCGTAGGCAGTTGCGCCAGCGGCAACCAGAGCTGTCGAAGCTAGAAGTGTCTTTGAGAGTTTCATTTCATTCTCCCTAGTACCCGTTTGAGATTTTGAGGGGTCTGCGCCACGGGTTTGACGCCGGACCCTCATCGTGACCCTTCGCGAACCGGTGGAACCGGTCGCGTCGGGATACCTGTTTATCTTAAATCGCGTCCAAGGCGCGGCAATCTTCCGGTAGCCAGCCGATCTCGATCTGCTGTCCGGGTTCCAAACGAACCTGATCCGGTGCGTTCCGCGTCTTGATGATAAAATCTTCGTTGCCAGCGACGCGCAGACGCGTGCGGAAGATGTCGCCCATGTAGATGAATTCAAGCACTTCGGCCTTCAGAAGGTGTGCGCCTTCCTGCAGACGATCCTTGTTGAATTCGACACGTTCAGGACGGATCGACACGCGGGTGCGTTCACCTTCGGCAGATACGTTCACCGGAAGGGCATCGATCAGTTCGCCGTTGTCCAGACGGACTTCGCAATGGTTGCCCGAGATCTTGGTGACAGTGCCTTCCAGCGTGTTGTTCTCACCGATGAACTGCGCAACAAAGCTGTTCTGCGGCTTTTCATATAACTCGTCTGGCGGGGCCAACTGCTGAATGCGGCCATCGTCAAACACGGCAACGCGGTCCGACATGGTCAGCGCTTCTGTCTGGTCGTGCGTCACGTAGACCACGGTGATGCCCAGTTCATGCGCAAGGTTGGTGATTTCGAACTGCAGCGTTTCGCGCAGCTGTTTGTCCAAAGCGCCCAGCGGTTCGTCCATCAGGACCAGTTCGGGTTCGAACACCAGCGCACGGGCTAGTGCGATCCGTTGCTGCTGACCACCGGACATTTGCGCAGGGCGACGGCCCCCAAAGGCCCCCATCTGCACCATATCCAGCGCGCGTTTGACCTTGGCCTCGCGTTCGGACTTGCCGATCTTACGCACCTCAAGCGGGAAGCTGAGGTTTTCGGCAACGGTCATATGCGGGAAAAGCGCGTAGTTCTGGA
>CATNDK010000268.1 GCA_950096585.1 Thalassococcus halodurans | reverse complement strand
AGGGCCGGTTGTATTGGTTGGCTCGTCTATGGGGGGCTGGATTTCCTGTCTGGTGACCAAGGCAATGCCCGACCGCATCGCGGGGTTCGTTGGTATCGCCGCCGCGCCTGATTTCACCGAGGACGGTTTCTGGGCGTCGTTCAATGATGCGACACGCGACAAACTGATGACGGAAGGGCAGGTCAGCCTGCCGTCGGATTATGTGGACAGCTACATCATCACCAAACGGTTGATCGAGGATGGGCGCGACCAGTTGGTTCTGCGTGATCCTCTGCCGATGGCTTGGCCTGTGCGTCTTTTGCAAGGAACCGAAGACGCCAGCGTCAGCCGCGAGACGGCATTGCGGCTGTTGGATCATATCGACGGAGCGGATGCGCGTCTGACCTTGGTCAAAGGGGCAGATCACCGGTTTTCTGAGCCTGAGTGCCTGAAAATGATCGAAGAGGCGGTGCTGGATATTGTCTGACGCGTTTGATCCTACCGTGCTGGCAAACGGCGTTGATGCCTATTTGGCGACCTCGGAGGGGCAGGTCGCGGGGCTGGACGCCCGCGTGGCCAAGCGCGTGGTCTGGTCGGGCACGCCCGAGGATCAAACGGATTGGGCGGTTGTCTATCTGCACGGCTTTTCTGCCACGTCCGAGGAAATTCGCCCTGTACCGGATAAAGTGGCCGAGGCGCTTGGCGCCAACCTGTATTTCGCGCGGTTCACCGGACATGGGCTGGACGGCGATGCGTTGGGGCAGGCCAGCCTTGATCGCTGGCTGCGCGACATGGATGAAGCGCTGGCCATCGGGCGCGCAATCGGTCGCCGCGTTTTGTTGATCGGCACGTCGACTGGCGCGACATTGGCCACTTTGGCCGCGATGCGTGGGTTGCCCATGGACGGGGTGGCGGGCTTTGCCTTTGTATCCCCGAACTTTGGACTGCGTCCCAAGATCACCAAGCTGCTGGATTGGCCCAAGGTGGACGTCTGGGGGCCTTATGTGGCGGGCAAGGAACGCGGGTTCCAACCGCAGAACGCGGACCATGCCGCATTCTGGACGACGCAATACCCGTTCAAGGCCGTGCTTCCTATGGCCGAAGCGGTGCGTAGTGTCTGGGCGGGGGATTTGGGCGCGCTGATGCTGCCTGCGCTGATGGTGTATTCGCCGGACGACAGGATCGTGTCGCCCGCCAAGACCGAAAAGCTGGCTGAAAAATGGGGCGGCGTGGTCGAATTGTGCCCCATTGCGCAACAGGACGGGATGGAGCCGGACGCCCATGTGATTGCAGGCGATATCCTGTCGCCGGGGATCACGGGTATGGCGGCGGAAAAGATCGTTGCTTGGGTGCGTGCGTTGCCGGAATGAAACGGCGATCTTGGTTAAGCGGGAATTAAGCTTTTGCAGACAAACTGACGTGGTTTTCAGGGGAACATGCCCTACCGCGACAGGAGGTCGATGTGAAAGATCTGGTCACTGAACAAAGCGGCGACGTGCAAATGCGCGCGCTGATCGACGGTTTGTGGCGGTCGGCCAACTTTGGGGCGGTCTTTGAAAAGGCGGTGCACCGCGATGTCGTGCTGCACGGGGGCGAGGCGGAGTATAAAGGGCGGCTGGCGGTTGCGACCTCGGCGCTGGGGCCGATGGTGGCCTGTCCGGATCGCCATGTGATTTGCGAAGACATGGTTTCCCACAAAATGGCAGATGCGCGGGATATCGGCGCGGCACGGCTACGGGTGTCGGGGCGACACGCGGGCGGGGGCGTGTGGGGCGCCCCCACAGGGCGGGACATCAGTTATTCCGTGATGGTAGAAACGACCGTCTCGGACGACAGGGTCACCGACATCTGGCGCGTCAGGGATACAGGCGCTGTGTTGTCTGCCTTGGATATCGCGCCCGAAAAATGGGCCGATGACATGCTTGGCGCAACATTGCCCGATGATGTGGTGTTCACGGATGCGGCGGTGACCGATCACGGGGCCGAGGCCGGGAACGACAGCGATTGGGCGCATGTCTGGTCGGATTTGCTCGAGCGCGCGATGGAAGGCGGGTTCCAGCTTTTTGATCAGCAATACGATCCGGGTGCGGCGCTTCACTATGCGGGCGGCGTGACGGCACATGGCCCGAAATCGGCGCAGGCGTTCTGGCTGAACCTGCGGTCATGCTTTCCTTCGGCCGAATTCCGTATCCTGCGCAAACTGGGGGGCGACGCGCCGCTGGCAGCGCCGCGCGCGGCCTTGCGGTGGGAAATTCGCGGGCGGCATGACGGCTGGGGATCGTTCGGGGCGCCGACAGGAAAAGAAGTTGTCATTCTGGGCCTGTCGCAGGCCGAATTCGGACCGGATGGCGTGCGGCGGGAATGGTCGATCTTTGACGTCGGATCGGTCTGGATGCAAATCCGGAAGGGTGGCTTTTCCTCTCGTTTGGCTGGGACAGCCGGTGCCCGTAAAACCTAAGGGCGGATTGCGGCGAAATGCCGATAGACAGGGGCAGCGAAGTGCGATTTGAACGCGGGTAGATTTTAAGCCCTTTGTTCAGGTGTGTTCATTGACCCAAGTATTCTTTTGCCACGGTGTCCCCGGTGGCGACGCCGAGCGGCAGTTGTTGGCCCGCGCCAACCCCGATGTCGAGATCATCGATCTTAATATTTTTGAGCACCCGCCCGAGGATGTCGCGCGGGCTTTGTCAGACGCGGTTTCTGCGTCCGAAACGGCGCAAGGCGATATTCATCTGGTGGGGTTTTCTATTGGCGCGATGGCTGCGCTTCAAATCGCAGCGCGCTGTCCTGACAAGGTTACAAAGGTGACACTCGTCTCTCCGGCGGCACCGCTGCAGTTGGGGGATTTCTTGCCCGATATGGCAGGTCAGGTGGTTTTTGAATTGGCCGCCCATAAACCAAAAGCGCTGGCGTTTTTGACAGGTGTCCAAGCCGTGATCGTGCGTGCGGCACCTGCGCTGCTGATCAAGGCGTTGTTTGCCAAAAGCACGGCGGCAGAGCTGGACCTGTTGAAAGACACGGAATTCCAAAGCGCGATGAAGCGGGTGCTAAAACGGTCTTTCGGAGAATACAGGCCGTCCTACCTTGCGTATCTGAAGGCCTATGTTCTGGATTGGCGATCCGTGCTGCCCCAAGTCCGCTGTCCGGTTGATATCTGGCACGGCACGGCGGACACATGGTCACCGATCGCGATGGCCTATGCCTTACGTGAAAATATCACGACTGAATGCACCGTGCATGAAGTTCCCGACAGCGGACATTATTCTACTCTGTTGCAGGTGCGGCTATAAGCGGGCGGTCTGCGTGGCCTTTCATTTCCGCTAGCTTCGCAAGCAAAATAACGCTAAACTTAGCGTCAGACCCGGACAAACGGGCGATATGAGGCAGTCGAAGGCGGTTTTCCATGACGGAAATGGTTTACGGCACGGTTCCCGTGCGCGACGTAGAACCGATTCTGCCCAAGTGGTGGCGGACGGTAGATACGTGGACGTTGACATGTATCCTGATCCTGTTCGGGATCGGCATGTTGTTGGGGCTTGCGGCCTCTCCGCCCTTGGCAGAGCGCAACGGGTTTGATCCGTTCCACTATGTTCAAAGACAGGCGATTTTTGGCGGTGCGGCGCTGGTGGCGCTGTTCCTGACCTCGATGATGTCGCCGACATTGGTGCGGCGCTTGGCGGTGATCGGCTTTGCCGGCGCTTTTGTGGCGCTGATGTTCCTGCCCGTACTGGGCACGGATTTCGGCAAAGGCGCGGTGCGGTGGTATTCGCTGGGCTTTGCCTCGGTCCAGCCGTCGGAATTCCTGAAGCCCACCTTTGTGATCGTCGCCGCATGGATGATGGCCGCGAGCCAAGAGATTGGCGGCCCTCCGGGTAAGCTGTGGTCGTTCCTTCTGACCATGCTGATCGTCGGCTTTCTGGTGATGCAGCCGGACTTTGGCCAAGCTTGTCTGGTGCTGTTCGGCTGGGGCGTGATGTATTTCGTGGCCGGTGCGCCGATGATCCTGCTGATTGCGATGGCGGGTCTGGTGGTGATCGGCGGAACGGTTGCCTATCAGAATTCAGAACACTTCGCGCGCCGGATTGACGGGTTCCTGAACCCTGACATCGATCCGACGACGCAGCTGGGCTATGCCACCAACGCCATCCAAGAGGGCGGGTTTTTCGGTGTGGGCGTCGGAGAAGGCCAAGTGAAATGGTCGCTGCCTGACGCACATACAGACTTTATTATTGCAGTCGCCGCCGAGGAATACGGCCTTGTGCTGGTGCTGGTAATCATCGCGCTTTACGCGACGATTGTGGTGCGTAGCCTGATCCGCCTGATGCGGGAACGTGATCCGTTCATCCGACTGGCGGG
>CATNDK010000267.1 GCA_950096585.1 Thalassococcus halodurans | reverse complement strand
GAGAAGAACTGGGTGTGAACACGACATGCGGTGCGTCCAACATCTCGTTCGGCCTGCCCAACCGCCACGGCATCAACAACGCGTTCCTACCCATGGCGATGGCCACAGGCATGACATCGGCGATTATGAACCCGATCGCCCTGCCCGTCTCTGCCAAGAAAATCGCCGAAAAGCGCGCGGAAGTCGAAGCGGCTGGCGTGATGCTGCCGCCGGACATGGACGACGAGGCGTTCTGCAAAATGTTCAATCTCGGCTCGACCAAGTACCGCGCAGGCAAAGAAATGGAAGCCATCCGCGCGGCCAACCTGCTGACAGACAACGACGCGCATGGTGGTGACTGGATTGCCTTCAACAAGGATCCGGACGCCGCACCTGCAGGTGGTGGTCGCGCAGGTGGTCGTCGCCGTCGTCGCGGCTAAGACGTAGCTAAGCGCTTAATTTCTGACAATTGGCCGGGCGCCCCCACTGCGCCCGGCCTTTTTTGTGTTTTGGCAATGCCCGTTGCACCATGCTACCCTACGAGCCAAGACCAAAGCACCACAACTAAACGACAAAGGCCGTAACCCGATGAAAGCGCTGCTGAATTCCGCCCTTCTTGCCGCAATAGCGACGGCACCTGCATTCGCGGACAAGCTGGACCCGGAATGGGCTACACCACGCGCTTACTATATCAAAAAGTCCACCGCCGCCTGCGCTGGAGACGAAGACGCCTTTGCCGAGCTTTTTGACGCTGCGACGCAGGGGTATAATCCTGTCGCAATGACCAGCCTTGCCTGGATGATCAGCCCCAATCAGGACTGCGCCTTTGTCCGCCACAACGCCGAAGAATGGGTCGGCTTTGTGCGGCGCGGCGCCGAGGCCGGCTACCCCGTTGCCATGAAGAACTACGGCAACCTCATGTTGCAAGGCGAGTACGTGCCCGAGAACAAAGTCTTTGGCCTGACCATGCTGCGGTTCGCCGCCAAAGAGGGGCACGCCACCGCCGCGGCCGACCTGGCCTTGATCTTTTATGAAGGGCTGTATGGCATCCCCGAAAATATGGAATTGGCTGTCGCCTACGCGGAAGAAGCCAATGATTTGGGAATCACCGGCCCGCTAGCCGAGCGTATGGACGAGATTACCTACACCGGCGCATGGTGCGGCGCCTTTGGTTGCGAAGACGCAGACTGATGGGCAGGCCTCTGACCGAGCTGTAGCGAGCGCGTGTCGACAGCCACCGGATATCTAAAAAGGATACTCGAGGCTGGGGGCGATGCCCCCAGACCCCCTGAGTATTTTCGGACAGATGAAACAGAGGCGTTGCAAAAGGTTTGAGTGCGGTGGCTTATTACTAGCGCTGGAACAGTTGGGGGGAGTGGCTAACGCTTTCGACGATACGTCGCGTGATGATCCGCATCACCTGTATGCCGAAGCTTGGGTCTTGGAAATTCAACTGCATGAAGGTCTTTTCATCGACCATATAAATTCTGGTGTCTTCGGTGCAGCGCGCTGTCGCCATGCGTTCTTTGGCGTCTGAGAAGAAGGCGATTTCGCCGAATATTTCGCCAGCCCCGAGTGTGACGTCGATTTCTTCGAGATACACTTGGCCTTTTTCGATCAGGTAGAGGTGGTCAGGTGCATCGCCCCGCCGAAAAATGGTCATGCCCGCCTCAAGGTCGCGCGATTTTCCATAGGCTTTGAGGACCGAGAAATCATCGATCTGTTCAGCGCGGGCGGCTTCGACCTTACGGCGCAGGGAAAGGATTTGCCACGCCCGATAGAGATTGAATGGAAGCAGGACCAATTCCAGCGCCAACGATGGCCAGATCCCGATAATGCCGTAGTAGCTGATGAAAAATACGCTCGATAGAACCGCAGCGATACGGAGCGGCAGCATCGTTTTCATGGAATAGGCTGCAAGGGTCGCGGCCGAACCGGCCCAGCCCAAGAGTTCGATAGACAACATACGCGGGCGCCCTACCAACCTGTTCAACATTGTTCGGATCAGTGCGGGACCCGACAGGGATTTTTACCACGCATGAACGAAACACTCTGTGCGAAAAGGCATCAAACGTAACATTAGTTTGCCAAGAGCCGCCCCATGCATGGGTTAACAGAGTATTTCAAGACAGATGAAACGAGCTTTCCAGGTTGGGTCAGTTGCCCGCTTGTTTCTGCTTGGCTTTGGCACGTTTCTTTTCGTCGCGGACTTTTTCGGCAAGATCGCGGGCGATGGCAAAGGCGCCCTGAATTTTGTCCTTATCGGACTTCCAGTCGCGGCGGATGACGATCTTGTTGTCTTTGACTTTCGCCAGACCGTTCTGATCCTTGATGAAGTCGACAAGCCCTTGGGGCGAGGCGAATTTATCGTTGTGGAACTGGATCGTCGCGCCCTTCGGCCCGCCGTCGAGTTTGGCGATACCAGCGCGTTTACACATGGCTTTGATCCGGACCACCAACATGAGCGTGTTAACCTCGCGCGGCAGTTTGCCGAAGCGGTCGATGAGTTCGGCGGCGAAACCTTCGAGTTCGACCTTTGTGGAAAGCGACGACAGACGGCGATAGAGGCCAAGGCGGACGTCGAGGTCAGGCACGTAATCCTCGGGGATCAGAACCGGGACACCAAGGTTGATTTGCGGTGCCCATTGGTCATCGGTTTCGGACAGACCTTCGAGTTCACCTGCCTTGATCTTGGCGATCGCCTCTTCCAGCATGGATTGATAGAGTTCATAGCCCACATCGCGCATCTGGCCGGACTGCTCTTCGCCCAGAAGGTTGCCAGCGCCACGGATGTCGAGGTCTTGGCTTGCCAGTGTAAAGCCCGCGCCGAGTGTGTCGAGCGAGCCAAGCACGCGAAGGCGTTTTTCGGCGCCGGGGGTCAGTTTCGCACGCGGCTTGGTGGTTAGATAGGCATAGGCGCGGGTTTTGGAGCGCCCGACCCGCCCCCTGATCTGATAGAGTTGCGCAAGGCCGAACATGTCGGCGCGATGCACGACCATGGTGTTGGCCGTGGGGATATCCAGCCCGCTTTCAACGATCGTGGTCGCCAGAAGAATATCGTATTTGCCGGCGTAGAAGGCATTCATACGGTCATCCAGCTCGCCCGCTGCCATTTGGCCATGCGCCACGACATAAGTCAGTTCAGGCAGTTGTTCCTTCAGGAATTCTTCGATCTCGGGCAGATCAGAGATGCGCGGGACGACATAGAAGCTTTGCCCGCCGCGGTAGTGTTCGCGCAGCAAGGCTTCGCGGATTGTGACCGCGTCGAATTCGCTGACATAGGTGCGTATGGCAAGACGGTCGACCGGTGGCGTGCCGATGATCGACAGGTCACGCACGCCGGTCAGCGACAATTGCAATGTGCGCGGAATGGGGGTCGCTGTCAGGGTCAGAACGTGCACATCAGAACGTAGGGATTTCAGGCGCTCTTTGTGCGCGACGCCAAAGTGCTGCTCTTCGTCGATGATCAGCAGGCCGAGGTTCTTGAACTTGATGTTCTTTGCCAAAAGGGCGTGGGTGCCGATGACGATGTCGACGGTGCCTTTTGCCAGACCGTCACGCGTTTCGCTGGCTTCCTTGCTGCTGATAAAGCGGGACAGACCGCGCACCTCAAGAGGGAAGCCGCGGAAGCGTTCTGCGAAGCCTTTGAAGTGCTGACGGGCAAGTAGCGTGGTTGGCGCGATGACTGCCACTTGCACGCCTGACATGGCCGCAACAAACGCGGCGCGCAGCGCGACCTCGGTTTTACCAAAGCCCACATCGCCGCAGACAAGGCGGTCCATGGGCTGGCCGGATTGCATGTCGGCCATCACGTCTTCGATGGCACGGAGCTGGTCGTCCGTTTCCTGATAGGGGAAACGGGCCGAGAACGCATCCCATGCACCCGGTGGCGGTTCGAGAATTGCGCCCTTGCGGAGCGCGCGTTCCGCCGCGATGCGGATCAGCTTGTCCGCCATTTCGCGGATGCGCTCTTTCAAACGGGCCTTTTTGGCTTGCCATGCGCCGCCGCCCAACCGGTCCAAAAGACCTTCGTCATGACCATATTTGGACAGCAGTTCGATGTTTTCGACCGGCAGATACAGGCGCGCGTCTTCGGCGTATTCCAGCAGAAGGCATTCGCGCGCCGCACCCGCAGCGGTGATGACCTCCATCCCCTGATAGCGGCCGATGCCGTGATCGACGTGGACTACATAGTCGCCAGGTTTCAAATCGGAGAGGAACGTCCGGTCGGCGGCCTGTCGCTTCCGGGGTTTGGAACTGGTTGGTTTGAACTGGGAGCGGGAGGCTCCTCGTCCTCTTTCTCTTCCTCTCGCCAGCTTATTGGAAGATGAATCCCTGTAAGCACTTACTAGCTTGTGGGGCTTTTTCTTACTGTG
>CATNDK010000266.1 GCA_950096585.1 Thalassococcus halodurans | reverse complement strand
GTCGAATGTCGCACCTTCGGGTTTGACATGCGCCAGATCGGTGCGGTCCAGATAGGACACGGCCAATTCGCGGAAGATATAGTCAAGGATCGACGTTGCATTCTTGATGCTGTCGTTGCCCTGAACCATGCCTGCCGGTTCGAACTTGGTGAAGGTGAAGGCATCGACGAACTCTTCCAGCGGCACGCCGTACTGAAGACCAACGGACACCGCGATGGCGAAGTTGTTCATCATCGCACGGAAGCCCGCGCCTTCCTTGTGCATGTCGATAAAGATTTCACCCAAAGAGCCATCTTCGTACTCACCGGTCCGTAGGTACACCTTGTGACCACCAACAACGGCCTTTTGGGTGTAACCCTTGCGGCGTTCCGGCATCTTGGTGCGCTCGGACTTGATGATTTCCTTGATGACGACCTTCTCGACGATCTTTTCGGCCAACACAGCGGCCTTTTCCTGCATCGAGCCTGTTTCCAGAACTTCTTGCGCGTCCTCGTCGTCTTCGACCAGTGCCGCCGCCAAAGGCTGGCTGAGCTTGGAGCCATCACGGTACAGCGCGTTGGCCTTAACACCCAGCGACCAGGACAGTTCGTAGGCCTTCTGACAGTCTTCGATAGAGGCGTCGTTCGGCATGTTGATCGTCTTGGAAATCGCACCCGAAATGAACGACTGCGCCGCGGCCATCATGTAGATGTGGCTGTCGACCGACAAGAAGCGCTTGCCCTTCTTGCCACAGGGGTTCGCACAGTCAAACACCGGATAATGTTCAACTTTTAGGTGGGGTGCACCTTCAAGCGTCATTGTCCCACAGACATAGTCGTTGGCTGCTTCGATGTCTTTGCGGCTGTAGCCAAGGTGGCGCAGCAGATCAAAGCTCGGGTCATTCAGACGTTCGGTCGGGATGCCCAGAACTTCGGTGCAGAACTCTTCGCCAAGCGTCCACTGGTTGAACACAAAGCGGATGTCAAAGGCCGAGCCAAGCGCCTGTTCGATACGCTCGATCTGCGCCGGACCAAAGCCATGACCCACCAGCGACGTGTGGTTGATCGCCGGAGCTTCGGCAATCGAACCGTGACCCACAGCGTAGCCGATGATGTCTTCGATCTGGGACGAGTCGTAGCCCAGTTTTTCCAACGCTGCCGGAACGGACTGGTTGATGATCTTGAAGTAACCGCCACCGGCCAGCTTTTTGAACTTCACCAGGGCAAAGTCAGGCTCGATACCGGTTGTGTCACAGTCCATAACCAAACCGATCGTGCCTGTCGGGGCAATCACCGTGGTCTGAGCGTTACGGAACCCGTTCTTTTCACCCAGACGCAGCGCCTCGTCCCAGCTGGACATCGCCAGCTCGACCAGCAGAGGATCAGGGCAGTTTGCATGGTCAAGCGCCACCGGCTTCACCGCCAGCTTCTCATAGCCGCTGGTCGCGCCGTAGGCCGCATTGCGGTGGTTCCGGATGACACGCTGCATGTGCTCTTTGTTGCGCTCATAACCCGCGAAAGTACCCAGCTCGCCCGCCACTTCAGCGGATGTCGCATAAGCAACGCCGGTCATGATCGCTGTCAGAGCACCGCAAAGCGCGCGGCCTTCGTCAGAGTCATAGGAGTAACCCATGTTCATCAGCAGGCCGCCGATGTTGGCATAGCCCAGACCCAGCGTACGGAAGTCATAGCTCAGCTGTGCGATTTCCTTGGACGGGAACTGTGCCATCAGAACCGAGATTTCCAGCGTCAGCGTCCAAAGACGTGTCGCGTGCATATATTCCTCGGCCTTGAACTTACCATCCTCAAGGAAGGTCAGCAGGTTCATCGATGCAAGGTTACAGGCCGTATCATCAAGGAACATGTATTCAGAACAAGGGTTTGAACCGCGAATCTCACCGTCTTCGGGGCACGTGTGCCATGCGTTGACAGTGTCGTGGAACTGGATACCCGGATCGGCACAGGCCCATGCCGCGTGGCCGACGTCTTCCCACAGCTTGCGTGCCTTGATCGTTTTCGCGACCTTGCCGTCTGTACGGCGGATCAGTTCCCAATCGGCGTCTTCACGGACCGCTTTCAGGAAAGCGTCAGTCACACGAATCGAGTTGTTCGAGTTTTGGCCGGACACAGACGCGTAAGCTTCCGAATCCCAGTCAGTGTCGTATGTCGGGAACTCGATCGAGGCGTAGCCCTGACGCGCATAATCCAGAACGCGCTTGATATACGTCTCGGGGATCGCAACCTTTTTCGCGGCGCGGACCGCCTGCTTCAGGCTGTCGTTGACCTTGGGGTCATAGGCATCGGCTTCGGCGCCATCCCAGCTACGGATCGCATCGAACACACCGTTCAGCATCTGCTCGTGCATTTTCGAGCCAGCTACGATGGACGCAACCTTTTGCTCTTCTTTGACCTTCCAGTTGATGAACTCTTCGATATCGGGGTGATCCGCATCGCAGATCACCATCTTGGCCGCGCGGCGCGTTGTGCCGCCGGACTTGATTGCGCCAGCTGCGCGGTCGCCGATTTTCAGGAAGCCCATCAGACCCGAGGATTTGCCACCACCGGACAGGGATTCGCCCTCGGCGCGCAGCGACGAGAAGTTCGTGCCAGTGCCCGAGCCGTATTTGAACAGGCGCGCTTCGCGGACCCACAGGTCCATGATGCCGCCTTCGTTTACCAGATCGTCAGAAACAGACTGGATAAAGCAGGCATGCGGCTGGGGATGTTCGTAGGCTGACTGGGATTTCACCAGTTTGCCGGACTTGTAGTCGACATAGTGGTGACCCTGCCCCGGGCCGTCGATGCCATAGGCCCAATGCAGGCCTGTGTTGAACCATTGGGGCGAATTCGGTGCGGCCATCTGCGTGGCCAGCATGTAGCGCATTTCATCGAAGTAGGCTTGCGCATCAGCCTCGGACGTGAAGTAGCCGCCCTTCCAGCCCCAGTATGTCCACGCACCGGCCAGACGGTCGAAAACCTGCTTGGCCGAGGTTTCGCCTGTCTTTTCAACGTCAGAAGACGCCGGCGCGGATTTCCAAAGAAACTCAGGCACGTCCTTTTCTTTGACCTTTTTCAGATCGGTCGGAACGCCCGCCTTCCGGAAGTATTTCTGTGCGATGACGTCGGATGCGACCTGGCTCCAAGATACAGGGACCTCAACTTCATCAAGACGGAACACGATGGTCCCGTCCGGGTTTCGAATTTCAGATGTCGTGGTAACAAATTCTAATCCAGCGTACGCGTCCTGCCCTTCACGCGTGAACTTTCTTTCAATTCTCATGATCGCCGCCCTGTTTATCGCTGCTTCCCGTCCGCTTTCCGCGCCCGATCGATTGGGTAAACGCCACCTGTGCCGAGACATGACCATGTCGCGGTTGAGTAAAGTGCCAAATGTGGCAATGCGAATTGACCCCGTGACCTAACCACTAAATGTGGTGGGCTTGCAGTAAGCCCGCACAAATTGGCGCATTGGACCTTCACCGGTCAACGAATTTTTTGAAGAAAGTTATCTATATTTAGCGTTGACGACCTACCCAAACACATTCCCTGCGATGCATTTCGTGATTCACCCACAAGAAGAAATCGACGCGCTTTCGAGGAAAACATGCGTTTCAATGGACTTATCCACAGAATTTTCCGCATAGCCTGAGGTAGTTTGGAATTGGAATGTGTTCTGCGAAAAACAAAGCCCGAGTGCAGAAGAGACACAAGTTCTTGTGAAATGTCCGGGAACGCTGCGATTCGATACGCCCGATCCAAAGGCAAACGGGCCGTTCGCCTAGAATTTCATCGCTATTAAGGAAGTGGTCGGGGCGATAGGATTCGAACCTACGACCTACGGTACCCAAAACCGTCGCGCTACCAGGCTGCGCTACGCCCCGACTGAGCGACCGTTTAAACGCCTCGGATCAAATTGAAAAGACCGATCTGCAGGTTATTCGCAGGGCCAAGCCGCTTTTTCGATTGCTGGATGCTGCATGACGTTCTCGGGCTTCAATCCAAGCATCTTTGCGACACCCGCGTTTAACTCCAGAACATACTGGATATTGTCGCCGCCCGGAATCGCCGTCAGGTCACCGGGGATCGCATTTTCGTGGATGGACTGAACCACGCCGTTTTCATCGGCAAAGATCATGTCGAGGGGAATCAGCGTGTTTTTCATCCAGAACGCCACTGACGACGGCTGTTCATATACGAACAACATCCCGGTCAATCTCGGCATCTGCTCGACGAACATCAGGCCTTGCGCACGTTCGTCGGCGGTATCTGCGACGGACACAGCGAATTGGGCAGACCCGAATTGGCCTTTAATTGACAGGGTTTCTTGTGAACATTCGGCAAATGCTGTGCTGGACAGCAGGCTGAACGTTAGCGCCCAGA
>CATNDK010000265.1 GCA_950096585.1 Thalassococcus halodurans | reverse complement strand
AACCGTTCTGTCCGAATGCGCCGAGTGGGTGTCAGACAACCACATCCGTCAGGTCCAGCCCGACATCTGGCACGGCATCATCGGAACCGAACAACCCAAGCATTCCGCCGCGGCAGTGCCCACGCCTCCGGTGCAAAAAGGTGTGCTCGCGCGTCTGGGGCTGGCTTGGCTGTCCAATCGCTAGCCAAAACCGCCCTTCCGCCCCCTGAAACGCACCCTAAGCGCTGCTCTGCCTCTTGCCCCTGTGGCACGGCTCGCTTAAACCCGCAGACGTTCAAGCGGATAAGGAAAACACAGGATGCTGGATCTGAGCTTTGAGTCTCCGAAACCCAAGGTGATTGCCGGGGCAAAGCATGATTGGGAACTTGTGATCGGGATGGAGGTTCACGCCCAGATCGCGACCAAGGCGAAACTGTTTTCCGGTGCCTCCACCCAATTCGGCGCCGAACCGAATTCGAACGTGGCTTTCGTTGACGCCGCCATGCCCGGCATGCTGCCCGTGATCAACGAATTCTGTGTCGAACAAGCTGTGCGCACCGGTCTGGGCCTGAAGGCACAGATCAACCTGTTCAGCGCGTTTGACCGTAAGAACTATTTCTACCCGGACCTTCCGCAGGGCTACCAGATTTCCCAGCTGTACCACCCCATCGTGGGCGAAGGCGAAGTAATCGTTGATATGGAGCCGGGCATCGCCCGCCTTGTGCGCATTGAACGCATCCACATCGAACAGGACGCAGGTAAGTCGATCCACGACATGGATCCGGCGATGTCCTTTGTTGACCTGAACCGCACAGGCGTTGCGCTGATGGAAATCGTCAGCCGCCCCGACATCCGCGGCCCCGAAGAAGCGGCGGCCTATGTGGGCAAGCTGCGCCAGATCCTGCGCTATCTGGGCACATGCGACGGCAACATGCAGAACGGCAACCTGCGCGCTGACGTGAACGTATCGGTCTGCCGTCCGGGCGCATACGAAAAGTATCAGGAAACGCAGGACTTCTCGCATCTGGGCACACGCTGCGAGATCAAGAACATGAACTCCATGCGCTTCATTCAGGCGGCCATCGATGTCGAGGCACGCCGCCAGATCGCTATTCTGGAAAGCGGCGGTTCCGTCGATCAGGAAACACGCCTGTATGACCCGGACAAGAACGAAACACGTTCCATGCGGTCCAAGGAAGAAGCACACGACTACCGCTATTTCCCTGATCCCGATCTGCTGCCTTTGGAGATCGAGCAAGAGTGGGTGGACGGCATCGCGGCATCCCTGCCCGAACTGCCGGACGAGAAAAAAGCACGTTTTGTCAAAGACTTTGGCCTGTCCGAATACGATGCATCGGTTCTGACAGCCGAGGTTCAGAACGCATCCTATTTTGAAGCCGTCGCTGGTGCCGCAGGTGACGGCAAACTGGCCGCAAACTGGGTGATCAACGAACTGTTCGGCCGACTTAAGAAAGACGACCGCGACATCACTGACAGCCCCGTTTCGCCGGAACAGCTGGCAGGCATCATCAAGCTGATCAAAGCCGGCGACATCTCGGGCAAGATCGCGAAAGACGTGTTCGAGATCGTCTACACCGAAGGTGGCGACCCCGCCGAGATCGTGGAAGCCAAAGGCCTGAAACAGGTCACAGACACCGGCGCGATTGAAAAGGCCGTGGATGACGTGATCGCGGCGAACCCTGCGCAGGTCGAAAAGGCCCAGCAGAACCCGAAACTTGCAGGTTGGTTTGTTGGTCAGGTCATGAAAGCCACAGGCGGCAAGGCGAACCCTGCCGCGGTGAACCAGATCGTCACGGCCAAGCTGGGTCTGTAACCCGACCCAACGATCAGAAGTCGATCAAACCCGCCAGTTTCCGGCGGGTTTTTTCGTGGCCGTTTAGGGTATTCCCCACCTGATGCTCATTCGCTCTGGCACATGGCCGCAGGGCTGATATGATCCTTGCCGATCAATGACATGCAGGCCGTTATGACGACGTATGAATACAAAGTGGTCCCCGCCCCGCGCAAAGGCGTGAAAGGCAAAGGTATCAAAGGCGTCGAAGGGCGTTTCGCAAACGGCTTAGAGCAGGTGCTGTGTGAACACGGTGCTGACGGCTGGGAATATCTTCGCTCGGATACTCTGCCGTCTGATGAACGGTCCGGCATTGCAACATCTGTTACGACGTGGCGCACTGTTTTGGTCTTCCGCCGCCCGACCGGAACAACTGGTGACGCGGAATTCGAACCCCGTCTGATCGAAGCCGCCCCCACCGCGCCTGAAGCCACAGAGCATGCCGACACAGGCGACATTGATGGCGAAGGTGTCGCTGAAACAGAGACCGCCGCCGGGGAAGAAACCGCGCCCGACATGGACGCGGCTTCTGACGACAAGAAGAAAGACGTTTAAACGTCCAGATCCATCGACAGGGCGTGGATACGTCCCATCAGGTCCTTGCCCAAAGCGTCATGCACAGCGCGATGACGCTTGATCCGGTTCAGGTCCTTGAACACGTCCGAGCGGATGACCACATGGTAATGGCTTTCCCCGCCCTCCTGATATCCGGCATGACCACGATGGCGTTCACTGTCATCGCGAACCAGAAGTTCCCGAGGCGAGAAAGCCGAGATTAATTTTTCTTCTATTTCAGTAGTCTTAGACATTTTTCCCTCTTAAGCCCCTACACACTGCCAGCCATTCGTCTAAACTCTGGCGTCCGAGTCGAAAAGGTGAAGCACATGAGCAGACCAGACCCCTTCGGTTTTGATATGTCTATCTCTTCTGCGAAGAAGAAGAAAACACGTGGTCGACGTGGCATGACCGGTGAGTCCGAAACATCGGTACGCATTTGCGAGCACGAAGGTTGCGAAGAGCCCGGTAAGTTCCGTGCACCAAAAGCACCTGACGTGCTGGATGACTTCTTTTGGTTCTGCAAGGACCACGTGCGCGAATATAACGCCAAGTGGAGTTTCTTTGACGGCAAGACCGAAGCCGAGATGAACGCGCAGGAAAGTTCAGACAAGGTTTGGGAACGCAAGACAAAGGAATGGCGCGATCCAGAGGCGCGGGCTTGGGCCCGCCTGGGTATCGAAGATCCCCATCAGGTTCTGGGTGCCAACGCCACGCGCAACCCCGGCAAGGGGGCTGCTGATGGTGGCCGCCGCCTGCCGCCGACAGAAAAGCGTGCGATCGAAATCCTTGAGGTCGAGGCCAGCGTCACGACCAAAGCGGATATCCGCAAAGCCTATAAGAAGCTGATCAAGGTGCTGCACCCTGACATGAACGGCGGTGACCGTTCGCAGGAAGAGCAGCTTCAGGAAGTCGTCTGGGCCTGGGAACAGCTGAAAGACAGCCGGAACTTCAAGTGACCTTCAAAGCCGCCGAAATCGATCTTCCGTTTATCGGCGGCTTTACCCCATTGGACCAGCGCAGCCAAAGCGCCGCGCTGACTACGAAAATTCTTCTGGAAAACAGCGGCTTGGCTGCCTTTGATCGTGGCCACCTTCCCGGCCACATGACCGCGTCGGCCTTTGTCGTATCACATGACCAAAGCCACGTTCTTTTGATGCACCACCGGAAACTGAACAGGTGGCTGCAACCGGGTGGCCACTGTGACGGTGAGACGGATTTCAAAGCCGTCGCGCTGAAGGAACTGTCAGAAGAAACCGGGCTGACGGATGTGCATCTGATATCGGATCCTCCCTGCGACGTTGATGTACATACGATCCCTGCGCGGGGTGATATGCCTGCGCACGACCACTACGACGTCCGTTTTCTGTTCGCCGCAGATATGAAAAGCCCGCTTTTGCCCAATAGCGAGGCGATTGATGTCCGCTGGATACCGCTGCGCGAGCTGGATCAATACACAAACGCACCTTCGGTGTTGATTGTCCGAGCGTTGGCCAGCCCCGCCAGCAGCGGTTGAAAATCTCCTAAAAAATATCGCCCTGCCTCCGTTGGTTGGAACGCGACGTGCAGGAACGACATGCGGTGACTCATTGGTAACGTTTCAAACGACGCCAACATGGGTCGGCTGTCATTGTGGACAATGAACTTTAAAGGGCGAACCCAGTGCAACACTCAATGCCATCGAAGGACAATGCGACAGCGACACCAATCATGGCCTCGAATGATCAACAAGAAGCAATCACAGATATCGCCGGTCGCATCGGTGATCTGAGCATTTCGTTTGCCGGTGTTTCGGGAAATATCGAGGACACCTCTGTTCAGGTCAAACGCCAGTCCGAACTGTTCCAAGACATTGCGACCCGCGCCAAGGACATGACCGATGCCACATCGACAGTTCTGAATTCGGCGCAGAAAGCACTGCAGACGTCTGCCGACGCGGAAAACACCGCACAACAGTCTCAGCAAAACGTGTCCGAGATGGTCACATCC
>CATNDK010000264.1 GCA_950096585.1 Thalassococcus halodurans | reverse complement strand
GCGTTCAGGCCATGATCAACATGGGCGTTGCGGTGCGTTTGTTGCCCGCGAAAGGCATGACTTTGCCGTTTGTCAGCTATGGCGGGTCGTCGCTTATTGCAGGTGGGATCGCAGTGGGTATGTTGCTGGCGTTCACGCGGACCCGTCCGCAAGGCGAAATCGGAGATATCCTGCGCGGCAGGATGCGTTAAGACAGGCTGCTCTGCGCCTGTTTGGCGCTGGGCAGAGGGCAAGCGATGGCACAGCCGGACCGTAAAAAACTACTGGTGATTGCCGCTGGCGGCACGGGCGGGCACATGTTTCCCGCGCAGGCTTTGGCCGAGATCATGCTGCGCCGTGGTTGGCGGGTGAAGCTGTCGACCGACGCGCGTGGTGCGCGCTATACGGGGGGCTTCCCCCATTCCGTCGAAATCGAACAGGTCAACAGCGCGACATTCGCGCGGGGCGGTCTGTTGGCCAAGGCGCTGGTGCCGTTCCGTGTGGCGTCAGGCATCGTTTCGATGGCGGTGCGGATGCTGCGGGATAAGCCGGATGTTGTCGCCGGTTTCGGTGGCTATCCCTCTATTCCAGCGCTGGGTGCGGCGACGTTGTTACGCCTGCCGCGGATGATCCACGAACAAAACGGCGTGCTTGGCCGTGTGAACAAGCTGTTTTCCAAGCGCGTTGATGCAGTGGCCTGCGGAACGTGGCCCACGACTTTGCCCGAAGGCGTCGAGGGTGTGCATGTGGGCAACCCCGTGCGTGGTGCGGTGCTGGAACGTCATGGCGCGGGTTATATTGTGCCGGGCGAATACCCGATGTCGATTCTTGTGATCGGCGGATCGCAGGGCGCGCGTATTCTGTCGGACGTGGTGCCGCCTGCGATTGCGGCCTTGCCGATGGCAGCGTTGAAGCATCTACGTATCGCCCATCAGGCGCGGGACGAAGATGGGGAACGTGTCGCGACATTTTATGCTGAAAACGGCATTGATGCCGATGTGCAGCCCTTCTTCCATGACATTCCAACCCGTATGAGCGAGGCGCAACTGATTGTGTCACGGTCCGGTGCGTCGAGTGTTGCCGATATTTCCGTGATCGGCCGCCCGTCGATCCTGATCCCCTTTGCTGCGGCAACGGGTGATCACCAGACCGCCAATGCCAAGGGGCTGGTGGATGCGGGCGCGGCGATCAAGATCCCTGAATCCAAACTGACCGTCGAGGCCATGACCGAAGCGCTGCTGGCTGTGCTGGACCATCCCGATGGGGCCATGCAGATGTCGCTGGCGGCCCTGTCGCAGGCCAAACCTGACGCCGCAGAAACGCTGGCGAATATGGTCGAAGAGCTTTCTGAAAAGGACAAATCGTAATGAGTGCAGCAGCCACCAAGCTTCCCGGTGACGTAGGGCCGATCCATTTTGTGGGGATCGGCGGGATCGGGATGTCGGGCATTGCCGAGGTTTTGTTGAACCTTGGCTACACCGTTCAGGGATCGGACCTGAAACGGTCCAAGATCACCGACCGCCTTGAGGGGCTGGGCGCGACTGTTTTTGAAGGCCAGCGCGCGGAAAATCTGGAAAACGCGGCTGTTGTCGTGATTTCATCGGCGATCAAACCGGGCAACCCCGAGCTGGACACCGCACGGATGAAGGGCCTGCCGGTGGTGCGCCGTGCCGAAATGCTGGCCGAGTTGATGCGGATGAAGTCCAACATCGCAATTGCGGGCACGCACGGTAAAACGACGACGACCACAATGGTCGCAACACTGCTGGATGCGGGGAAATATGACCCGACCGTTGTGAACGGCGGGATCATTCATGCCTACGGTTCGAACGCGCGGATGGGGCAGGGCGAATGGATGGTGGTCGAGGCGGACGAATCCGACGGCACCTTTAACCGTCTGCCCGCGACCATCGCGATTGTCACCAACATCGACCCTGAGCACATGGAGCACTGGGGCGATTTCGACAATCTGCGACAGGGCTTTCTGGATTTTGTGTCGAATATTCCGTTCTACGGTCTGGCCGTGTGCTGCACCGACCATGCCGAGGTTCAGACGCTGGTGGGCAAAATCACCGACCGTCGCGTGCTGACCTATGGGTTCAACGCGCAGGCGGACGTGCGGGCTGTGAACCTGCGTTATGAAAAGGGCGTCGCGCATTTCGACATTCTTTTGCAGAACGAAGATGCCAAGATCGAAGGCTGCACATTGCCGATGCCGGGCGATCACAACGTGTCCAATGCGCTGAGCGCTGTGGCCGTTGCCCGTCATCTGGGCATGAAGCTTGATGAAATCCGCGATGCGCTGGCGGCCTTTGGTGGCGTGAATCGCCGCTTTACCCGTGTGGGCGAGGTGGATGGTGTGACCATCATCGACGACTATGGCCACCACCCTGTGGAAATCGCCGCTGTTCTAAAAGCCGCGCGTCAGGCCTGTGATGGCCGTGTGGTGGCCGTTCACCAGCCGCACCGCTATTCGCGTCTGTCGTCGCTGTTTGATGATTTCTGTTCCTGCTTCAACGACGCTGACGTTGTGGCCATCGCCGAGGTTTATGCCGCTGGCGAAGATCCGATCCCCGGCGCGAGCCGCGATGATCTGGTGGCGGGTTTGATCCGTCATGGCCACCGCCATGCACGTGCGCTGCAAAGCGAGGACGATCTGGAGCGCCTTGTGCGCGAACAAACGCAACCTGGTGATATGGTTGTCTGCCTTGGTGCCGGTACGATCAGTGCCTGGGCCAATAACTTGCCTGCCCGGCTTGGTGGAGAAACCTAAGTCGAATAATCCTTATGGCGCAAAGACATGCTGCTGTGACTGCGCTTTAATATGGCTGTGACCTGAGGGGGTGCACATCGGGGGCGGAGCAATCCGGCCTGCACTTTGGGTAACGCGTAGGAGGTACGCTATGAGCCTGTCTTTGGTACTTGCGCTTGTGTGGGCACTGGCGGCGAATGTTTTGGCGATGATCCCGTCAAAGGATAATCACTGGACGCGGGCGTATATCCTGATCGCGATTGGCATCCCGTTGTTGGGCTATGTCACTTATGAGAATGGGCCTTGGATCGGCCTGCTGGTTCTGGCGGCAGGAATGAGCGTTCTGCGCTGGCCTGTACGTTATCTGTTGCGCTGGGTGCGTCGGCAGGTCGGGCAGGAAAAGGCGTAAACCTGCCTTTTCGCGCTGGACGTTGTAGCAGAAATCTTGCGTCCCTTCGCGGTGCGCAGTAGCAGGGCAGGCATGACACAGAAGTTTCCGACACCTCGTGGCCGCCTGACGGCGGACCGTTCCCTGAATGATCTGACATGGTTGCGTGTCGGTGGCCCTGCGGATTGGTTTTTCCAGCCTGCGGATGTCGAGGATTTGCAGGAATTCCTGCGCGATCTTCCGTCCGAGATTGATGTGTTCCCTATGGGGGTCGGATCGAATCTGATTGTGCGTGATGGCGGTTTGCGTGCCGTTGTGATCCGGCTGGGCCGCGGGTTCAACGGAATTGAGGTCGATGGCACGCGGGTGCGTGTGGGCGCTGCGGCGCTGGATGCCCATGTGGCCAAGAAAGCGGCAGAGGCGGGCGTTGACCTGACCTTCCTGCGCACCATTCCCGGCAGCATCGGTGGCGCGGTTACGATGAATGCGGGTTGTTATGGCTCTTATGTCGCTGACGTGTTCGTCGAGGCGCGCGGCGTGACCCGCAAGGGCGAATTGATGACACTGACCGCTGATGATCTGAAATTCCGCTACCGCCAAAGCGATCTGCCAGAAGGCATGGTGCTGATCGATGCGGTGCTGGAAGGCGAGGCGGGCGATCCTGACGAGCTCCAGGCGCGGATGGAGCACCAGCTGGCAAAACGTGATGCGACGCAGCCCACCAAGGACCGGACGGCAGGATCGACCTTTCGCAATCCGGCGGGTCATTCTTCGACCGGTAAGGCCGACGATGTGCATGATCTGAAGGCATGGAAGGTCATCGATGATGCTGGCATGCGCGGTGCCACGCTGGGTGGCGCACAGATGAGCGAGATGCATTCGAACTTCTTAGTGAACACCGGAGAGGCAACTGCTGCTGATCTGGAAGGTTTGGGCGAAGAAGTGCGAAAAAGGGTTTTCCAAAACAGTGGAATAGAGTTACATTGGGAAATCATGCGGGTCGGTGATCCGGAATGACCAACGGGCGCTAGACCCGACACTCAGGTGACCACAGGCAGGTTGCCAAAAATATAAAACAAAAGGGCACGGCAATTTTGGCCGGAACCCTGAACAAGAGGCGATTGGGAATGTCGAGCAGGACATCCCCGAAAGTGGCGGTACTGATGGGCGGACCCTCGGCTGAACGCGAGGTTTCCCTCAGCTCTGGGCGTGAATGCGCCGCTGCTTTGCGGGACGTAGGATTCGAAGTGATTGAGGTCGATGCA
>CATNDK010000263.1 GCA_950096585.1 Thalassococcus halodurans | reverse complement strand
CCGTCCGGAACGCGCGACACTGATCACCAAGATTTCCTCGCAGGCCGTGCTTCAGGCCAGCTTTATCCGGACCGCGCTGGAAACCGCCTGCTTCCTTGATGCGGTCAACACCATGACCAAGGATGACTTCGACGAAATCCGCGATTTGCTCGCACAACAGAAAACCGCCATCGCCGCAGATGAACGATCCAAGTTCCACGAACTGGATGACCGCATGCACCAGCGCATCTGCGAAATGTCCGGTCACGGCTATGCCTGGGCGCTGATCCAGGAACAAAAGGCCCATATGGACCGCGTGCGGTTTCTGTCCTTGTCGTTCGGCCAGCAAACCGCCTTTGACCAGCACCTGTCGATCACCGACGCGCTGTTTGCCCGCGATGCCGATGCCGTTCAAAAACACCTCGAGGAACATCTAGGCCGGATCAAATACATCCTGCCCCAGATCCGAGAAGAACATCCCCAATATTTCGAAGATAGCGACACATGACGCAGACAGTTCTCGCCATTGGCGAATGTATGGTCGAAATGGCCCCGACGGGCGACGGCCATTACACGATGGGCTTTGCCGGCGATACGTTCAACACCGCTTGGTACCTGCGCAAACTGGCAGGCGATGACCTGACCGTGTCCTATTTCAGCGCCGTGGGCGATGACGCGGCCTCGGCCCAGATGACGGCGTTCATGCAAGGTGCGGGCGTGACCCCTGAACTGCGGGTGATCCCGGGCGCG
This sequence comes from Thalassococcus halodurans, assembly GCA_950096585.1. Lineage (GTDB taxonomy): Bacteria > Pseudomonadota > Alphaproteobacteria > Rhodobacterales > Rhodobacteraceae > Thalassococcus > Thalassococcus halodurans_A. The sequence continues at coordinate 3,663 of CATNDK010000263.1, read as the reverse complement.
TCGGTCGGCCTTTATATGATTTCGCTGAAAGACGGAGAGCGCAGCTTTTCCTACTGGCGCAGCGCCTCTGCCGCGCGGCAGATGGCGGATGGGCTGAGCGAACTGCCAAACCTGAAGGCAGGCGATGTGGCATTTTTCTCCGGCATCACCCTGGCGATCCTGCCGGTTGAGGGGCGCGAGACATTGCTGTCCGTTCTGGCCAAGGCCCGTGCCGGAGGCGTGCGCATCGTGTTCGACCCGAACCTGCGCCCGCGCCTCTGGGCTTCGGATCAAGAAATGTGTGATTGGATCATGCGCGGCGCGGCAGTGGCGGACATCGCCCTGCCCTCGTTCGAGGATGAAGCCACCTACTTCAACGATGCCGACAAAGCGGCGACAGCCAAACGCTATGCCGACGCGGGCGTAACCCTGTCTATCGTCAAAGACGGCGCAGATGCCGTTCTGATCGACGCCGCAGGCCAACCGCAGGAAACCGTGACCCCGATGAAAGTAACCCAAGTGGTCGACACAACGGCGGCGGGGGATTCCTTTAACGCAGGCTTCTTAAGCGGCTTGATGTCGGGCCAGTCCAACGCCGATGCTGTGCGCGCCGGATGTGCCCTAGCGGCGCAGGTCGTGGGCAAACGTGGTGCGTTGGTCGATCTGGACTAAAGCGCGTTAGTCCTCGACCGAGAACTTGGCGCAATCGCTGCCGAAGGGCATCGAGATGTCGCTGCCTGTAACCCCGCGCAGCAATTCACCCAGTTCGACCTTGGACTTGGCCAAGCGGACCTTGGCGCTCATGATGTTGGTGAAATCGAATTCGTAATCGGAATCCGGCAAACCGGTTTCAAGGAAGGCCTCATTGCAAACCGGCTCTAACAAAGCGGCGGCAGGGTCCGACGCATAAAGGTCGTAACAGACCTTCATGGTCATTTGCTCGGCCTCTTGCGTGCGGGCCAATTTGAAGTTGTCATACTCTGCCTCAAGGCTTTTGACCGACTCTTGCGCAGCAGAGATTTCGCATTCAAGCCGCGCCCGTTCGTTCTGATAATCGATCTGGTTCGAGGCCTTTTTGTTCATCGCCTTGTCGATATAGTCCTGCTCCATATCCGCCTCCATTCCGGTCAGGAAACGGCTTTTGGTGGTGAAATATGTCCACTCGCCCCCTTTGGCGGCTTCAAGACAGGATTTCGCGTCAGCAATGACTTGTGTCGCGAACAAGGCCCGCCAATCGATGATTTCATCCGCCAGACGTTCAGCAGTATCCATGTCATCAGCGCGGACAGCTTCCAGACAGGCAGCGACCGTTTCCTTGTGGGTGTCCGCCTGCGCGCCCGGACCGACAGCATAGGTTACACCAGACAAAACCGCCAAAGGCGCAAATCGGATAATGCCATTCATCGAAAAATCCCCGCAGGTCTTAAAGCGTAAATTCGCGTAAGGCCGCAGATCAATAATGAAACAGCAAAAGCATTACCTGAACGGCCATGCAGTTTAACGAAACAGGGCGGGGATTGTTCCCCGCCCTGAGTGTTTTAGATCACCGCTTCGAACAGCGCCGTGACGTTTTCGGTGGTCAGTTCCACCGGATTGCCACCACAGGACGGATCGGACAGCGCCATGGGCACCAGCACATCCATCTTATCCCCCGTCACGCCGATCTCGGACAGTTTGCGCGGGATGTTGAAGCTGTCGTTGAAGGTCTGAACAAAAGCGCGGAAGCCGTCATAGCCACCATCAATGCCCAGATATCCCGCCGCGCGATCAAACCGGTCGCGGATCATGGGTTCGTTCAGGTCCAGAACCGCAGGCATACAGACCGCGTTGGTGGTGCCGTGGTGCGTGTTGAACACCGCGCCAATCGGGTGGGACAGCGCGTGGATCGCCCCCAGACCTTTCTGGAACGCCGTCGCCCCCATCGCCGCCGCCGACATCATCTGTGCGCGGGCCTCAATATCCGTGCCGTCCTGATAGGCGCGGGGCAGATAATCGATGACCAACCGCATGCCTTCCAGCGCGATGCCTTGGCTCATGGGATGGTAGAACGGAGACGAGAACGCCTCGACACAGTGGGCAAAGGCATCAAGGCCGGTGCCGGCGGTGATGAACTTCGGCATGCCGACGGTCAGCTCAGGGTCACAGATCACCACCGACGGCAGAACCTTGGGGTGGAAGATGATCTTTTTCTCGTGCGTGACCGAATTGGTGATGACGCTGGCTCGGCCCACCTCGGACCCTGTACCAGCGGTCGTGGGCACAGCCACGATCGGCGCGATGGCATCGGCATCCGCACGGGTCCACCAATCGCCGATATCCTCAAAGTCCCAGATCGGGCGCGTTTGACCAGCCATGAAGGCGACCATCTTGCCAAGGTCCAGACCCGAGCCACCACCAAAGGCGATCACACCGTCATGACCGCCTTCCTTATAAGCGGCCACACCAGCGGCCAGATTGATCTCGGACGGGTTCGGATCAACGTCCGAGAAGATGCCGCGGCCGAGGCCTGCGGCCTCCATGATGTCCAGCGTCGCGGCAGTAATCGGCAGCGGCGCAAGGCCCTTATCCGTCACCAGAAGCGGGCGCTTGATACCGGTGGCTTCGCAAGCGGCAGGCAGTTCGGCGATGCGCCCTGCCCCGAATTTCACTGCGGTCGGATAGGACCAGTTTCCAACAAGGCTCATTTCGTCACCTTCTTAAGATGGTAGGATTTCGGACGGGTCAGGTTCTGATAGCCGATCACCGACAATCCCCCGCCACGTCCTGTGTTTTTGCACCCTGTCCAGCACAGACCGGGGTCAAGATAATCGGCGCGGTTCATGAACACCGTGCCGGTTTCGATCTGGTCGCCCACGCGCTGCGCACGATCCACATCCGCCGTCCAAAGGCTGGCGGTCAGACCGAATTCGCTGTCGTTCATCAGTGCAATCGCCTCTTCATCGCTTTTGACGGACATGATGCCGACAACGGGGCCAAAGCTTTCGTCGCGCATCACGCGCATGTCATGGGTGACGTTGGTCAGGATTTGCGGCGTCAGATAAGCACCGCCATCATCTTCGGGGAAGGTGTCGATATGGGTTTTGGCGCCCATCTCGACCGCCTCGGCGATCTGCGCGCGCACCTCTTTGGCAAAGCGGATGTTTGCCATCGGGCCGATAGTGGTTTCCGCATCCAGTGGGTTGCCCAGCTTGTAGCCATTGACCACCGCAACAGCCTTTTCAACAAAGGCGTCAAACAGGCTTTCATGCACGTAAATCCGTTCGATCCCACAGCAGCACTGGCCCGAGTTGAACATCGCGCCGTCAATCAACGTATCAACGGCCGCATCCAGATCGGCGTCTTCCATGACATAGCCGGGATCTTTGCCACCCAGCTCGGTGCCCACGCCGGTAAACGTGCCCGCCGCCGCGCGCTCCATCGCCTGACCACCGCCGACAGAGCCTGTGAAGTTCACAAAGTCAAAGGCCTTTTCCGAAATTAGGACCGAGGTCGTGTCGTGATCAAGGAACACATTCTGGAACACATCCGCAGGCACGCCCGCATCGTGGAATGCCTTGGCCATACGTTCGCCCACCAACAGCGTCTGCGCCGCGTGCTTCAGCACAACGGTATTCCCCGCGATCAGCGCAGGCGCGACCGTGTTAATCGCAGTCATGTAGGGGTAGTTCCAAGGTGCCACGACAA
>CATNDK010000262.1 GCA_950096585.1 Thalassococcus halodurans | reverse complement strand
TGCTGGCCAGTTGCGGGTGGCCTGCGATGTGTCCGCACTGCGACAGAAACTCAAGATCGCGGCGCACCCATTTGGGCAGGCGCCGCCCCGCCTTGGCCGCACGTCGTGCCAGATTACCACGGCGCGCACCCAGCTTGTCCGCCAGAAGCGTTTCAAGCCGTTCGATATCGGCAGTCAGTGTGGTTGCGTCGATCATGTGATACCGCTAACCGATTTTCGCAGCGCAGAAAAGGCGCTGGTCACTGGGAAAGTGCCGCGCTATCCCTTCGACATGTTGAACACCGTTGTGCATGGCACCCCGACCGACAAGCCCCCGCTTTTGATCGTGCATGGTCTGTATGGATCGGCGCGCAACTGGGGTGTGATCGCGAAACGTCTGTCGGACGAACGGCAGGTGATTGCCGTCGACCAGCGCAACCATGGCAACAGTTTCCGCGCCGAACAGCACGGCTATCACGACATGGCAGGCGATCTGGCCGAAGTCATCGACGCCCATGGCGGTCAGATGGATGTGATGGGCCATTCCATGGGTGGTAAGGCGGCGATGGTTCTGGCGCTGACCCATCCGGAAAAGGTGGGGCGGCTGGTGGTGGCCGATATTGCGCCCGTGGCCTATAGCCATGACCAGACGCAATATATCAACGCGATGAAGTCTATCAATCTGGATAAGGTTGCCCGCCGCTCCGATGCGGTGGAACAACTGGCGAAACTGGTGCCAGAAAAGACGCTTCAAAGCTTTTTCACCCAAAGCCTGGATGTCGCCAACAAACGCTGGCTTTTGAATCTGGATGTGCTGGGGTCGGAAATGCCCAAGATCATCGGCTGGCCGGGCACCACGGGTGAATTCCCGCGCCCGACCCTGTTCCTGACCGGCAGCGAAAGCGACTATGTCCTGCCCGAACACCGCGCCCATATCCGCGAGTTGTTCCCGCGGGCACGATTTGCCAAAATCCCCGGCACAGGCCATTGGCTTCACGCGGAAAAACCGCGTGAATTCGAAGCATCGGTCAGAACGTTTCTGAATTACGACTTCGGCGATTAAACGCCGCGGCAGACCTGTTCGGCGCGCCCGTAGAATTCTTTGTAGCGATCCCAGAACCGGTCATGGTTCGGACGCTTCGACATCTTGATGTCCTGCGCGCGCTGCGGATTCTTGAAGAAAGACGCAGCTGTAGACTGATCCGACGACGACAACGTTCGGTCCGCTGTGGCCTGCACACATCCGCACAACGACCGGCTGCGCGCCTTACGGTCTGACGACATACAAGCCGAATAGATCGGGCCGGTCGCGAAACGGGTCACTTGGGGGGAACCATAGCTGCGGGTGCTGCCGCCACAGCCCGCCACGATGGCACAAACGCACAGTGCTGCCAAAACTCTCATATTTCTGCTCATATATCGCGCCGGTCTGTGCCGGCTGTTTGATTGCAAACATAATGCGCGAAAACGGCTGACAAGGCAATTCACGTTCTGAAATGGCCCTGTTTTCTATGGCCCGACTGCCAGAATCGACGCGAAACCATGCGCCCTTGACGTGTAGCGCATCATGCCACCTTGACCGGCCCCTGTTTCCGCTTCATATCCGCGTTTATGACACCACTTTCTCGCATCCGAAATTTCTCGATCGTGGCCCATATCGACCACGGAAAATCGACCCTCGCTGACCGGCTCATTCAGTTGACCGGCACCGTGGCCGAACGGGATATGAAAGCACAGCTTCTCGACTCGATGGATATCGAACGGGAACGCGGCATCACGATCAAAGCCAACACCGTGCGGATCGAATACCCCGCCAAGGATGGCGAGACCTATGTGCTGAACCTGATCGACACGCCCGGACACGTCGACTTTGCCTACGAAGTCAGCCGTTCCATGCGCGCGGTCGAAGGATCGCTGCTGGTGGTGGACGCGACCCAAGGCGTCGAGGCGCAGACATTGGCCAACGTCTACACCGCGATTGAAGCGGACCACGAGATCGTGCCCGTTCTGAACAAGATCGATCTGCCCGCCGCCGAACCCGAACGCGTCAAAGAACAGATCGAAGACGTGATCGGCATCGAAGCTGACAACGCCGTCGAAATTTCCGCCAAGACCGGTCTGGGCATTCCCGATGTGCTTGAAGCCATCGTGACCCGACTGCCCGCACCTTCGGCTGGCGACCCTGATGCACCGCTTCAGGCGATGCTGGTGGATAGCTATTATGACTCGTACCTTGGCGTTGTGGTTCTGGTTCGGATCATGCAGGGCACCCTGAAAAAGGGCGACAACATCCGCATGATGCAAACCGGTGCGCGTTACGGCGTCGACCGTCTGGGCGTCTTCCGCCCGGCGATGCAGAATGTCGATGAACTGGGACCGGGTGAAATCGGTTTCCTGACCGCGTCGATCAAACAGGTGCGCGACACCAAGGTCGGCGACACGATCACACACGAACGCCGCCAGTGCGAAAAACCGCTGCCGGGCTTTAAGCCGTCTGTGCCTGTGGTTTTCTGTGGTCTGTTCCCTGTGGACGCCAACGACTTTGAGGACATGCGCGACGCCATCGAAAAGCTGGCCCTGAACGACGCGTCCTTTACCGCCGAGATGGAAACATCCGCCGCGCTTGGTTTCGGTTTCCGCTGTGGTTTCCTTGGCCTGCTGCACCTCGAGGTCATCCGCGACCGTCTGGAACGCGAATATGACATCGACCTGATCACCACGGCGCCGTCGGTTATTTATCACATCTACATGAAAGACGGCGAACAGATCGATCTGCACAACCCCGCAGATATGCCTGACCCGTCCAAGATCGACCACATCGAAGAACCGCGCATCAAGGCGACAATCCTTGTGCCGGACGAATATCTGGGTGACGTGCTGAAGCTGTGCCAAGACCGTCGCGGCATCCAACTGGACCTGACCTATGCCGGTTCGCGCGCGATGGTGGTTTATGACCTGCCGCTGAACGAAGTGGTCTTTGACTTCTACGACCGCCTGAAATCGGTGACCAAGGGCTATGCGTCCTTTGACTACCAGATGATCGGCTACCGCGAAGACAATCTGGTCAAGATGTCGATCCTTGTGAACGACGAACCGGTCGACGCCCTGTCAATGATGGTTCACCGCGACCGCGCTGAAATGCGTGGCCGTGCGATGTGCGAAAAGCTTAAGGATCTGATCCCGCGTCACATGTTCAAAATCCCGATCCAAGCGGCGATTGGCGGCAAGGTGATCGCGCGTGAAACCCTGTCGGCGCTGCGCAAGGACGTGACCGCGAAATGTTACGGCGGTGACGCGACGCGTAAGAAGAAACTGCTGGAAAAGCAGAAAGCCGGTAAGAAAAAGATGCGCCAGTTCGGCAAAGTGGAAATCCCGCAAGAGGCGTTCATCTCGGCCCTCAAGATGGACAGCTGAACCGGTTCACATACAAACAAAGACGCGCCTTCGGGCGCGTTTTTTGTTTTTGGGGCAAGTGCGGAAACAGGGCTGCAAGCCCCCGCACCAGAGACGACGCGCCCCAACGCGGCGGCTCTTTGGGGGATCGGTCTCTTCCCGCCTTAGGTCCTACGGACTTGGCAAAGATAAAGCACTACTGTTCCAACGCATGGGCGCCACCGCGCGCGTCATCTATGGTGCCATGTCGCATCGATGGCTTGTGATCAGCGCAACCGATCTTACCTTTAGCACCATGCGTGCGTTGGCTTTGATCTGTCTGCTTGCGGCCTGTGACACGGGCCATCTGGGCAATCCCATGACTCTGCCCGTACGGGCCGTGGCCAATGGTATCGAAAACGCAGGCTATCAGGCGCAGCGGGATCGGGTGAAGGCATTCCTATCCGATCACATCGACGATCTGGACGACCCTGCAACGCTGGCGCGGTTCTGGCGCGTGGCCCCAGTGCCGCCTTCAAACCGTGCCAAGGTCCTGCGCGAAATAAAAGAGCTGCCCGCGTCGCCTGACCGGATCGAACAGGCCACGGTGATCACCATGGTTCATCTATGATCGCGGCTACCCCAGCTCGGCCAACAGCCCATCCGCGCAATGTTCCACCAGATCAAGACAGCCATCGAAATCGCGCGTGTAGTAGGGATCGGGCACATGATCCGCGCCTGTATGCGCGGCGTAGTCGGTAAACAGCGCCACCGTCGCCCGCGCGCCCGCTGGCTGGATACGGGACAGGTTTGACAGGTTGCTGTCGTCCATCGCGATGATCAGATCGAAGTCGTGGAAATCCTGCGCCGTGACCTGCCGTGCCCGACCTTCCTGGACAATGACGCGAACCTCGTGGCCAAGGCGGAGACCAAATATCAAGAAGACGAGCGACTGGCACGGAATGCCACCGCAGAGGCTGAGGAAGTCCAAGGAAAGCAACTGGCGGAAGAAGCAGGTCGGTTCGCACGCAGAAAGGCGTGCTGTGTGTGTGTGTGTGTGTGTGTG
>CATNDK010000261.1 GCA_950096585.1 Thalassococcus halodurans | reverse complement strand
CGACCGCTACGCCGGTGCGTACAACCATCGCAAAATGCGCGGCGGGTCCAAATGGTCGATGCATGCCTTTGGCTGCGCGATTGATTTCTATGCCGAACCGAACGGGCTGCGCACCCATTGCCCACAGGCCTTGTTTTGCGGCACTGATTACAAGGACTTCCTTGATATCATGGAAGCCCACGAATGGCTGCCTGCGATCCGCTTGTGGGGTGCGGATGCGATGCACTTCCAAAGGGCGCGCATTTGACCGCTTCCCTTGACTCTGAGCCATATTCAGACTAACCGCGACCTAACTTTCCGGAAGTGCCAAAGCTTCCGGTCCCATGGGCCTTGCCCGGGATCGCCCTCCGTCAGCGCGTTGCGCCCACGGGGGCGCTCGTCGTTTGGTCGATTGGGATTTGCGAATCAAGACGCCCGCCCCCACCTTTCGGGGACAACAGACAAGACCGGCATAGGAGGCCGCGGACATGTTTGAAAATCTTTCCGAACGTCTTGGTGGCGTCTTTGACCGCCTGACGAAACAGGGCGCCCTGTCCGAAGACGACGTCAAAACAGCCCTGCGCGAAGTGCGCGTTGCCCTGCTTGAGGCTGACGTTTCGCTTCCGGTGGCACGCCAGTTCATCAAATCGGTCGAGAAAAAGGCCACAGGCGCGGCGGTGACCAAGTCGATCACGCCCGGTCAGCAGGTGGTCAAGATCGTCCATGACGAACTGATCGCAACGCTGGCTGGCGAAGGTGAGCCCGGCCAGCTGCGCGTCGACAGCCCGCCTGCCCCGATCCTGATGGTCGGTCTGCAGGGTGGCGGTAAAACGACAACCACAGCCAAGCTGGCGAAACGCCTGAAGGAACGTGACGGCAAAAAGGTTCTGATGGCCTCGCTTGACGTCAACCGTCCTGCGGCGATGGAACAGCTGGAAATCCTTGGTAAGCAGATCGGCGTCGACACCCTGCCGATCGTCAAGGGCGAAGACCCCGTTGCCATCGCCAAGCGCGCCAAAACCCAAGCGGGCCTTGGCGGCTATGACGTCTACATGCTTGATACCGCTGGCCGTCTGTCCATCGACGAAGAGCTGATGGCACAGGTCGAAGCGGTGCGCGATGTCGCGAACCCGCGTGAAACGATCCTTGTTGTCGACGGCCTGACAGGTCAGGACGCCGTCAACACCGCCCAGAACTTTGACGACCGTATCGGCATCACCGGCGTTGTCCTGACCCGTATGGACGGTGACGGCCGTGGTGGTGCGGCGCTGTCCATGCGTGCGGTCACCGGCAAGCCCATCAAATTCGTCGGTCTCGGCGAAAAGATGGACGCGCTGGAAACCTTTGAACCCGACCGTGTCGCTGGCCGTATCCTTGGCATGGGTGACATCGTTGCGCTGGTTGAAAAGGCGCAGCAGACCCTTGAGGCCGAACAGGCCGAGCGCATGATGAAGCGCTTCCAGAAGGGTCAGTTCAACATGAACGACCTGCGCATGCAGCTGGACCAAATGATCAAGATGGGCGGCATGGAAGGCATGATGTCCATGATGCCCGGCATGGGCAAAATGGCCAAGCAGATGGAAGGCGCGGGCATTGATGACCGCATCCTGAAACAGCAGATCGCCCTGATCAACTCCATGACCAAGAAAGAGCGCGCGAACCCGCAGCTTTTGCAGGCCAGCCGCAAGAAACGCATCGCGGCCGGTGCCGGTATGGAAGTGTCCGACCTGAACAAGCTTCTGAAAATGCAGCGCCAGATGGCGGACATGATGAAGAAGATGGGCAAAATGGGCAAAGGCGGCATGCTGAAACAGGCAATGCGCGGCATGTTCGGCAAGGGCGGTATGCCCGCTGGCATGGACCCGTCGCAAATGGACCCCAAAGCGCTGGAAGCGGCGGCCAAACAGATGGGCGCCAAGATGCCCGGCGGCCTGCCCGGTATGCCCGGCGGCATGGGTCTGCCCTCTGGTCTGTCCGGTCTGGGCAAAAAGAAGTAAGCCTCGATGCCCGCCCCCACCCTTCATACAGAGCGCTTGACGCTCCGTGGCCATGTGATGGCTGATCTCGACGCGCTTTGCGATTTGTTCGAGACAGACCGCGCGGCCTATATGGGTGGGCCTATTCCGCGCAAAGAGGCATGGCGTTGGATCGCATCCGAAATCGGCATGTGGGACCTGATGGGTCATGGCGCTTGGGGCATCGACACCAAGGACGGCGAATTCCTTGGCCAGATCGGCATCCTGAAGCCCCCGCATTTCCCCGAGGCCGAAATCGGCTGGACGCTGTTGGAGACCGCCGAAGGCAAGGGCTATGCATCCGAGGCCGCGCAGGCGGTTCTGGGTTGGGCCAAGGATCAGGGTTTCGAGACCTTGGTCAGCTACATCGATCCGTCGAACGACCGTTCTATCGCGCTGGCGACCCGTCTTGGCGCATCGCATGATCCCAAGGCCGCGCTGCCCAAAGGCGAAACCGCAGACGACACGGTCGTCTATCGCCACACACTGGGGGTCCTGCAATGAGCCTGACACCCGCACCGCGCCTTGAAACAGATCGCCTGATCATCCGGTCCTTCCACATGGATGATTTCGACGCTTTCGCCGAATTCCACGCAGACCCCGTGCGCGCCCCCGGCTTTGGCGAGGTCTACACACGCGACCAAAGCTGGCGCTGGTTTGCCTGCAACATTGGGCACTGGCACATCCACGGCTACGGCTACATGACCGTCGAAGACAAAGAAACCGGCCGCCCCTGTGGCATCTGCGGTATCTGGAACCCCGAAGGCTGGCCCGAACCGGAAATCGGCTGGGTCGTCTACGAGGCCTTCGAAGGCAAGGGCATCGCGTATGAGGCCGCCATTCGCGTGCGCCGTTGGGCCTATGAGGAACTGGGCCTGAAAACCCTGACGTCGAACATCCTAGCCTCGAACGACCGGTCGCAGGCCTTGGCCACACGTCTGGGCGCGAAATACGAACGCACCTACCACAACGTCCACATGGGCGAAGACCAGTTGTGGCGTCACCCCGGCCCTGACGAGGTGCTGGCATGACACAGATGATGCTGAGCGCGCCCCGACTGGAAACCGAACGCCTGATCCTGCGCGGCCCCGAGGAATCGGATTTCGACGCGGTAAAGGCCTTTATGACGTCCGAGCGCACCAAATTCATTGGCGGCAAAACGGCCAGCGAATGGGAAGCGTGGCGTGGTTTCCTTGGCTCTATCGGTCACTGGGCCCTGCGTGGCTACGGCTTCTTCACTGTGCTGGACAAGGTGGGTAACCGCCTTGGTCGTGTTGGTCTGCTCAATCACGTGATGTGGCCGGAACCCGAACTGGGTTGGCACATGTTCGATGGCAGCGAAGGCAAAGGCTTTGCCTATGAGGCCGCCATGGCGATCCGTGACTGGGCCGCGAAAGAACGTAAACTCGACCGCCTGATTTCCCAGATCCACCCTGATAACGCGCGGTCCATAGCGTTGGCCGAACGCATGGGCGCGACGCTGGAAAAAGAGACCACTCTGTTGGGCGATCCCTGCCTGATCTACCGCCATCCCTCTGTCGCAGGGGGTGCTGCATGATCGATCGCACCATCACAACAGACCGTCTGGTCCTGCGCCCGTTCAGGCCCGAGGATTGTGCTGGCTACACCGCCTATTCCACCGGCCCGCGCACACAGTTCGTGGGTGGTCCCGTCAGCTGTGCCGATGCAGCAGCCAAGTTCTGCGCTATGATCGGCCACTGGACGCTGCGCGGCTTTGGCCGCTTTGCGATCTGCCGCAAGGGCGCGACGGAAATGCCCATCGGCCATGCCGGCCTGATGCAGATGGACCTGCTGCGTGATCCCGAAATGACGTGGACACTCTGGAGCGAAGAGGCCGAAGGTCAGGGCTATGCACGCGAGGCTGTGAAGGCGCTCTGTGACGATGCCGAGGCGACCTATGGCTTCAAAACCTTGACCGCGATGGTCCATCAGGACAACGACCGTTCCATCGCGATTGCCAACACCTTGGGCTTTGTCGCCGATCCGTCGACGCCAGCGCCCTTCCGCGATTACCGCGCATTCCGCCGCACCTCGGACACAGAGGCGGCAGCATGCGCATGACCCTGACACCCTTGAACCCGAAAGGCGCCCTTGATGTCTGACACAACATCCCAAGACGACGTCGCCCGCGCGGCCGAACTGCTGAAAGAACACCGCAACAGCATTGACCGGCTGGATGCGATCCTTGTCTTTACGCTGGCCGAACGGTTCAAGCACACACAAGCCGTGGGCCTGCTGAAAGCAGAGCACGCGCTCCCTCCTTCCGATCCCGCGCGCGAAGAAAAACAGATCGCGCGGCTCGAAGATTTGGCGGATCAGGCCGATCTCGACCCTGAATTCGCTAAGGCTTTCCTGAACTTCATCATTCAGGAAGTCATCCAGCACCACCAGAAACACCAATCTTGATGGGCCACAGCCCCATCGCCTGAACTTCGCCATTCAAAGGAGAAAACCAATGGCTACAAAAATTCGTCTC
>CATNDK010000260.1 GCA_950096585.1 Thalassococcus halodurans | reverse complement strand
CGATCAGCACCAGCCCGCGCTGGCCCGGCGTCGTCGGCTTATACGACTTGAGTGCCATGCTTTCTGTCTTCCGTTTAACGTGCGGCAAACCCGAAGGCCTGCCTATTTCGAGTGTAGGGCCCCGAAGGTCCCCGATTAACCATGTCCTGCCGAAACGATGTTTCTTAAGAACAACAGGAAAGCCCCGGAACGAATCCGGGGCCAGCCGATGGGCTCGTTTAGTCCAACGATCCCTAGGGGTCAATAGCTGCAGCTAATCTATTCCGACAAAACGCAAACCCAAGAAAATAAGGGGGTTTGCACAAGCCTTGAATGCTCACCAACAGCTACAGAATGCCCGACAAAAAAAGGCCCCCGGTTTTCACCGAGGGCCCTTCTATTCCGTTCAACCGCTGATCACAGACCAGTGGAAACGTCGATTGTGTTGCCTTCAACCAGCGTCACGTAAGCTTTCTTCACGTTGTTCCGGCGGCCGATCTGACCACGGAAACGCTTGACCTTACCTTTGGAGACGACAGTGTTCACTGCCTTCACCTTAACGCCGAACAGGGCTTCAACCGCTTCTTTGATCTGCGGTTTGTTCGCATCGATCGCGACTTCAAAGACCACAGCGTTGTTTTCAGACGCCATTGTGGACTTTTCAGTGATGATCGGCTTGCGGATCACGTCGTAGTGTTCTGCCTTCGCGCTCATTTCAGTCGAGCCTCCAGTGCTTCTACACCCGCTTTTGTGAGCACCAGAGTGTCACGCTTGAGGATGTCATAGACGTTTGCGCCCATGGACGGCAGCACATCCAGACCGTCGATGTTTGCAGCGGCGCGGGCAAAGCCCTCGTTTACGCTTGCGCCATCGATGATCAGAGCGCGCTTCCAACCAAGATCACGGACCTGCTTGGCCAGTGTGTTGGTCTTGCCGTCTGTTTCGGCGGTTTCGATCACAACCAGCGAACCTGTCTTTGCCTTTGCAGACAGAGCCAGTTTCAGGCCCAGTGCACGGACCTTCTTAGGCAGATCGTGCGCGTGGCTGCGCGGTGTCGGACCCTTGTAGATACCACCCTTGCGGAAGATGGGCGCCTTGCGGGAACCGTGACGTGCGCCACCTGTGCCCTTCTGGCGATAGATCTTCTTGGTCGAGTAGCTCACTTCCGAGCGGGTCTTAACCTTGTGCGTACCGGCCTGAGCCTTGTTACGCTGCCAGCGAACAACACGCTGCAGGATGTCGGCGCGCGGCTCGAGATCAAAGATCTCGTCCGTCAGCTCGACAGAACCAGCGGCTGCGCCGTCAAGTTTGATCACGTCGAGTTTCATGCCTCGTCTCCTTCAACAGCAGCTGCTTCAGCGGCCGGCGCTTGCGCGGAACGCAGAGCGGCGGGCAGAACCAGGTTGTCAGGTGTCGGCTTTTTAACGGCGTCCTTAATGGTCACCCAACCGCCCTTGGAACCGGGAACAGCACCTTTGATCATGATGATGCCACGATCGGCATCGGTTTTCACAACCTGCAGGTTCTGGGTTGTCACGCGGACAGCACCCATGTGACCAGCCATTTTCTTGCCTTTGAAAACCTTGCCGGGATCCTGACACTGACCGGTCGAACCGTGCGAACGGTGCGAGATGGAAACACCGTGCGACGCACGCAGACCACCGAAGTTGTGGCGCTTCATCGCACCGGCAAAACCTTTACCGATGGAGGTGCCGGAAACATCGACGTACTGACCTTCAAGATAGTGGTCAGCAGTGATCTCTTCACCGACGTTGATCAGGTTCTCGGGCGCAACGCGGAATTCCGCAATTTTGCGCTTCGGCTCGACCTTTGCTGCGGCGAAGTGGCCGCGCATCGCTTTCGAGACGTTCTTTGCTTTCACAGTACCGCAACCCAGCTGAACGGCCGAGTAGCCGTGCTGGTCTGCTGTACGCTGAGCAACAACCTGAAGGTTTTCGAGTTGGAGAACGGTCACAGGAATCTGCTTACCGTCTTCCATGAAAAGCCGGGTCATGCCGACTTTCTTTGCGATTACACCAGAGCGCATCTTCCGTTGCCCTCCTTAAACCTTGATCTCGACGTCAACGCCAGCGGCGAGGTCGAGTTTCATCAGGGCGTCCACAGTCTGCGGCGTCGGGCCGACGATGTCGAGCAGACGCTTGTGGGTGCGAATTTCAAACTGATCGCGGGACTTCTTGTTCACGTGGGGACCACGCAGAACGGTGAAGCGTTCGATCTTGTTCGGCAGTGGGATCGGGCCGCGCACGTCGGCGCCCGTCCGTTTGGCTGTGTTGACGATTTCCTGCGTGCTGGCGTCCAGCACACGGTAGTCAAACGCCTTGAGCCGAATGCGAATGTTCTGGCTTTGCATATTACTGGCCTTATTTTGGCGCGTGAGAGTTGAGAGGAAGAGGCGGGACCACCCCGCCGCTTCTTCGAACCCTTTGCCAGTCTATCCTACGGATAAAACTGACGAATTTCTGTTTGGCATCGAAGGTGCGCCAAGGATGGCGCACCTGCAAACCACCGCTTATGCGATGATTTTGGAGACGACGCCGGAGCCGACGGTGCGGCCGCCTTCGCGGATCGCGAAGCGCAGCTTTTCTTCCATCGCGATCGGAGCGATCAGTTCGACTTCGAACTTCAGGTTGTCGCCCGGCATAACCATCTCGGTGCCTTCCGGCAGCTGAACGGTGCCTGTCACGTCAGTTGTACGGAAGTAGAACTGCGGACGGTAGTTCGCGAAGAACGGCGTGTGACGGCCACCTTCCTCTTTGGTGAGGATGTAGGCTTCTGCTTCGAACTTGGTGTGCGGCTGAACCGAACCCGGCGCGCACAGAACCTGACCACGCTCAACGCCGTCACGGTCAACACCACGCAGCAGGGCACCGATGTTGTCGCCCGCTTCACCGCGATCCAGCAGCTTGCGGAACATTTCAACGCCTGTGCAGGTCGTTTTCGATGTGTCGCGGATACCAACGATTTCGATTTCGTCGCCAACGTTGATCACGCCACGCTCAACACGGCCTGTCACAACTGTACCACGACCCGAGATCGAGAACACGTCTTCGATCGGCATCAGGAACGGCTGGTCAACAGCACGCTCGGGCTGCGGGATGTAGCTGTCGACAGCTGCCATCAGTTCTTTGATCTTGTTTTCGCCGATTTCCGGGTCACGGCCTTCCATCGCCGCCAGAGCGGAACCTGCGATGATCGGAATATCGTCGCCCGGGAAGTCGTACTCGGACAGAAGTTCACGAACTTCCATCTCAACCAGTTCCAGCAGCTCTTCGTCGTCAACCTGGTCAACTTTGTTCAGGAAAACAACCATCGCCGGGATACCAACCTGACGGCCAAGCAGGATGTGCTCGCGTGTCTGGGGCATCGGGCCGTCGGCCGCGTTCACAACCAGGATCGCGCCGTCCATCTGCGCCGCACCGGTGATCATGTTCTTAACATAGTCAGCGTGGCCGGGGCAGTCGACGTGTGCGTAGTGACGTGCTTCTGTTTCGTACTCAACGTGCGCAGTCGAGATCGTGATGCCGCGCGCTTTTTCTTCAGGCGCACCGTCAATCTGGTCGTACGCTTTGAAGTCACCAAAGTACTTCGTGATCGCCGCTGTCAGCGTCGTTTTGCCGTGGTCAACGTGACCAATCGTGCCAATGTTGCAGTGGGGCTTGCCGCGCTCAAACTTTTCCTTTGCCATGATATTGGCTCCTTACTTCAGAGTTGCGGTGCGCCTAAAAGCACACCCTACGTGGTAGGGTGCGTGGTCTCCCACGCACCGCTCCTTATGCGTATTTCGCTTGGATCTCGTCAGAGATGTTCTGCGGTACCGGGTCGTAATGCGAGAACTGCATCGTGAACTGCGCGCGGCCCGAAGACATGGAACGCAGTGTGTTGATGTAGCCGAACATGTTGGCCAGCGGAACGTTCGCGTCGATCGCGATTGCGTTGCCGCGCGGTTCCTGACCGGAAACTTGACCACGACGGGATGTGAGGTCGCCGATGATACCACCTGTGTATTCTTCAGGCGTGATAACTTCGACCTTCATGATCGGTTCCAGCAGCTTCGCGCCAGCTTTCTTCATGCCTTCGCGCATACACATACGTGCAGCGATTTCGAAGGCCAGAACGCTGGAGTCAACGTCGTGGAACTTACCGTCGATCAGAGCAACTTTAAAGTCGATCACGGGGAAGCCAGCCAGCGGGCCGCTATCCATGACCGAGTTGATGCCCTTTTCAACACCCGGGATGTATTCCTTCGGAACAGCACCGCCAACGATGCGGGATTCGAACGAATAACCTTCGCCCGGCTCTGTCGGTGTGATGATGAGTTTAACCTCACCAAACTGACCCGAACCACCAGACTGTTTCTTGTGGGTGTATGTGTGCTCGACTTCGTGGCTGATCGTTTCACGGTATGCCACCTGCGGCGCACCGATGTTCGCTTCAACTTTGAATTCGCGCTTCAGACGGTCCACCAGAATGTCGAGGTGAAGTTCGCCCATGCCCTTCATG
>CATNDK010000259.1 GCA_950096585.1 Thalassococcus halodurans | reverse complement strand
CATTGAAAGACTTAGAAAAGCCTTCGACGATCCACTGTTTGTGCGGCAAGGCGGGCAGGTGGTATCAACGCAGAAATGCGATGAACTTGCCGGGCAGGCAGCCATGATCCTGGCCGAGTTCAATCGTATGACATTGCCGACAGATTTTGATCCTTCGACGGCCTCTGGCGTCATCACGATTGCCTGTAACTACTATGAACGCGCGGTCATCATTCCCGATCTTGTGCGTGTCATGCGAACAAAGGCACCCAATCTGAAGCTGAAGATCATCTCGTCTTTTTCGTCAGGAAGGCAAAGGCTTAGCCAAGGTGAAAGCGACATTCTGATCGGTCCGATGCGCGTACCTGAAAGCGGTTTTTTCGGGCGCAAGCTTTTGACCGACCATTACACCGTCATCGTTCCTGAAGGGCTCACGCTACAAGATGGCGAGTTGGATGTGGAAACCTATGCAGCGATGCCTCAGATCATTGTCACGTACGGTTCACAGTGGCGATCACGGTATCTGATCGAGATCGAGGATCAGGGGCTTGTGTTGAATTCGGTTGTCGAAGTGCCAAGTCCGGCGATGATCCCGGATTTGATCCGCGACACAGATCTGATCGCGACCGTGCCGGCACGCGTGGCCGCAGTGATGGGCAGCGACGTCAGAACAATCCCGTGTCCTTTACCTTCGCCATTTGATGTGATGGCGTATTGGACAGAGCGAACCCACAAGTCGCCAATGCACAAATGGGTGCGTGAAGAATTGTCCAAAATTGTCAGAAGGTTGGTCACGCTGGATAGCTAAATCGGCTCACGCATAAATCGTATAATCAGTATTATGTAAATAATTAGTCCATTTACATTCAGCTAAATAACGTTTTTCGTATCCATCAGCGGTTATACCGTCGAAATGCGTGAATACGCTTGCGCCGACACGGCCTATCAATAAAACCAACGTCAAGATGATCAATGGCCGATGCGTGCCGTGACGTTCTGCATTTTACGTCGTGTGGAGACTTTTATGAAAAACCTGCTGATCCTGAACGGACCGAACCTGAACCTGCTTGGGACACGCCAGCCCGAAGTCTACGGTCACACGACGCTCGCTGATATCGAAGACATGTGTAACGCGCACGTAAAAGGCAAAGATGCGTCCGTTGCGTTTCTACAATCGAACCACGAAGGCGTTCTGATCGACTCGCTTCACGATGCGCGCGGAAAATATGACGGCGTCATCATTAACGCCGGCGCCCTGACCCACACATCGATCGCCATCATGGA
Organism: Thalassococcus halodurans; assembly: GCA_950096585.1. Taxonomy (GTDB): domain Bacteria; phylum Pseudomonadota; class Alphaproteobacteria; order Rhodobacterales; family Rhodobacteraceae; genus Thalassococcus; species Thalassococcus halodurans_A. The sequence continues at coordinate 3,253 of CATNDK010000259.1, read as the reverse complement.
TGCGATAAAGTCTGTCGAATTGCCGGTTGTCGAACTGCATCTGTCGAACATCCATGCGCGTGAAGAATTCCGTCACAAATCCTGGATTGGTCCTGTGGCAGTTGGTCAGATTTGCGGATTTGGCCCGTTCGGCTATATTCTGGCGATTGATGCGTTGATGTCTTATTTGGAGTCGTAGTTTGAAGTCTGTGGATCCTGCCTATCTGCTGGATTTGACGCAATCTGACAGCATTGAAGAGCTGTGGGAAATGCACTGCCTTAAGATGAAATCTTATGGCTTTGATCGACTTCTGTACGGGTTCACGCAATCCAAGACATCAACGTCTTTGGGTGATCCCAACGACTTTCTTATCCTGAGCAATCACGATCCGTCCTATATCGACGCGTTCATCGGTGAACGTCTGTATCATCATGCGCCCATGGTGCATTGGGCGTTGAAGAATGATGGTGCCTGTAGTTGGAGCGTTCTGGTCCAGATGATGGAAACCGGAACGCTCACCGCCGATGAGAAGCGCGTCGTTGAATTCAACCTCGCGAATGACGTTGCTGCAGGCTATTCAGTGTCCTTCAGATCGGTTTCTCGACGTGCCAAAGGGGCCATCGCATTGACGGCCCAGAAAGGCATGACGCAAGCTGAAATCGATAAGGTTTGGGATAGTCACGGTGATGCTTTGATCCTGATGAACAACATCGTTCATCTCAAAATCACCTCCCTGCCCTATACATTGCCGAACCAGAAGCTGACCAAGCGGCAGCGCGAGGCTTTGGAATGGGTTGGCGACGGCAAGACCATGGCTGATATTGCTGAAATCATGGGATTAACCCAAGCCACGATCGAAAAACACCTGCGTCTGGCGCGTGAGGCGTTGAACGTCGAAACAACAGCACAAGCCGTTCTGAAAGCATCCTTCCAAAACCAGATTTTTGTGGTCGATTTCTAATCACTTTGGTTGGGCCCCGACCAAGGTCGCATACCTGAAACCGGTCAAAGTCAGGAAATCCTGACTTAACGCAAAGTCAACATTTCGGGCATCTTGACGCCGTTCCACGAGTGACGACCGCGTATCGGTTGGGGACCACCGGAAAATTCTCGTTTGTCCTGAGGAACGACCGGTGAGGCGAAAGCCAAAATGTGGGGAATGCTGAATTATCGGGGTTTCTTACAGACTGCCTGTGTTTGATTTCATCCCCAATGTATCGAATGCAGGCAGTTCCCTTTAAACGAAAAAGCCGCGCTGCTAACAGCGCGGCTTTTCCAATTAAGAATGTCGGGGAAATTAGCCCTGAACAGCTTTCGCAACTTCTGCAGCGAAATCTTCTTCTTTCTTTTCGATGCCTTCGCCAACCTGCATACGGATGTAGCCGGTGACCTCAACGCCTGCTTCTTTCGCAGCCTGAGCAACGGTCACGTCGGGGTTCACAACGAACGCCTGGCCCAGCAGTGTGACTTCGGCCATGAATTTCTTCATGCGGCCTACGATCATCTTTTCGATAACCGCGTCGGGCTTGCCGGATTCTTTAGCGATGTCGATCTGGATCTGACGCTCTTTTTCAACAACAGTGGGATCAAGGTCAGCTTCGCTCAGCGATGCGGGGTTTGCAGCGGCGATGTGCATCGCGACCTGACGGCCGAACGCTTCGTTTTCGCCGGACAGAGCTACCAGAACACCGATGTTGCCCATACCGTCTGCAGCAGCGTTGTGGACGTAGGACACAACCTGTGCGCCTTCGACCTTTGCCATGCGGCGCAGGGTCATGTTTTCACCGATCGTCGCGATCTTGTCGGTGATCATGTCTTTGATCGCCTTGCCGCCAACTTCTGTGTTTGCCAGTGCTTCTACGTCGGACGCGGAAACCGCTGCATCAGCGATCTTGGAAACCATGTCCTGGAATTCAGCGTTCTTCGCAACGAAGTCGGTTTCAGAGTTGATTTCAACCGCGACGCCAACGCCGCCATCAACTTTAACAGCAACCAGACCTTCGGCAGCAGTACGACCGGATTTCTTGGCCGCTTTCGCCAGACCTTTGGTGCGCAGCCAGTCGATTGCCGCGTCCATGTCACCATCAGTTTCGGTCAGTGCTTTTTTGGCATCCATCATGCCCGCGCCAGTCATTTCGCGCAGCTCTTTAACCTGTGCAGCTGTGATAGCCATATCGGCTCTCCTCATCTTCGGATTACAGTCCGGGCGGCCCCTGAATATGGGGCTACCCGCTCATGTCAGATGAGCATGTCGCTTTTGCGACAAAGCTCGGGTTGCTTACGCTTCTGCGCCTGCTTCAGCGACGGCTTCTTCAACCGGTGCTTCTTCCAGTGCGCCCAGATCAACGCCAGCTGCGCCCATCTGTGCGGACATGCCGTCCAGAGCTGCGCGGGATGCCAGGTCTGTGTACAGCTGGATCGCACGTGCCGCGTCGTCGTTGCCCGGGATGATGTAGTCTACGCCATCGGGCGAGCAGTTTGTGTCGACAACCGCAACAACCGGGATGCCCAGTTTGTTTGCTTCTGCAACAGCCAGAGCTTCTTTTTTCACGTCGATGACGAACAGCAGATCAGGAACGCCGCCCATTTCACGGATGCCGCCCAGGGAAGCCTGCAGCTTCTGCTGGTCGCGTTCCATGTTCAGACGCTCTTTCTTGGTCAGGCCTTCTGCGCCTTCAGCCATACGCTCGTCGATTTCACGCAGGCGCTGGATGGACTTGGAAACGGTCTGCCAGTTTGTCAGCGTGCCGCCCAGCCAACGGTGGTTCATGTAGTACTGCGCGCATTTCTCTGCGGCGTCTGCAACAGGCTGCTGTGCCTGGCGCTTGGTGCCAACGAACAGAACGCGGCCGCCTTTTGCGACGGTTTCACGGATCACGTTCAGAGCAGCGTCCAGCATCGGAACTGTCTGAGTAAGGTCCATGATGTGGATGCCATTGCGCGAGCCATAGATGAACTCGCCCATACGGGGATTCCAACGCTGTGTTTGGTGACCAAAGTGTACGCCTGCTTCGAGCAGCTGGCGCATGGTGAACTCGGGAAGAGCCATGCTTCTTTTCCTTTCCGGTTTACGCCTTGGCGGGGGTGATAGAGCGGATGCTCCAACCGGTGGACGCTTGGGGATGTCTCCCCCAAAGGCCCGACCCCGCCTGCGGGATTAAGTGGCGCGCGTATACTGGGTGTTTGTCAGCTTGGCAAGCCCCCTGCCCCAGCTAATTCGCCTTACAGGAAAACCCGTTCAACGAACCAGTAGGCACCGACCAAAGCGATAAA
>CATNDK010000258.1 GCA_950096585.1 Thalassococcus halodurans | reverse complement strand
GAAGTTCGGACATCTAAAGTCTGAGGATGAGGCGGTTTGGGCCGCTGTCCAAGCTGGTTTAGAGGCCACGGAGCCAGCGCGCGTCAGGGCTTTCTATCGAAATTCGATGTCTGGACAGGCTCTTGCTGCAGCGGCCAATTATCAATCACCTGCTTGTCCGGTTCTGATCGTAAACGGCACGGATGATCGCTATTTTCCGGACGAGATTTTTGAAGCATCTGCGGGGCAAATCGGGCAGGGTGCCAGTCGGTTGTCCGTTGCCGGTGCCGGCCATTTTCTTCATCTTACACACGCAGCTGATCTGGCGGCGCCATTGGAACAATTCTGGGCAGCATCCGAGGCCTGAACGAGACTTTGATCATGAATAAAGAACTGTATTGGTCGGCAAACGACATTGCTGCTGCGAAAAAGTATCTGAACGAAGTCGTGATCGAATTGTTCGGACGCACACAAAGGCCGGTCGAGGAGCGCGATGATTTTCTTGGTAAAATCTTTGTTGTTGAAAAGCCGGACGTCGCCAACGTCGTTTTCCAGAACCATGATTTGTACGTGAAGAATTTCGGTTTGGTCGCCTCTTTCGGAGCGAGCCGGTTTACTCTGAATGGCGCCACTTGGGCCCATTTCCGTGAGAAATCGCAAAAGCATCTGGCCAAGGCGGGGCGGCCCGCGATGATCCCCGAGATTGCCAAGGTCTACGGCGAAGAGATCGGGTTTCACGACACGCTTGAGATTGCCGAGCTGGAAAGGTCCATCGGGCGTGCGGCGCTTCGGGTTTTTCTGAAGGCCTTCGGTATCGACATCGACGTGACTCCGTTTCTGGACATCTTCCAGAAGCTGCGGGCGGCGTCGGCGATGCTGCAATACACGTCCTGGAGCGGAACCAACACGGCCAAACAGGATCCGGACATGATCGTGTTACTGGCTCGGCAGATGTGCTTTGATTTCTGGGCGATTTGCCAACAGTTTCCTGAACTTGAAGCCCTTATTCGAAGCATGTCCGACGGGCGTACAGATCAGGATCTGGAGGACTCGGTATCGGATTTCATGACCAACATGTTCGCGGGCATCGAAACAACGACGGCGTCCTTGGGCTGGATGATCGACTGCCTGTCAAAAGGTCCGGAAGTGCAAGAAAAGCTGCGGCAGGACGTTCTGGCCGCGGAAGGCAAAACACCCGATAGCGTGAAGGTTTTCCGTGACGAGGTGATGCGCTTTTTCCCGCCAATTCCGTTTGTTGTTCGCGAACTTGCAGAAGATGCGACGCTTGGTGGCCAAGACCTGAGCAAGGGTGACGTGGTTGTCGTTTCCATCGTTGCGCTGCACCGCGATCCCGACACTTGGTCCGATCCGAATGCGTTTCATGCGGCGCGCAGTGAATTTGTCGAGGGCTCACCTGCCGTTACACGGGCGTTCAAGCCCTTCCTGACGGGGCCACGCATGTGCGGTGGACGGCGTCTTGCGACGCTGGAGATCGACGAAGCATTGCGCATCTTGTTGACGCGGTACAAATTCACCAATTCTGCAAGAGATACGGGATTTCAGTATGCTCTGGCGTTCTGTCCGCTGCTGAATAACTCGCTGCAAATCAGGGCAATTTCGGAGGCTTCTGCTGACTGAAGCAGTGCCGCGCGAAATCATAAATCACATCGATTTGCTCGGGGCGCATCAGGCTGACAGGGAACGCATCATTCAAGTTCGTGAGCAGATGAACATTGTCGCGTTTTGACGCCAGTTCCTCGATTTCGGGATGATGCGAATGCGGGCTCTGATGGCCGTAGGTCATCAGTATCGGGATCGAGACATCTTCCAATGTGTCGTAAAGCGAATACACGCTGCTATTGCTGAAAGGCGATGTGATGGCCGGATCGTAGGCCAAACGCCAACTGCCCTCGGTTTCCATAACGCGGTCCGCTAAAATCCTTTCCAGATCGTCTGGTGCCAGAAACTGGTATCTGCGGGCGGCGATCAGGTAGGCCTTGCACTCTTCCTGCGTCGCAAATGTCAGAAACGCCTCTTTGCGGAAATAGTCACGCAGGCCCTGTAGATAGGCATCCGATTTCAGCGGTACGTCATTCAGGATAAGACCCGCGCTTTTCCAAGCTTTTCCGGCCAGATAGGCATACTGGATCACGCCACCCCACGTCGATCCGAGATGGCAGGATACGGGTGTTGCGAACTGCTCGACCGCCTCTAGGCATGCAACGTAACTGGCGGCGGAGTAGCTGCGGTCGTTCATTAGAAATGTGGATCGACCCCGCCCGAGAAAGTCCGGCGCAATCACTGTAATACCACGTTCTGCAAAAAACCGGCCCAGCAGGTCGAATTCGGCGCCGTTTCCTGCAAATCCATGGGCGCAGATCACAGAGTAGGGGCTTTGCGGCGCTTCCCAGATGCGCACCGCGATTTCAGCAAGAACAGAGCCGACCAGCGTATTTGCGATCTCGACCCGATATTCGGGTTGTGTCATTTTTCAACCGTTACGCGGCGCGACGCCGGATCGCGGCCATCCTGAAAATAGCGCTTCCAATAAACCGAGCGTCCGGGTTTCGCCCGCTTGGCCGCACGCATGATGCGCATGATGTCTTCTTGGCGGTCGGCCGCGAAAATCGTCACCGCGATCGAGGTGCCGGATGCGTCGTGGCTTAGCTTGCCACCGTTTTCCAACCATTCCTTGGCGATTTCGTCGGTGGTGTTCAGCCAGCCGATATAGCCGACGATGGCGTCGTTGCGCGATGCAATCAAATGCGTGCCATTGTTGATTTGATGCAGTAGGGTGCTGATTGATGGCCCGAATTCGAAAGTGTCAAAGGGCGGATGTTTCGACAGGTAATGCGCCAGCAGGCCCAACGAATAGGGGTTCTTGGGAAGCTGCGAAATCTCGGTCATATTCTGGTCTTTCAAATCGGTCTTTTCAAACAAACCACGTGGGGTCGCAATAGATTGAACATTCCGCTACGTATCTGTCCAGCGGAATGCAAGAAGACTGTTTTGAACGGCAACCGGCGTTGCAAATTCGTGGCGGGATGCCTGCGGTTTGGGCAAGGGAACGCAGATTTCTTGAGGTTGAAATACATATTTGATTTTCTTGAAAGGCGAGGCTGCACAAGCCTGAATTTTTGTGTCAATGAAGCTTCGTTGCGCAGATATCTCTGCAGAAAGCTGGTTTCGGATAAGGTGTTTGGAGGGCGCTGTCTTTGAACGATCGGCCAGAAATGATTGTTTTCTTGGATCGCCTCGGCTTGGGGCATCTTGTGGATGTCTTTTTGGCTGAAGACGTCGATGACGACGTGTTCTGGACATTAGGTGAAGCTGAATTCCAGGAACTTGGGCTGAGCCTTGGTCCCCGCAAGAAACTGATCGGCGCGATGGAGCAGGTTGGGCTGGTCACTGAACGCTTTGTGCAGGAAGAGCCACGCGACGGGTTCGAGCTTCGCAGGCTCAGCGTGATGTTCATCGACATGGTCGGATCGACGCAATTGGCCGAACGGCTGTCTGCCGATGATATGCATGATCTGCTGCAATCCTTCTTTGTGACCTGCAGTGACGTGGCGCGGCGGTTTGGCGGGTATGTCGCGTCGCTTCACGGGGATGGTGCGCTGGTTCTGTTCGGCTATCCGCGCACGCGCGTTGGTGATGCAGAGCGGGCCGTGAATGCCGCCATGACCATGCAGACCGACCTGAACGCGCGGAACTACCGTGTGCCTTCGGGTGAAAAGGTCGAGGTGGGCTTCAGGATTGGTGTGGCCACAGGCCCTGCCATCATCGGCAAATCCGATCAGATCAAGGTCGGTGATGGCCTGCGTATGGTGGGCAACGTGATGAACCGTGCAGCGCGGCTTCAGAACGCAAGCCCGCCCGGTGGCGTCATGGTCGATGTGGAAACCCAAGGCGACCTGAACAGCCTTTTCGACTTTGATTTCAAAGCCGATGTTGAAATGAAAGGTATTGAACGCGCAGGGGCCTACCTACTTGTCGGTCGCCGCCAGAATGCCCGTGCCGCGGGGGCCGATCCCCGTTTGGGCGGCGATGTTCTGGGCCGCGAGGATGAAACCGAAGCGGTTCAGTCGTTCTGGCAGAACCACTTGTTTATTGGTGCAATTGCAATAAAATAAGGAGATATATAATACATGAATGATTTTTTAAAGAATATAATCAAGGATGTAGGAAACGAATATGCATCTTTGGTAAGTGACGGTGTAGAAGCTGGTGATGTAGACTCATTTATTGACACTGGTTCTTACATCTTTAATGCATTGTTATCTGGTTCTCTTTACGGTGGATTAGCATCTAACAAAATTACAGCTCTTGCGGGAGAGAGTGCGACAGGTAAGACTTACTTTCTTATGGGAATTGTTAAGAACTTTCTTGATAAAGACCCGAATGCTGGTGTCATTTATTTTGAAAGTGAATCTGCAATCACAAAACAGATGGTAATTGATCGTAGCATTGATCCAAACCGTATGGTGATCATGCCTGTTACAACGGTACAAGAATTTCGTACACAGACTCTAAAGGTTC
>CATNDK010000257.1 GCA_950096585.1 Thalassococcus halodurans | reverse complement strand
TGATCCGCGCGTCAGGCGCACCACGGCGCACCGCTTCCAATCGGGGCATATCATCCGGCGTGCCCAGCTTAATCTTCAACAACGGGCGAAACGCATGCTTGCGCGCCTGCGCTTCCATCTCTTCCGGCGAAGCAAGTGACAGGGTGTAGGCCGTGATTTCGGGGCGTGGCGCGGGCAAATCAGCCAGTTCCCATACCCGCTTGCCGCTTGATTTCGCTTCCAAATCCCAAAGCGCGCAGTCAACCGCGTTGCGCGCGGCCCCTGCCGGCAGCAAATCCTGCAATGCATCGCGCGTCACATCCGCAGGCAGGCCTGCGATTTCCTCGGTCACGCTGTCCAGCGTTTCGTTATAACGTGCATAGGGCACACATTCGCCCCAGCCAGTGACCCCGTTCCGCGTCCCTCGCACGGTCAAAACCTTGGCTTCGGTCCGTGACCCGCGGCTGATCGTGAACACCTCGGCCAGCTTGAACCGCTCGCGCTGAACAGAAATCACTTGTGACACCTCGTCTTTGATCGCACCCATTCCGATCACAACGCCTGCAGCGCCGCAACCAGCCTTTCTGCCCCATGGCGATAGGGATCGACGGTCGGCAGACCAAGTCGCGCCTCGACCTCGGCGCAATAGGCTTTGGCGTCTTCATCGCTCAGATGCTGGGTGTTCACCGACACGCCCACAACCTGACAGTCGGGGTTCACCACCTTTGCCATGATCAACGCCGTGTCGCGTACCGCCTCAAGCGATGGCAGTTTATAGCCCGGAAGCCCGCGCATGTGTTCGCGTGTGGGTTCATGACACAGAATCAGCGCATCAGGCTGGGATCCGTGGATCAGCGCCATGGTCACGCCCGAGAAGGACACGTGGAACAGGCTGCCCTGCCCTTCGACGACGTCCCAATGATCTTCGTCATTGTCCGGTGTAAGCCACTCGATCGAGCCCGCCATGAAGTCAGCGATGACCGCGTCCAAAGGAACACCGTCGCCAGTGATCAGAACGCCGGTTTGCCCCGTCGCGCGGAATGTCGATTTCATCCCCGCCGCCCGCATGTCGCGGTCCAGTGCCAGGGCTGTGTACATCTTTCCCACAGAACAATCGGTCCCAACCGCCAGCACACGTTTGCCCGTGCGCTTCACACCGTTGGCAATCGGATAATCGACGGTCGGAACGCGCACATCATGCAGCTCACGCCCCGTCTCGGCGGCCTTGGCCACCAGATCATCTTCTTCGCTTAGTAGATTGTGCAGACCCGACGCCAGATCAAAGCCGTGATCCATCGCGGACAGCAGCACATCTTTCCAAAGGGGCGAAATAACGCCACCGCGGTTAGCGACGCCAATGACCAATGTACGCGCGCCAGCGTCATAGGCCTCGGCCAACGTCATATCCGCCAGCCCCATGTCCGCTTTGCACCCTTCCAGACGCAACTGCCCGACGCAGTTTTCAGGCCGCCAGTCCTTAATGCCTTGGGCAACCTTCGCGGCAAGAGGATCCGGCGCGTCGCCGAGGAATAGAAGATAGGGGGTCTTGATCATGGCAGGCTCCTTTGGACTTGCCTGCAGCATGCGCCCCGTATTTTCGAAAAACTTCGCAAAAACCGTACGATTCACGAAAACATCGGAAGATTTTCACCTCTTTTCCACCTTTTATCGAAGAATATCCCACAATTCACGACGCACGCCGCAGGTTCACACCATCACGAGTCCCAAGCCCATCGCCGCGTCGCAGCGTTTTTTGCCGCAGGCGCAAAATCCGCTTGCATAGCCTAGGGTCATTTAATAACCCGTATGCCAGCGTATACGACATTTTCTTTCAACGAGGAGACGCGCCATGTCCTTCAAGATCCAACCTACACCGGCTGCCCGCCTGAACCGTTGCCAACTTTTCGGACCGGGCTCGCGCCCTGCGATCTTTGAAAAAATGGCCGCCTCTGCTGCCGACGTTATCAACCTTGACCTTGAGGACTCGGTCGCACCGACAGACAAGGATCAGGCCCGTAAAAACGTGATCGAAGCTATTGGCGACGTCGACTGGGGCACCAAAACCCTGTCCGTGCGTATCAACGGTCTGGATACACCGTTCTGGTACCGCGACGTGGTCGAAATTCTGGAAAACGCGTCGGATCGTATCGACCAGATCATGATCCCCAAAGTGGGCTGCGCCGCTGACCTTTATGCCGTTGACGCTCTGGTTACCGCGGTCGAGGCCGCCAAGGGCCGCACAAAGCCGATCAAGTTCGAGGTTATTATCGAATCTGCGGCCGGCATTTCCCACGTGGAAGAAATCGCTGCCGCCACCCCGCGCCTTGAGGCCATGAGCCTTGGCGCCGCTGACTTCGCAGCCTCGATGGGCATGGCGACTACCGGCATCGGTGGCACGCAGGAAAACTACTACATGCACCGCGAAGGCCAGAAATACTGGTCCGACCCGTGGCACTGGGCACAGGCCGCCATCGTCGCAGCCTGCCGCACACACGGCGTTCTGCCGGTCGACGGCCCGTTCGGTGACTTCTCTGACGACGAAGGTTTCCGCGCACAGGCCCTGCGTTCGGCGACGCTGGGCATGGTCGGCAAATGGGCGATCCACCCCAAGCAGGTCGCACTGGCGAACGAAGTCTTCACACCGTCCGAAGCGGCTGTGACCGAGGCCCGCGAAATTCTGGAAGCGATGGAAGCGGCCAAGGCCCGCGGCGAAGGCGCGACCGTCTACAAAGGCCGTCTGGTCGACATCGCGTCGATCAAACAGGCCGAGGTGATCGTGCGTCAGGCTGAAAAAATCGGTCTCTGATCTTTACCTGACATCAACAAAAGGGCGTGCAGTTTTTGCGCGCCCTTTTTCATTTGTGGGTCAAGGTCTTTACCTTACGCGTCAGGACTGAGAAACCGTAACCCATGCAATCGTCACCGACCTTCTTTGAAACCGGCGCGTTGATCGGTGTTCTCACGACCCAGCCTTTGGATCGTGTGCTGGACTATCGCGCCCCCGAAGGTGGTTGTTTCGTCGGTGCTTTTGTTGAGGTGCCGCTTGGTCCGCGCAAGGTGTTGGGCGTTGTCTGGGGGCCTGGACAAGGCAATTGGGATATTTCCAAGGTCCGCTCCGTCATCCGCGTGCTGGACGCCCCACCGATGCGCGAAGAAATGCAGGCATTTCTGACCAAAGCAGGCGATTATACGCTAACACCGATGTCCGCGATGTTGCGCCTTGCCACCCGCGCACCAGGCTTGGGCGATCCGCCTTCGATGCGCAAAATCTATCGTCTGGGCGAAGGGCGCCCCGAACGGGAAACCGATGCCCGCCGCCGCGTTCTGGCCGCGCTTGAGGAACTTGGTGGCCTGTCCCTGACCCTTGGCGAACTGGCCGAAGCTGCGGGCGTCACGCAATCGGTGGTCAAAGGTTTGGTCAAATTGGGCTGCGTCCGCGAGGAAGAAAGCCCGCGCGACACCGCCTTCCCTTATCTCGATCCGGACCTTCCGTCGAAAGACTTGGCCGAGGATCAGGCGCAAGCCGCTGCGCATCTGCGCGACAAGGTGAAATCGGGCAACTACGGCACCACGCTGCTGCACGGCGTCACCGGGTCAGGCAAAACCGAGGTCTATCTAGAGGCCGTCGCAGAATGCCTGCGCCAAGGGCGACAGGCGCTGGTGCTGCTGCCGGAAATCGCCCTTACCGCTGAATTCCTGACCCGCGTTCAGGAACGCTTTGGCGCAAAGCCCGCTGAATGGCATTCCGGCGTCACCATGACCGAACGCCGCCGCGTCTGGAAAATGATCGGTGAAGGCTCGGCACAAATGGTGATCGGCGCGCGGTCTGCATTATTCCTGCCGTTCCAGCAACTTGGCCTGATCGTTGTCGATGAAGAACACGGCACTTCCTATAAGCAGGAAGAAGGCGTGCTCTATAACGCCCGCGACATGGCGGTTCTTCGGGCGTCGCTGAACGGTGCGCAGGTGGTTCTGGCCTCCGCCACGCCCAGCCTTGAAACTTGGGCGAACGCCGAGGCTGGAAAATACGAAAAGCTGACGCTGAAATCGCGGTTCGGTGAATCCGTGATGCCGGAAATGCGCGCGCTGGATATGCGTGGGGAAAAGCTGCCGTCGGATCGCTGGATATCCGAACAACTGCGCGTCGCCGTGCAGATGCGGGTCGATGCGGGCGAACAGGCGCTGTTGTTCCTGAACCGTCGCGGCTATGCGCCCATCACCATCTGCCGCGCTTGCGGGCATCAGGTGGGATGCGAACACTGCGACGCGCGGATGGTTGAACACCGGTTCCTGAAACGCCTGATCTGCCACCAATGCGGGGAAAGCGCGCCGATCCCCGACAAATGCCCATCGTGCGAGGCTGAAGGCCGCATGGCCCCTGTTGGTCCGGGTGTTGAACGGTTGGCCGAAGAGGCCGAAAAGCTGTTCCCCGATGCCCGCATCTCGGTTCTGTCATCGGACATGTATGGATCGGCCCGCGCGCTGAAGGCCGAGATTGAAGGCATCGCCAATGGTGGCGCGGACATCATTATCGGCACTCAGCTTGTA
>CATNDK010000256.1 GCA_950096585.1 Thalassococcus halodurans | reverse complement strand
AAGGCCGCGCATCGGAACGGCACGGGCATCGCCTGCAAATTTGTCGGACCAAGCGGCGTAGTGGAACAGGCGGTTTACGGCGACTTCGACTTCATCCGCGCCGGTATCCTGTCCGGTCATGCGGTCAATCGTTTTGGCCAGTTCGCCTGCACGGGCCGACAGGTTTTCAGCAAGGAAGTAGATCACCTGCGCGCGGTTGTGCGCGGTGGCCGCTGACCAGCCCTTGGCACCACGTGCGGCCTCGACCGCGTTGCGGATGTCTTTGCGGTTGCCGATGGGCGATTGGCCGATCAGCGCGCCGGATGCGTCATAGATGTTGCGGGCGTAGCCCCCGTCGGGGCGGGCCTGTTTGCCGCCGATATAATGCTTGGCGGTACGGTCCACCGGCTGTGGTTCCGCGCTGTCGCCTTCGAAGGCGGCGATTTCCGTGACCAGCGGGCCTTTTTCGGCGGGCTTGGTGTAGGCCCACAGGCCTTCAGGCCCACCTTCGCGGCCAAATCCGGATTCGCGGATGCCGCCAAAGGGCGCGGCCGCGTCGAACATATTGGTGCCGTTCACCCAGACCACGCCTGCGGCCAGTTTCGGCGCGACGTCCAGCGCGACGTTGATGTTTTCAGACCAGACCGTCGCGGCAAGGCCATAGCGCGTGTTGTTCGCGATCTCGATCGCCTCGGACGGGGTGCGGAAGGTGGTGGCGACCAGAACGGGGCCAAAGATTTCTTCCTGCATCAGCGGGTCGGCATTCGACAGATCGGTGATCAGAGTGGGGGCATAGTAGCAGCCCTCTGGCACGCCAGCGGTCTGGTGCATATCGCCGCCGCTGGCCTCGACCATCGCGCGGATGCGGGCCAGTTGCTCAGGGTGCACGATGGCACCCACGTCGATGGATTTGTCCAGCGGGTTGCCCACGCGCAGCTTGTCCATACGGGCGCGCCGTTTGGCATAGAACCGATCCGCGATACCTTCCTGAACCAACAGGCGCGACCCTGCGCAACAGACCTGCCCACCGTTGAACCAGATCGCATCGACCAGCCCTTCAACCGCGCTGTCCAGATCGGCGTCTTCGAACACGATGTAGGGGGACTTTCCGCCCAGTTCGAGCGTCAGCGATTTACCGCTGCCCGCGGTGGCCTGACGGATTTTACGGCCCACTTCGGTTGAGCCGGTAAAGGCGATCTTGTCGACGTCGGCGGTGACGATCATTTCGCCCACAGCACCGTCGCCCGTGACGATGTTCACAACGCCCTTGGGCAGACCGGCCTGACGGCAGATATCAGCAAACAGCAGAGCCGTCAGCGATGTCCACTCGGCAGGTTTCAGAACCACCGTGTTGCCCATCGCAAGCGCGGGCGCGACCTTCCACGCCAGCATCAACAGGGGGAAGTTCCACGGGATGATCTGGCCGCAAACGCCTTGGGCCACGCGGCCCTGTGCCTGTGTTTCTTCCAGCTGGGCGCAGCCCGCGTGGTAGTAGAAATGACGATGCGCCAGCGCGATATCCACGTCCCGCGCCTCGCGGATCGGTTTGCCGTTATCCAGCGTCTCCAGCACCGCAAACAGGCGGGAATGCTTTTGCAGCAGGCGAGCCAGCGCATAAAGGAACCGCGCGCGGGCAGGGCCGCCGATGGCTTCCCATTCCGGCTGTGCGGCGCGGGCGGCTGACACGGCGGCGGCCACGTCGTCGGCAGTGGCCTGTGTGATGTCTGCCAGCACCTCGCCCGTGGCGGGGTTGGTGGTTTCGAACGTGTCGCCCGGAGCCGTGAATTCACCGTCGATAAACAGGCCGAAGCGTGCGCCCTGATCGGTGATCCAAGCCAGCGCATCGCCCGCGCTTTCAGGGGCGCTGCCGTAGTCCATGTTTTCGAAAATATCTTTGACGGTCATAGGAACTGCTTTCTCAGGACGAGGAAGATAACAAAGGCCAGCCACAGTCCGGCAAGGCCCCAAAGGCCCTTCTGGATCTGGCCGCTGCGGCGATGAAGGCGCAGGTAGCCCGCCAGTTCAGGCGGCGCGCTGTCTTGTGATGGTGGCAGGTAATCCGGCTCTGGCCCCAGCAAGCGGCGGCTGGCTGTCGGTAGATCGCGCACGGCACGGCGTAGACGATTGCGCCGCCACGATTTCGCGCCCAGCCAGATGGCAAAGAAGATGCCGAACAGAAGGATATAAGGGTTATTCTGCATCCCTTACGCCATCGCGTGCCGCCACGATGCCGAATAGGCACCGGTGACATGATGTTCGATCTGGCGTTCGATATCGCCCAACAGGGACGATGCACCAAAACGGAACAGATCGGGCCGCAACCAGCGGTCTCCCAACTCTTCCTTGATCAGCGCCAGATAGGTGATTGCGTCTTTGGCTTTGGAAATCCCGCCCGCGGGTTTGTAGCCGACGCGGTATCCCGTCGCGTCATAGAAATCGCGGATCGCGCGGATCATCACCAGACTGACGGGTAAGGTCGCGTTGACGCTTTCCTTCCCGGTCGAGGTTTTGATGAAATCGGCCCCTGCCATCATGCAGATCAGGCTGGCCTTCGCGACGTTCGACAGGGTGCCAAGTTCGCCGGTGGCAAGGATGGCTTTCACATGGGCATCTCCGCAGGCATCACGGAAGGTGCGCATTTCGTCATAAAGCGCCTGCCAGTTCCCGGTCAGCACATGGCGGCGCGAAATCACGATGTCGATCTCGGCGGCACCTGCGGCGACGCTTTCCTTGATCTCTTGTACGCGCAGGTGAAACGGCGACAGACCCGCAGGGAAGCCGGTGGACACCGCAGCAACCGGAATGCCGGAGCCTTCCAGCGCCTCGACCGCAGGGGCGATCATGTCGTGATAAACGCAGACGGCACCGACCGTCAGATCGGGCAGGCCAATCGCCTCAAGCAGATCGGCGCGAACCGGCTGTTTCGCCTTGGCGCACAAGCGACGGACGCGACCAACGGTGTCATCGCCTGCCAGCGTCGTCAGATCGATGCAGGACACAGCGCGGGCCAGCCATGCGGCCTGATGATCCTTCTTGACCGACCGGCGCGCAGGCAGGGTTACCGCGCGGCGTTCAATCGCCGATCGGTTGGCCGTGGCGCGCATGACCCAATCAAGATCAAGCGCGGTTCCGGGGTTACGGGGCTCGACCGTTTGGGGAAGGGTGCCGGTTGCGCTGATGGTCTGCATGGGCGATACCTTTTTATCAATTGGTCAAGAAATGCCATGTCGCCCCCGCCAAGACAAGCAGCGACGCCACGTCTAACGTATCAGATTCGACAGCCAGCGTTTGATCGGGTTCTTCTGGGGCCGCAAAATCTCAAGGTGCAGAATACGCGGGCGCGGCTGATCCGACCAGATCAGTTCTGAGGCCTCGAACACCCGTTTGTTGAACTGTGTAGGCAGCACATAAAACGCGATGTCCGACCGCCACAGCACTTCACGGAAGCTGGGCTGGTCGATCCCCATGCCGGATTTGGCAAAGGTGTCGGCCCAATCCTTGAACAACGCCAGCACGCCTTCGGTTTTCCGATACAGCAACACGCCTGTGTTGATCTCGGGGAAGGTCTCGGGCAGGTCCAGATCTATCTTTTTCTGGTGGCGCGGACGATGCCACAGGATCACTTGCGCCCCGCACATTTCGTATTTCTGCAGCAGATCGAACATCGTGCCCAGATCGCTGCGGATGATCGTGTCGTTGTCCAGAAACAGGGTTTCGTCATAGGGGCTGTCGCCCAGCACGTTCACCTTGGGGCGCTTCAGCCCTTCGGGAATGAAAAACGCCTGATCAAAGCCGCTGGTATCATCGCCGTCCTTGCACCAGATCGTGGTGCCCAGATCGGGGTTGGACCGCTTCACGCTGGCGGCAGAGCGGCGCGCCACATCAACGTGGTCACGGCCCCAGGCCACGTAAACCACGCCGCGCGTGGGTTTGGCGGATGTATCGGCCATGATCTGTCCCTTTGACTGCCTGCGCTTTGGTCTATCTGCTCTGAAGGCAATGGAAAACCCATGGGCTGTGTCGGGGCGGCAGTTTCCTGCACAGGCGCGGCAAAGCCCCTCTTCGAAAAGGAACAAAAGTAGAACATAATGGGCGGGCTGTATCCCGATTCGTCTTTTGGTCCTGATCTGATCCCATGTTTGCCGAACTCAGTATCACGTCGAATTTCACCTTTCTCACAGGGGCGTCCCACCCCGAGGAATATATGGAGCGTGCGGCCCTGACCGGCCTGTCCGCCATCGCGATCGCCGATGAGAACTCGGTCGCGGGGATTGTGCGGGCATGGACCAAGGCCCGCGATATCGCGCGACAAGTGAAAGAACGCACCCAGGCCGAGGCGCTGGATGGTCCCATCGGCCCGCCCGCGCCGGATGGGCATATCCCCCAAGGCATCGATATCACCAACGTCCCCCGCCTGATTCCCGCAGCACGGCTGGTGTTCCGCGAAGGGATCGAGATCACCGCGCTGGCGGCCAGCCGGACAGGCTGGGCGCATCTCTGCCGGTTGATCACCAAGGGACGGCTGAGAACGGAAAAAGGCAGCTGCGATCTGC
>CATNDK010000255.1 GCA_950096585.1 Thalassococcus halodurans | reverse complement strand
TGCCACGGGCCGCTACAAACTGGTCCACGACACGTTCCATCACACGCTGGCAGACGGCGGTCCGATGTTCCCTGAACATACCGGCATCGTCCACATCTCGGGTGTCGTCGATCCTGCGCTGCGGGTCGATCAGATGGAGGATGAGCACCGCGTTCTGGTCGATGACCGCGACCGTCTGGGCAACATCGAACAAATCCGCGCGCTTCTGGAAGCCGGATACACAGGGGCCATTTCCTATGAATGCTTTGCCCCCGAAATTCACGCGCTGACAGAGCCTTTTGCGGATCTGAAAGCATCTTTCGAATTCATTGCCTCAGAGCTTCAGGCGCAGCCCGCCTGAGCATGAGGAGTGATTGGCCCTTAACGACCACTTGGGGGCTTCCGGATGGGAATGGCGTGCCGGACGCCAATAATGGGAGGAAACTCATGAAAAAGACTTTGATTGCTGCGGGCTTCGCATCGCTGATGTCGACAACGGCCATGGCCGAAACGATCGGCGTATCCATGGCACTGTTCGACGACAACTTTCTGACAGTTCTGCGCAACGGTATTCAGGAACTGGCCGACGGCATGGAAGGTGTCGATGTTCAGATCGAAGACGCACAGAACGACGTTGCCAAGCAGCTTGACCAGATCAACAACTTTGCTGCCTCTGGTGTAGATGCCATCATCGTGAACCCGGTTGATACCTCTGCAACCGAAGCGATGACCAAAGCCGCCGCCGATGCTGGTGTTCCGCTGGTTTACGTCAACCGCCAGCCCATCAATGTCGACACCCTCCCCGACAATCAGGCGTTCGTTGCATCCAATGAAATCGAATCCGGCACGCTGGAAACATTCGAAGTCTGCAAGATGCTGCGCGCTATGGGCAAAGGCGGCGGCGCCAAGGCCTATGTGATGATGGGCGAGCTGTCCAACCAGGCGGCCGTTCAGCGTACAAAGGACGTCGAAGACATCCTGGGCACAGACATGTGTAACTTCATCTCCGTTGTCGACCAGCAGACAGCAAACTGGTCCCGCGACGAAGCACAGGATCTGATGACCAACTGGCTGTCCACCGGCGAAGAGTTTGACGCGGTTATCGCCAACAACGACGAAATGGCGATCGGTGCCATTCAGGCGATGAAAGCTCAGGGTCTGGATATGGCGGAAATCGTGGTTGGCGGCGTTGACGCGACACAGGACGCGCTGGCAGCGATGCAGGCGGGTGATCTGGACGTCACCGTGTTCCAGAACGCAGCAGGGCAGGGCGGTGGTGCACTTGATGCAGCACTGCGTCTGTCCCGTGGCGAAGACGTGGATCAGAAGGTCTACATCCCCTTCGAACTGGTAACACCGGCCAACGTTGACGAATACACGTCCAAGAACTGATCCTGTTCCAGACGCAATTCGGGGGGCGGTGCTTTTGGGCTCCGCCCGCCTTCTTTCCTAGGTGAAACATCAGGAAAGCCAAAAAGAGAGGGGAAAGGATGTCCGAGACGTCCCATGGTATCGGCGGTTTGTCGTTCGACGCAAAGAAACGCGCCTGGCCGAACGAGATGAACGTGTTCATCGCCTTGATTGCGATCATCGTAATCTTCGAAATTCTGGGGCAGGTGTTGCCCTATATGAAGGGTCAAAGCCTTCTGTTCGACTTCAACACCAACCGCGATGGCACCATCCTGAACATGGTCCGCCTGAAGATCATCATCCTTCAGGTGTCGATCATCGGCATCATCGCCATCGGGTCCACGCAGGTCATTATCTCGGGCGGGATCGACCTGTCTCCGGGGTCTATCGTCGGCCTGACAGCCATGGTCGCAATGAGCTTTGCGCAAACCGCACTGGTCAACGGCAATCCGAACCCCAAGGCGATCTTTGGCGAAGCATGGATGGACTTGCCGGTTATCGTTCCGATTGTTGTCGCCATAGCCGTCGGCACATTCGCCGGATTGGTGAACGGGCTATTGGTGGCCTACACCCGCATTCCGCCGTTCATCGCCACTTTGGGCATGATGGTTGCGGCACGTGGTGCGGCCAAGTGGTGGTCCAAGGGTCAGCCGATTTCCTTCCCGACCGAACCCTTCGGCGCGATTGGTAACGGCATGTCCGGCTGGTCGCCTGTGGTGATCTTTATCGGTCTGGCGATCCTGTTCCACTTTATCCTGAAATACACCGTCTACGGCAAACACACCTATGCCATCGGATCGAACGAAGACGCGGCCCGGATGTCGGGGATCAAGGTCGACCGTCACAAGGTGCTTGTCTACACCATTGCCGGTATTCTGGCGGGTCTGTCCGCGCTGGTGCTGGCGTCGAAAAACCTGACGGCTCAGGCGGGTATGGGCGTGATGTACGAACTGGACGCGATTGCCATGACAGTTATCGGCGGCGTCAGCCTTGCCGGTGGTCGCGGCTCGATTGTGGGTACGGTTCTGGGCGCGCTGATCTTTGGCGTCATTATCTCGGGTTTCACCTATCTGCGCCTCGACGCCTACTATCAGGAAATGGTCAAAGGCGTGATCATTGTGGCGGCTGTGGTTCTGGACCAATGGCGCCGTCAACGCGCAGCAGCGCGGGCATAAGGAGCGATCTTCATGACAAACGATATCATTCTGGAAACCCGCGATCTGACCAAACACTACGGTGGCGTGCATGCCTTGCAGGGGGCTAACTTTACCCTGCGCAAAGGCGAGCATGTGGCGATCATGGGGGACAACGGGGCGGGAAAATCCACCTTTGTCCGCCAGATCACAGGGGTCGAACAACGCACACGGGGCGACGTCATTTTTGACGGCAAGCCGGTGCATTTCGAAAACCCGATGGACGCGCGCAATGCAGGTATCGAAACGGTGTTCCAGACCTTGGCTTTGGCCGATCAGCTGGACGTTCCCGACAACCTGTTTCTGGGGCGCGAACTGGTTAAGTTCAAACTCGGGCCGTTTTCGATCCTTGACTACAAGGCGATGCGCGAACGCACGATGGGGGCGCTGGAAAAAACGGGCGTTAAAATCCCCAACATTCGCGGAACCATCGAACGGATGTCAGGCGGTCAGCGCCAGTGTGTGGCGATTGCCCGCACAGCAACGTTTCACAGCAAGCTGACCATCATGGACGAACCCACGGCGGCGCTTGGGGTGCAGGAAACGGCTCAGGTCGAAAACATCATCCGCACGCTGAAAGAGGCCGGTGAACCGCTGATCCTGATTTCGCACAACATGCGTCAGGTGATGGATCTGTGTGACCGGATCGTGGTGTTCCGCCGTGGCCGCATCTGCGCCAACCTTGATATCAAGAACAACGATATCACTGGCGAAGACGTGGTGGCCTACATCACAGGTGCCAAAACACAGCCCGAATATGCGGACGCCGCATAAGGTCCGCCTTTGGCTGACCACCCACAAACAACTTTTGCAACATCGTCGCAGGGTCAGACCCTGCGGCGCACAGGCGGGCTTTGCCCGTCTAAACGACCTATGAGGTAAAACATGACAGTCAGATTTGGTGTTCTAGGGGCCGGGCGGATCGGTCAGGTCCACGCCAAGGCCATCACCACCGTTCCGGGCGCATCTCTGGTTGCCGTCGCCGACGCGATCGAGGCCGCCGCACAAAAGCTGAGCGACGCATACGGCTGCGATATCCGCAGCATCGACGATATCCGGACCGCCGATGATATCGACGCGGTGATCATCTGTACGCCCACCGACACCCACGCCGACCTGATCGAGGATTTTGTTCGTGCCGGTAAGGCCGTGTTCTGTGAAAAGCCGGTCGATCTGGACGTGGCCCGCGCCCGTCAGGTGATCGACACGGTCAAGGCGCAAAACGGTACGCTGATGGTGGGGTTCCAGCGTCGGTTTGACC
Organism: Thalassococcus halodurans; assembly: GCA_950096585.1. Taxonomy (GTDB): domain Bacteria; phylum Pseudomonadota; class Alphaproteobacteria; order Rhodobacterales; family Rhodobacteraceae; genus Thalassococcus; species Thalassococcus halodurans_A. Next base: position 696 of record CATNDK010000255.1, on the reverse strand, counting down.
CTGACTTTACTGCGCTGAAAGCGGCGATTGATCAGGGTCGCATTGGCGAGGTCGAGATGGTCACCCTGACATCCCGCGACCCCGGCGCGCCGCCGCCTGCGTACATCCAAAGCTCGGGCGGTATTTTCCGCGATATGACGATCCACGATTTCGACGTGGCCCGCTGGCTTTTGGGGGAAGAGGTGGAAACCGTCATGGCGCAGGCCTCGGTTCTGACCGATCCCGAGATTGAAAAGCTGGGCGACTATGACAGCGTGAACGTCATCCTGCGCACGGCGTCAGGCAAGCAATGCACCATCACCAACACCCGCCGCGCCACCTATGGCTATGACCAGCGGATCGAGGTGCATGGCTCTAAGGGCTCGGTATCGGCGATGAACCACCGCGAGGCCAACATCGAGCTGGCCAATGGCGACGGCTATACCAAACCGCCGCTGCTGAACTTCTTCATGAGCCGCTACACCGCCGCTTACGCGAACGAAATCGCGGCCTTTGTGGACGCGGTGGAAAACGGTCGCCCGACGCCGACCACGGGCCTTGACGGTCTGCGGGCGCTGGAACTGGCGGATGCGGCGCTTCAGTCTGCAAAAACCGGTCAGGCGGTAACTCTGGCCTGATCCGGCAGATAAATGCACGCCGGGCGGTGGATCATTGCCCGGCAAGTGCCTATTGTTGCCAAAGGTTCCCATAACACCC
>CATNDK010000254.1 GCA_950096585.1 Thalassococcus halodurans | reverse complement strand
CCCCGGCTATCCGCTGATGGACGATCCCGCCATGATGCGCGCGACCAAGGCTGCATTGAAAGACACTGGACTAAAGGTGCATGACATCGAGTTCGTCAAAATCGAACCCGACACAGATGTTAAATCCCTGCCCCCGTTCCTTGAAGCAGGTGCTGAATTGGGCGCACGCGAGGTGATCACAGCACCCTATGACCCCGACCTCAACCGCCTTGCGGACCGCTTGGGCCAGTTATCAGATTTGGCACAGGAACGCGGCCTGAAGGTGTCATTCGAGTTCTTTCCGTGGACGGTTGTGCCAGACCTGACGGCAGCCTTGGCTTTGGTCGAACGCGCGGGGCCTGAAGTGGGCATTCTCGTCGATAGCCTGCACTTCAACCGGTCGGGCAGCACACTGGAACAGCTACGGGCCATCCCACGTGACAGGCTACGCTTTGCGCATCTCTGCGATGCGCCTGTCATGCCGAGCTATACAACCGACGACCTGCTGTTCGCAGGTCGGGCCGAACGTTTGGCACCGGGTGAAGGGGCCATCCCCCTGCACGATTTCCTAGGCGCTTTTCCGGATGATTTACCTTTGGGTCTGGAAGTGCCAATGACCCGCCTACTCGAGGCCGAAGGCCCGCGCCCAGTTTTGCATCGGGTCATGGATGCGACACTTAAGTTATTAGGATCACTTCGTTAGCTGCACAAAGCGATATATTCAGCCTCGAGGTCTGATCAAAACTTTGGACTTGAAATCATTGAACGCCGTGCTTTGATAAATCCCAATTAATTACTTTTAATTTCACCGCCGGTCTAGAGTGGTAGAATTTTGAACTTGGGACATTCGCATTGGGTACAAACCACATTTTTGTAGATTTTGAAAACGTACAGCCTAAAAACTTCGAGTTGCTCTCAGCACACAATGTTCAAGTAACCGTTTTTATTGGCGCCGCACAAAAAAACCTACCCATAGAGACGGCTACCGCGCTTTAAACTCTTGGGGACAGAGCCAAGTACTGCATCATTCCTAAAACTGGCGCGAACGCATTGGACTTTCACATCGCATGCTACCTCGGCCGTGCGATTGAGAGAAGCCAAAAGGACTTTTATCACGTTATTTCAAAGGACAAGGGGTACGATCCTTTGATCGAGCACCTACGCAGCAAAAATTTAAAAGTACATAGATGGACCGGGATCACTGAACTGCCATTTATCACCGCGAACCACAAAGATGTAATCAAAGACAGAATTGAACTGGTTATGAACAACCTCAAATCACGCAAAGCGAATTTACCTAAGAAACCGCAAACTTTGGCGAATTCCATAAAAACCATGTTTGGGAACACTGTTGAAGCAGAAGATTGTCTCGCTCTGGTCTCGGAGCTAGAGCAACACGGGCATATATCTGTCGATGCGGGTGTTGTTAGCTATCGAAATATTTAGCGGTTATTCATCACCACCCCGCCCAAGCCTCCATCGAGGCTGGTCCGCCCGCAGGCACAGTCCATAGCTTCATCCCCTCGCCTTCCTTACGGGCATGCAGGCTGATTTCCGCGCCATCAAAGGCCGGTGCCAAGCCGCGGAAGCGGAAGGTTTTGGGCGGTTTTCCTGCAATTTTTCCGGCAAAGTGGCACATCAACGTCGCCTTCATCGGACCATGCACGACCAAGCCGGGGTACCCTTCGACCTGTTGCGCATAGTCGCGGTCATAGTGGATGCGGTGGCCGTTGAATGTCATGGCCGAGTAGCGGAATAGCAGCGTTGGGGTGGGCATAAAGCTGGTTGTGTGATCGCCCTGCGGGACGTCCCCGACCGGCTTCGGCGCGGCCCCGCCAGAGCCGTCTTCGCGGTAAACTAGATCCTGCCGCTCCATCACGGCCAACTCTCCGGCGCCACGGATTTCATGTTCGACGGTGACGAAACACAAAGGCCCGCTGCGCCCTTGTTTCATCACCACGTCCTTGATCACGGACTTGCGCGTAACCTCTTGCCCAACCCGCAAAGGCGCGTGGAATTCCAGCGCGCCACCGGCCCACATGCGGCGGGGCAAAGGCACTGGAGGCAGAAAGCCACCGCGCGCCGGATGGCCGTCGCGGCCCAGCGCATCCATCGGCGCGGCGGGCTGGGTCAGGCAGAAATGGATCACCTGCGGGGCGATGTCACCGTCGGACACCTCGGCACCCAAAGTCGTGCAGAATTGCTTGACCAGCGTCGGCGACAGACCTTCAGAGGCGGTTTCTTCACGCCCGATCCAGCTGCGCAGGTGGTCGATATCGACGTCGGTCATGTGGAAGCTCCGGTAGGTTTCAAGGCGGGCACGGGGCCATAATCACGGTCTTCACCAGCGAACCGCACGCCCGGTGCGGGCACTGATACGGGGCCATTCGGGCTGTCAAAACAGATACGGCGCAAATGGGGATGATCGCTGAGCGCGGCCATGTCATTCACCGATGCCAAGGCGATTTTGGCCTCGGACAACAGACGGACCGCCTCGGTGGCATCGTACCGCGCGAACGCCTCGGCTACGATCGCATCCGTCTGATCGCGGTTCTGTACCCGCACCACATTGGTGGCAAAACGGGGGTCTGTCGCCAGATCAGGCTGACCGATAAATCGGTCACACAGAACCTGCCATTCGCGGTCGCTCTGAATCGAGATCAGGATATCCGCGCCGGATTTGGGCGAGAACACCCCGTATGGCGCAATGGACGGATGCGCCAACCCCATGCGTTTCGGGCTATTGCCGCCTTCGTGGTTCAACAGCGGCACCGCCATCCATTCGGCGATGACGTCAAACATCGACACCTGAATTTCGGCCCCCTGCCCTGTGATGCCACGACGGATCAGCGCCTCAAGGATCGCGGAATAGGCGGCAGCACCTGTGGCGATGTCGACAACAGAGACACCCACACGAGACGGCTCGGTCGGGCCACCCGTGACGGAACACAAGCCAACCTCGGCCTGAATCAACAGGTCATAAGCCTTGCGATCGGCCATTGGCCCGCTTTCGCCATAACCGCTGATGGAACAGGTGATCAGGCGGGGGTTTGCTTCACGCAAGGCGGCAGGCGCAAAGCCCAAACGATCCAGCGCCCCAGGCTTCAGGTTTTGCAGCAAAACATCCGCCTGTCCGATCAGATCGGCCAGAACGCCCTTATCGGCGTCCTGACGCAAATCCAGCGTGACGGTGTCCTTGCCACGGTTCAGCCAGACGAAATAGCTGGATTGCCCTTTGACCGCGGCATCATAGCCGCGCGCAAAATCGCCCTCGGGCCGTTCGACCTTGGTGACCTTGGCACCTGCATCCGCCAGACGGGACGAGGCGAAGGGCGCCGCGACGGCCTGCTCGATAGCAACAACATTGACGCCCTCAAGCGCCCGCATCAGAAGGACCTCGGCATGCCAAGCACGTGCTCGGCCACATAGGACAGGATCAGGTTCGTCGAAATCGGGGCCACTTGGTACAAACGCGTTTCGCGGAACTTGCGTTCGACATCGTATTCATTGGCAAAGCCGAACCCGCCGTGGAACTGGATGCAGGCGTTGGCCGCTTCCCAGCTGGCTTTGGCGGCTAGATACTTGGCCATGTTCGCCTCTGACCCGCAGGGTTGGCCCGCATCGAACAGTGCGGCGGCCTTGCGGCACATCAGGTTTGCTGCCTCGACCTCGATGAACGCCTCGGCAATCGGGAACTGCACGCCTTGGTTCATCCCGATGGGACGACCAAAAACCTCGCGTTCGTTCACATAGGCCGTGACCTTATCAGTGAACCAATAGCCATCCCCGATACATTCCGCGGCGATCAGGGTCCGTTCGGCGTTCAGACCGGTCAGGATGTATTTGAACCCCTTACCCTCTTCCCCGATCAGGTTTTCTTCCGGAATTTCCAGATTGTCGAAGAAAAGCTCATTGGTTTCGTGGTTGACCATGTTCGGGATCGGTTTGACCTCCATCCCGTTTTTAATCGCCTCTTTGATATCGACCAGAAAGATCGACAGACCTTCGGACTTCTTTTTGACCTCAGCTAATGGTGTGGTCCGCGCCAGAAGGATCATAAGATCGGAATGCTGGACGCGGCTGATCCAGACTTTCTGGCCATTGATGACGTATTTATCGCCTTTCTTGACGGCGGTCGTCTTGATCTTGGTGGTGTCCGTGCCCGTCGTGGGTTCGGTCACGCCCATGGATTGCAGACGCAATTCGCCGGTCGCCAGTTTCGGCAGAATACGCTGACGCTGTTCTTCGGACCCGTGTCGCACCAGCGTGTTCATGTTGTACATCTGGCCATGGCACGCGCCCGAGTTTCCGCCGGCGCGGTTGATCTCTTCCATGATCACGCAGGCCTCGGCCAGCCCAAGACCCGAGCCGCCGTATTCCTCGGGGATCAGCGCCGCCATCCAGCCCTCTTTGGTCAGCGCATCGACGAAATCTTCGGGGTATCCGCGCTGTTCATCGACCTTGCGGTGATATTCGGCGGGGAACTGGGCACAGAGCGCACGCACGCCATCGCGGATGTCTTGGTAATCGTCTTGGATCAGGGTCATTCAGGTCCGGTCCTTTTGCAGGTTCAGACCAGATAGGACTACAGGCTATCATTTATCAAATATATGATGCATATACG
>CATNDK010000253.1 GCA_950096585.1 Thalassococcus halodurans | reverse complement strand
TTTCTAAGAACGGCAGGCCTCTGTTTTCATCCGGCAGATCAGCTTCAACCCATGGTAATAAATTCGGAACACGGGAACCTTTCACCCTTTTACACGTTGGTTATTCAGACGCCGGAAGCGTTCCGGTTCTTTGAAAGCCTGTACAGTTTTTCGCCATTTTAGAATCACGGCGAACAACTCGGGGGCACCACAAATCGAAAGGAATTTCCCATGCTTGGTTGGGCTGTTACATTCTTCATCGTTGCTATTATCGCTGCTGTTTTTGGCTTTGGCGGCATCGCGTCGGCATCTGCCGGTATCGCGCAGGTTCTGTTCGTCGTGTTCTTGGTACTGTTTGTTGTGACGCTGGTTACGCGGGTCTTGCGCAAAGCCTAACGCGCTGAAGACGGCACGAAAAAACCCCCGCCTGATCGGCGGGGGTTTTTTGTTTTGGATGACAGAAAAAAATTTAAGCTTTGAGCGTTTCTGTCGACGAAAAGAACATCGCCTGCGAGATCGCCGAACGGACCTGTTCTTCAGAGTAGGGCTTAGAAATCAGGAACGCAGGTTCCGGTTTGTCACCGGTCAAAAGACGTTCGGGGAAGGCTGTGATAAAGATCACAGGACGTTCGCCCAGATCAGCCAGCAAATCGTTCACAGCATCAACGCCGGACGAATTATCGGCCAGTTGGATATCTGCCAGGATAAGGTCAGGCGTGTCCTGGGCACCCAGGGCAACAGCACCGTCGCGGGTGCGTGCAACGCCTGTGACGCGGTGACCCAGATCGGCAACGATGGATTCAAGATCCATTGCGATAATTGCTTCGTCTTCGATGATCAGAACGCGGCCAGACAGACCATCCGCCATTTCGCGACGTGCCGTTTCAACCAGAATTTCTGCCTCGTCGCCGCCGATCTGCATAATCTCGGCTACAGCAGAGAGGCTGAATTCTTCGATTGTATGAAGAAGAAGCGCCTCGCGGCTGTTTGTAGTCAGACGCGCAAGATGCTTTTGTGCAGCGGCTCGGGGGCCGTCGCTCTCTGTTGTCACGGGGGCGCCGGTTGTCACCCAGATGCCGTGGAACACTTTGAACAGACCCACTTTCGGGCTGCTCGCTTCGATCACCATATTACGGTCCGCCAGAACCGCTTCCAATGTGGCTGCCGCGTAGCGGTCACCGGACGTTTGATCACCTGTCAAAGCGCGTGCATAGCGACGCAGGTAAGGCAGTGCTGAGCCGATCTCGCTGCTCAGATCCTGTGTTGTCATTTCCCCATCCTTTTTTCAAACTAATTTGGAACCTAACGCATGTTCGCGCGTTTGGTTCCAAGATCAGATCAGAATTTTGCGGGAAGCATATAGGGTAACCATGGCGAACGAAATCGAGAATTCGAAGCAGGCTCGGCTCATCGATGACAACTTGAAGCGTGTCTACCAGGACATGATCAGCGAAGATATTCCTGATCGGTTTTTGAACCTACTTGATCAACTCAAGGCACAGGACGGCGGCGCTGCGTCCGAGGAAAAAGCCGAGCAGGGAGAGCAGAAATGAGTGCTGATCCCCGTGAGGAGCTGGTGACACACATCCCAGCACTGCGTGCATTTGCGCTTAGTTTGACCCGCAACGGCTCTTTGGCCGATGACATGGTGCAAGACACGTTGGTGAAGGGCTGGACGAAAATCGACAGCTTTCAGGCCGGTACAAATATGCGCGCATGGCTTTTTACAATTCTGCGCAACACCTATTATTCGAACCGCCGTAAAGCCGGTCGCGAAGTGTCCGACGTTGATGGCGTGATGACCAACAGCCTTTCTGAAAAGCCTGCGCACGATGGTCGCCTGCAAATGAAAGACTTCCGTGTCGCGTTTGAACAACTAAACGACGAACAGCGCGAAGCGTTGATCCTTGTTGGTGCGTCCGGCTTTTCCTATGAGGAAGCAGCCGAAATGTGTGGCGTTGCGGTCGGCACGATCAAAAGCCGTACAAACCGCGGTCGCGCACGTCTGGCCGAGATCATGGGCCTGAATGAACACGAGGCCTTGGAAATGACAGACAGCGCAACAATGGCTGTCGTGTCTGCACGGTCGGCCTGACGGCGCGCGTTCGCAATGATCGGAACACCTGGACCCAGACCAGTTCCAAGCGGGCTCGGGGCGCGGATCATCGGCTTTTTGTCGATCGCGCTCGTCCCGCTTGGCGTCGTTTCATACCTGCAAACATCTGAACTTCACGACGTGACCCGCGAACGTGCGGCGTTAAACGTGATCGGTCTGACGGAAACGGCGATCTCGACCGAACGGCGCAACATTCAGAACACGCTCGCAGCCGCGCAAACCCTCAGCGCGCTTTCCGACGTTGTGGAAGGTGATCCCTTAACCTGTAATCGGCATCTGGACCAAGTTCAGCAGTCCGAGGGACTGCACAACTTTTTGGGCGTTATCGATACTGATGCGAATTTGACGTGTTTGTCCGCGCAACGCGAAGCAGACCTGACAGTCTTCCCATTGTTGGTCGAAGCCGCCAAAAGCCGCGAACCGTCTGTTCTGCGCATAGATAATCCACCGCTTAGCAACGAGCCGGTTGTGGTCGTCAGCTCTCCGTTTTTTGATGGTGACGTACTGAAAGGACAGGTGCTGATTTCATTCTCGGTGTCTGAACTCAGATCATCGGAAGGGGCGGTAGAAGAGCCGGGCTTCGTGGATGTGATTACGTTCAACAAGCAGGGACAAATTCTTTCGACCACTGTTTCCCCGAAACGCGCCAAGGAAATTCTTCCGAAGCAAACAAACTTCAGCGAACTGGCCGGCGGCAACCAGCGCAGCTTTCAAGCAGTCAGCGGCGACGGGCAAGAACGCATCTTTTCAGTTTCAACATCGATCCCGGGCCTTGTGACGGCGGTCAGTGTCTGGCCTTTGGACAGCGTCGCGGCCCAAGCGGTGGACCAACAGCGCTTTGCTCGTGCATTGCCGCTTTTGATGTGGGCTGCCAGCGTGATTGTGGCCTATCTGGCGGTCAATCGGTTGGTCATCCGTCATATCCGCACCTTGCGTCGTCAGATGCGTGGCTTTGCGCGCAACCGTCGGGTTCCATCGCAGAAAACATCACCCGATATGGCGCTAGAGCTTCAGGACATGGAGAATGATTTCCTGAACATGGTGGAATCCATCATGCGCGATGAGGCGCAGCTTGAAGATGCGCTGCACGAAAAAACCATTCTTCTCAAAGAAGTACATCATAGAGTTAAGAATAACCTTCAGCTGATTTCATCGATCATGAACATGCAGATCCGTCAGGCGACGCATGAAGAGACGCGCATGGTCCTGCAACGCCTACAAGACCGCATCCTGGGCCTCGCGACTGTTCATAGATCACTCTATCAGTCTGAGGATTTGGGCAAGGTTAAGACGCATGACTTGGTGAACAACCTGATCGACCAAATCTGTGGCGTAAAAACGCAATGTGGATCACGCGTCGACGTTATCCGCGATATTGATGAGGTAGAGCTTTACCCAGATCAAGCGGTGCCACTGTCGCTTTTGATTGCAGAAGCATTGACCAATGCAGGCAAGTACGGCGGTCCAGATGATCAGGGTGTCTGCGAGCTGCGCATTTCGGTGAAAAGTTTGGATGATCGGAAAGTGAGTGTAGTGATTAGCAACACGTCTGATCCACATGCTGAAAGGTCGTCCACGGGTGAAACTGGTCTTGGTAGCCGGTTGATCCGCGCCTTTGTCACCCAGTTGGGGGGCGATTTGGAACAAGGTCTAGAAGACCAGTGTTACGCCGTGAAAGTTCTTTTCACCATTTCCGACTTCAAACCTGAAGTCGTTGATTACTAATGAGGACCAAGATGACCGATAAGGCTCAGGGAACGATCACGCTTCCTAACCCGAAAACCACCGACGGCGACACACGGCAGCTTGGCGTCGAGATCGAATTCGGCGGTTTGAAGGAAGAGGCGGTGGCAGATATTGTCGCCGACTGCTTCGGCGGAAAAACTATCCCGCGCGATGATAAGGGCCTGATCATCGAGGATACCGAGATCGGGGATATCGAGGTCTATCTAGATAGCCAGTATCTGCATCAAGCCGAAAGCAGCTTTGATCAAAAGCTGCTTGATATCGCAAGGAAATTTGTGCCACTTGAGTTGGTGACATCACCGTTTCCACACACGGCGTTGGGAAAGCTGGATGTCATCGTAGATCGGCTTAAACAGGCTGGCGCGGTTGGTACAGATGGCGGTTTGCTGCTTGGGTATGGTGTGCACTTCAATCCCGAAGTCGAAGCGCTGACGTTGGAAAAAATCCTGCCGGTTCTGACGGCTTACGCCCTTTGTGAAGACGCGTTGCGGGACGCAGCGGACATCGATCTGTCGCGCCGCGCGCTTCCCTTTGTTGATCCGTATCCGCGCGCTTTGGTCGATGCTTTGGCCGAACGCGAATTTGGTTCTATGGAAGAGCTTATCGATTGTTATCTGGAATTGGCACCGTCGCGAAACTACGGGCTGGATATGATGTGCATCTTTGCGATGATTGATAAGGATCGCGTCGCAGCCAAGATGGATATGGCCACAATTTCAGCTAGACCCACTTATCATTTCCGCTTGCCGGATTGTCGGATTGATCAGGATGACTGGTCGCTTGAGCTTGAATGGCAGCGATGGGTCAAGATCGAAAAG
>CATNDK010000252.1 GCA_950096585.1 Thalassococcus halodurans | reverse complement strand
CGGGCCGTTCCGGTACCTTCTGTACAAAGACGTCAACCGCCATCCGGAGCTGACGCTGTGAAACAGATCATCGCACAGCCCCTGACGGCCAAGGCCTTTGCCCCCTTCGGCGATGTGCTGGATGCCACTGGAACGGCAGACAAGCTGATCAATCAGGGTCTGTGCGAACGTCACCACGACCGCGCCGCGCTGGATTTCGGACCGGACGGACAGGCGGGCATCAGCATTTTCAACGCCAAGGCCCGCAGCCTGCCCTACCAGCTTGATCTGGTAGAACGACACCCCGAAGGATCGCAGGCCTTTCTGCCGATGCACGGCAATCCGTGGCTGGTGATCGTAGCAGAAGGCGGCGATCAGCCCGGCGACATCCACGCCTTTCTGGCCGCGCCCTATCAAGGCATCAATTTTCACCGTGGCACATGGCATGGCGTTCTGACGCCCCTTGCCGACCCAGGACTGTTTGCAGTGGTCGACCGCATCGGCACCACGCCCAACCTTGAAGAACACTGGCTGGATCAGCCCGTGCTCATCACCGCGCCGGAAGGCGCACAATCCTGCACGTAGAAGGCAGACCATCTGAAACCAACAAGGGAACAGTAACATGACAGACGCTACATCATCGGGGCTGGGCACACCTGCGCAGTTGTCCGATCCGAACTATACGCCACCACTTGGCAAGGCCGTCCCGCTAGGCATCCAGCACGTTCTGGCGATGTTTGCCTCGAACGTGACGCCCGCGATTATTGTCGCCGGTGCTGCGGGCTTCGGCTTTGGGTCAAACAGCCCTGATTTTCCGAACATGATCTACATGATCCAGATGTCGATGCTGTTTGCCGGTATCGCCACGCTGTTCCAGACCATCGGCATGGGCCCTGTGGGCGCACGCCTGCCGATTGTTCAAGGCACATCCTTTGCCTTCCTGCCTGTCATGATCCCCGCCGTCGCGGGTCAGGGCGTGGCCGGACTGGCAGGCCTGATGACCGGAGTCGCGATTGGCGGTATCTTCCACTTCATCATCGGTACGTTTGTGGGGCGCATCCGCTTTGCGCTGCCGCCGCTGGTCACTGGTCTGATCGTTCTGATGATCGGTCTGTCGCTGATCAAGGTCGGCATTCAGTATGCCGCCGGTGGTGTGCCGCTGATTGGCAAGCCCGAGTACGGTTCGCTGGCGATGTGGATCCCCGCACTTGCCGTGATCATCGTCACCTTGGCGCTAAAGTTCTTTACCAAGGGCCTGATGTCTGTCGCCGCCGTTCTGGTCGGCCTGATCGCGGGTTACGTGGTTGCGCTGATGATGGGTCAGGTGAACTTTGGCAACATTGGCCGCGCGGCCATGTTCGCCCCGCCGATGCCTTTCAAATGGGGCTTTGAATTCAACAGCGCGATCATCATCGGCATGTGCTTTATGGCGGTCATCTCGGCCATCGAAACTGTCGGTGACGTGTCCGGTATCTGCAAAGGCGGCGCGGGTCGTGAAGCAACTGACAAAGAGATCGCAGGCGCGACCTATGCGGACGGTCTGGGCACCGCAGTCGCCGGTGTCTTTGGCGGTCTGCCGAACACATCCTTCAGCCAGAACGTCGGCCTGATTTCGATGACAGGCGTCATGAGCCGCCACGTCGTTACCATTGGCGCGATCTTCCTGATCGTCTGCGGCCTGATCCCGAAAATCGGCGCGATTGTTTCGACCGTTCCGATCAACGTGCTGGGTGGCGGTGTGATCGTCATGTTCGGCATGGTCGCGGCTGCCGGTGTGAACATGCTGTCCGGCGTCGACTGGAACCGCCGCAACATGGTGATCTTTGCGGTGTCCCTATCCATCGGCCTGGGCCTGCAACTGGAACCCGGCGCGCTTCAGCACCTGCCCAAGACAGCGCAGATCCTGCTGACCTCGGGCCTGTTGCCTGCCGCGTTCCTGTCCATTGTTCTGAACCTGATCCTGCCGGAAGAACTGGACTGATCCGCGACCGACTGAAAAACAAAAGGCCCCGTGCATCGCGGGGCCTTTTTTGTATCTGATGCCGTCGGGCGGAAGACCTAAAGATCAATCGGCAAAGGGTCGGGCCGCGCCATACGATCCAGCACATCGCTGATCAATTGCCAGCGGATCAGGACCTGTTCGGCCGATGCCTCGGCATCGCCCTTTTCAATCGCATTGATCAGGCGGTTCTGTGTCTGGATCGCTTTGCGCAGTGCCTTGCGATCCTTCTTTTTGTCCGGCGCGTAGAAATCGACGCTGAAACGGGTCACGTCGATCATCAGTCGGGTCAAACACAGGTCAAGGTAAGGGTTCCGCGACGCAGCCCCCAAGGCCGCGTGAAAGTCATGCGCGGCCAGCGCGGCCGCTTGGGCGTCGTCCTGTTCAATCGCCTCGGCCATACGCGCCTGCTGGTCATGCAGCGGATCAATGTCGGTCGGGCCGCGAAACTGGGCCGCCTGGCGGACAACCGCGTTCAGCAGCATCGGGCCTGTCTGCACAAGGCTTCGGAAGCCGTGCAAATCCAGCGCGGCAACGCGCGGGCGACTGTTGTGATCGTTGGTCACATAGCCCACACCGGAGAGGCGTTGAAAAATTTCGCGCAGGGGCGTGCGGGATAGTCCGTATTCCGCACAGAAACGGGACTCTTCCAGAATTTCATCGGGTTTCAGAGTGCCCAGCAGGATGCGACGTCGCAGATCGTCCTGAGCTTCGATTTTCGACATTGCTACCATGGATTCAGCATAGGGCCGGAACTTCGATTCGCACTACTCTCTTTTGATTTCCGCAGGCGACAAAAAAACCCGCACGGGCGGACCGTGCGGGTTCTGCGTAAAGGGGATTTACGCAGCTTTCGGATGTTCAGGGGGTTCCTGCGCACCTGTCATAAAGGCCACTGCATCTGACATGCTGTGTTCTTTCGGATCAATGACACACAACCGGCGACCCAGACGATGGACGTGGATGCGGTCGGCGACCTCGAACACGTGGGGCATGTTGTGCGAAATCAGGATGATCGGAATGCCACGCGATTTCACGTCCTGGATCAGTTCCAGAACCCGGCGGCTTTCCTTGACCCCCAGCGCGGCGGTCGGTTCGTCGAGAATGATCACCTTGGACCCGAAGGCCGCAGCGCGGGCCACAGCAACGCCCTGACGCTGACCACCGGACAGGGTTTCCACCGCCTGATTGATGTTCTGGATCGTCATCAGACCCAGTTCATTCAGCTTTTCGCGGGCGATTTCCTGCATCTTGGCTTTGTCCAGACGACGGAACAGTTTGCCCATCACGCCGGACTGCACGATCTCGCGGCCCATGAACATGTTGTCGGCAATCGACAATGCAGGCGACATGGCCAGCGTCTGGTAGACGGTTTCGATCCCCGCCTCGCGCGCATCAATGGGCGAATGGAAATCGACCTTCTTGCCGTCGAGCTCGACCGAGCCCTCGTCCGGCACAACCGCGCCGGACAGCGCCTTGATCAGGGTGGATTTACCGGCACCGTTGTCGCCGATCACGGCAAGGATTTCACCGGGCATCAGGTCAAAGTCACACCGGTCCAGCGCTGTCACTTTGCCATAGCGTTTGGTCAGGCCGCGGGCCTTGAGGATGGGCTGTGTCATGCTGTCACCTTTCTGATCCACTGGTCCACACTGACGGCGGCAATGATCAACACACCGATAAGAAGATAGGTCCACTGCGGGTCGGCACCGGCCATGCGCAGGCCAAGTTCAAAGACGCCCACGATCAGCGCACCAAAGAACGCACCCATGATCGAACCACGCCCGCCAAACAGCGAGATGCCCCCGATCACAACCGCAGTGATCGCCTGAATGTTGCCGATCACACCGGTCGTCGCAGATGGCGAAACCGAGCCATAGCGACCGATCATCACCCAAGCCGCAAGACCGCAGATAAAGCCAACCAGCATGTACACAGACATCAGCGTTTTGTGGACGTTCACGCCCGCCAGTTCCGCCGCCTCGGGGTCATCGCCCACGGCATAGACGTGACGGCCCCATGCGGTAGAGCGCAGCATATAGGCCAGCACCAGAACCAGCACGATCATCAGGATCACACCCAGCGGGAACACCGCGCCGCCGAACTTCAGCTTATAGCCAAGAAACTGCAGGAACGCCGCGTCATTGGCGATGTCCTGACTGCGGATCGTTTCGTTGTCCGAATACAGGTAGTTGGCCGCCAGAACGATCTGCCACATGCCCAGCGTTACGATGAACGGCGGTAGCTTCACGCGGCTGACCAGCCAGCCGTTGACTGCGCCAATCGCTGTGCCCATGGCCAGACCACATGCAACAGCCGCCGCAGGAGGCATGCCATAGCGGAAAGAAAACTGGCCCATGATCACGGTGCAGAAGACCGCAATCGCACCAACCGACAGGTCGATACCCGCCGTCAGAATAATCAAGGCTTGCGCCGCAGCCAGAACACCTACGATCTGCACCTGCTGCAGGATCAACGTCAAAGCAAAGGGCGAAAAGAATTTCGACCCTAAAACCAATCCGAAAATACAAATGGCTGCGACCAGAACGATCAGCGGAACCAAAGCGGGATTGACGTGCAGCGTGTGCTGGATTTGACCAACCAGCCCTTTGTGCGTGTCTTCGAAGGATGCAACGTCGGTTGCTGCACCACTCGCGGCTGCTTCAAAATTGTCCGATTGGGACATCAA
>CATNDK010000251.1 GCA_950096585.1 Thalassococcus halodurans | reverse complement strand
TTGATCACCGACACACGGGACAAGGTCGAAGCTGCCATTGAAGCGGTTGATGAGGCCTGCCGAAAGGGTATGCGCGGGATCGCAGGTTTGCATCTTGAGGGGCCGCATCTGGACCCTGTGAAATGCGGCGCGCATGATCCTTCGCTGATCAGACCTATGGACGAGGACGATCTGGCCATGTTGTGCGACGCGGCAGGGCGTTTGCCCAGTCTGCTGATCACCGTCGCGCCCGAAAGCGTTTCGCCAGAACAGATTGCAGCGCTGGTCGGCGCAGGGGCCACGATATCGCTTGGGCATAGCAACTGCGCCTGTGCAGCGGCAGAACAGGCCTTCGCAGCAGGGGCGTCCATGGCCACCCATCTGTTCAACGCCATGAGCCAGCTGAACAGCCGCGAACCCGGTCTGGTCGGGGCGGTGTTGTCGAACCAGCAGGTGACTTGCGGGCTGATTGCGGATTTGATCCACGTGCATCCTGCGACCCTGACCGCAGCACTGCGCGCCAAAGGGCAGGGCGCGTTTCTGGTCAGTGATGCGATGTCGCCTGCCGGCACGGACGTGGAAAGCTTTGATCTGATGGGGCGGCAGGTGCTGCGCCGGAATGGTCAGCTGACGTTGACTGATGGCACGCTGGCGGGGGCGGATCTGGACCTGCCTACGGCGGTGCGGAACGTCGTGGGGCTGGGTTTCGATCTGGTTGATGCGTTGTCGATGGTCACATCGCGCCCAGCCAAGGCGATTGGCCGTGGTGATCTGGGCTGTTTTGCCAAAGGGCAAAAATTCGAGGCCGTGCACCTGAGTGACGGCCTGACACTGAATCAAGTTTGGGTTGGAGCCTAGCGCCTCGGATTATTTCCGGCGCAGGCGAATGACCACATCGACGCTGGCGATCTCTGCGCCTTCGGGTGGCGTCGGCAAATGTGCGATCTGCAATTGATCGGCAGGGGCATCCGTCAGAGACCCGTCGTCTTCCCAATAGAAATGGGGGTGGTCGTGGGTGTTTGTGTCGAAATAGCTTTTGGAGCCGTCGACTGTGACCTCTTGCATCAGGCCTGCATCGCAGAAGGCGCGCAGCGTGTTGTAGACCGTCGCCAGCGAAACGCCCGCACCGTCATCCTGTGCCGCGGCAAACAGACTTTCGGCTGTGACGTGACGGTTTTGTCCATCGCCAACAAGCAGTTCGGCAAGGGCAAGCCGCTGCCGTGTCGGACGCAATCCGCCCTCTGCCAGCCAGTCTGCCCCACGTTTTTCGATGCTGCCGTCCATTGGTAAGGTGGCTCCGCTTTCTTCAACTATAGGACATATAAAGTGTTCATGGGGGGAAATTCAAATGTTTTGCTGGCGAAAGCCGCAAAGCGCAACGCGCGGTGGTTGGTCGTGCAAAGGCTTGCGTGGTCGCTTGTCGCTCTGATAGAGGGCGTGAAACGACAAACTTGCTTGGGGGTGCGCGACGCATGGCCGACTTTCCGACCAGCTTCGATAAAGACGATCTTCTGAAATGTGCGCGGGGCGAACTGTTTGGCCCAGGCAACGCGCAATTGCCAGCACCGCCGATGCTGATGATGGATCGCATCACCGAAATTTCCGGCGACGGTGGCCTGCACGGCAAAGGCCACGTTGTGGCCGAGTTCGATATCACACCTGACCTGTGGTTCTTCGAGTGCCACTTCCCCGGCAACCCGATCATGCCCGGCTGTCTGGGTCTTGACGGTCTGTGGCAGTTGACTGGCTTTAACCTTGGCTGGCGCGGCTGGCAGGGGCGCGGCTATGCGCTGGGCGTGGGTGAGGTCAAACTGACAGGCATGGTGCGCCCTGATCGTAAGATGCTGACCTACAAGGTCGATTTCACCAAAGCGATCCAGACACGCCGCCTGACCATGGGCGTTGCGAATGGCATCGTTGAGGCAGATGGCGAGGTGATCTATCAGGTTACCGACATGAAAGTCGCGCTGTCCGAAAGCTGAGATTGCCGAAGAATTAAGCTACAAAAGGGCCGCCCCGAGAACGGGCGGCCTTTATCGTTCTAAGGGCGAAAGAGATTGCCCGACGCGGAATTATCCACAAGTAAATTCCGTGCAACCTAGAATTGTTATAAATTCGATACATAGACTTCCTACCCATGCGGCACCCATCGGGGCGGCGTCATCCTGGGCCGCTCCACCAGCTAATCCAGTAGGGAGCTAACAATGACCGATCAGCACGACGTAGACATGTCTTGGGATGACTTTGACGAACTTCGTGATCCCCGTCCAAACGAAAACCAATTCGATGCGGTTGTGGATGCCGCAATCTCGCGCCGTGGCTTCTTGGGTGGTGCCTTGGCGTTTGGTTCCGGCGCAGCCGTTTTCGGAACTGGCCTGTTCTCGTCCACCACTGCGGCGCGTGCCGGTGCCCATGGCAAATTTGCCTTCACACCGATCGATATCGCCACGGACTATGCTGTGCATGTGCCTGAAGGGTACAAATCGAACGTGCTAGTGCGCTGGGGTGATGCCCTGTGGTCCGAAGGAGAGGGCGCATATGATCCGGAAACAGGTGTCTCGGTCGAGATGTCGGACAAAGTGTTCGGCGAAAACACCGACGGCATGGAGTTGTTCGAGGTTGATGGCAAAGAGGTCATCACAGTCAATTCCGAATACGTGAACCCGAAAATCAACCTGCCTGCCGCATCAGAAGGCATTCCGCAGAACGCGGATGAAGTGAAGCTTCTGAAGAACCTGCAAGGCGTAACCGTTATGGAAATCGCCAAAGCAGACGAAGGCTATGTCGTTGTCAAAGACAGCCCGTTGAACCGCCGGATCACACACGAAACAGAAATGGCACTGGAAGGGCCGCTGGCAGGCCACCCCTTGGTTCAGACCAAAGCCGATCCTGCAGGCAAGACAGTTAAGGGCACGATGAACAACTGTGGTTCTGGCCGGACGCTTTGGAACACCTATCTGACCTGCGAAGAAAATTTTAACGGTTACTTTGGTGCGACTGGGGAAATGCCTGAAGGTGAAGGCTACACACGCTACGGTATTGGCGGTGAAGGCCGCTATGCCTACGAAAAGTTTGATCCCCGCTATGACATTTCCAACGAACCGAACGAACCGCATCGCCATGGTTTTGTGACTGAAATCAATCCGGCTGATCCCACATCGACACCGAAAAAACGCACAGCGCTGGGCCGTTTCAAGCATGAAAACGCATCGATGGTGCATGCAAAAGACGGCCGTGTGGTTGTCTATATGGGCGACGATGAGCGCGGAGAGTATCTGTATAAATTCGTCTCGAACGGTGTTTGGGAAGAGGGCACAGATGGAGGTGATCTTCTGAACGACGGCACGCTTTATGTGGCGAAATTCAATGATGACCTGTCCGGCGAGTGGTTGGCGCTTACACCGGAAACAACCGGCATGGACGCTGCGGAAATCCTGTGTTTCACCCGCATGGCGGCCTCGGCCGCTGGCGGAACAACCATGGACCGTCCGGAATGGGTCGCATCCAACCCCGTGAAGGTCGAAAGCTATTGCGCGCTGACCAACAACAAGAACCGTGGTGTAAAACCGAATGCCGGTGGCGATGACACGGCGGTAAACGGCCCCAACCCGCGTGAAACCAACAACTACGGTCAGATCGTCCGCTGGACACCAGCGAACGAAAACCACGCAGACACGGCGTTTACTTGGGATCTGTATGTCATGGCGGGTAACCCGACCGTCTATGAAAATGAATATGCAGGGTCGAGCAACGTCAATGCCGGCAACATGTTCAACTCTCCCGACGGGATGGTTTTTGACAGTACAGGTATGCTGTGGATTCAGACAGACGGCGACTACAAGAACGAGGGCGAATTTGCAGGCATGGGGAACAACCAGATGCTGGTTGGTGATCCCGAAACCGGCGAAATCCTGCGGTTCATGACGGTGCCGTACGGCGCGGAAGTCACCGGCCTGTGCTGGTCCATCGATAAAAAAGTGGCCTTTGTCGGCGTCCAGCACCCCGGCGGCCAATGGCCCGATGGTGCAGGCAAACCGCGGTCATCGGTCGTGGCTGTTTGGCGCGAAGACGGCGCGGCGATTGGTTAAGCGTCTACATGAATAAAAAAAGAAACGGCGCAGCTATTTGCTGCGCCGTTTTGCTGTGATGTCCGGTAAAGCGCATAGCGCCGGCGCAATTTACTGCGCGCGCTTTTTTCTCAAAAGATCAGCGTGTCGGTAAATTCGGAATAAGTCACACCCGTTTCATTCAGATCGACAAGAATGCGTTCGCCGGTGCTTGTGATGCTGATGGCGAAATACTCGCCATTTCCGCCACCAAATTCGCTAGGTTTCCAGACAGTGATATCATCAAGGCTGTTCACACCGGTGATGCCGCTCAGGTCGATGTGATCGGCACTGACGTCGTAGTCCGCGACCAAATCGATGTTTTGGTACCGTTCGACGTTTGAACCGCTGAGACCATAGAAATTGACCATCTGGTTGTTGCCGAACACAAACGTGTCTGCGCCGCTGCCGCCGTAAGCAACATCCGCGCCGCTACCTCCGACGATCTTATCGCTGCCATTTCCGCCGTATAATTCGTCGTCACCGTTCCCGCCGTGCACATAGTCGCTGCCAGAACCGCCCTTCAGTGTATCTGCGCCGTTGTTGCCGTACAGCTTGTCGTTCTCTGAACCGCCTTCAACCAGGTCGTTGTTCCCGCCACC
>CATNDK010000250.1 GCA_950096585.1 Thalassococcus halodurans | reverse complement strand
CGAGGTCGAAGCCAAAGTCAAAGCCGAAGTCGCCCAACTCTGCGCCAAATTCCCGATCTACCCAAACCTCTGATCGGTTATTCGTGAAGCAAACAAAAAGCCCCCAACCACGGGGGCTTTTTTCGTTTCCGGACGACGGAAACCGACGCCTTGCACGTATGACCCAGAAATAATGTTTACGAGGGACCCATGCGTACACCGTTCAAATCCAGCCTTCCGTTGACCGCATTCGTCATTGCGCTTGGCCTTTTGGTTCAAATGCAACAGGCTGCCGCAGCTGGGGAGTGCCTATCCCTGTTCTGAACTGCCCAACGACACGGCCAACCGTTCCACTGCATTGGTCAATGCGGCCTCATCAAATGCGGCGTAGCCCATGACAACGCCTTGTAGGCCATCCGGCGCTTCGGGGTAGCGTGACAGTGCGCGAAGCGACAGCCCCGCCTTTTGGCCAATCGCGGCAACATCCACGTCGCGCAGCCCCGCCAACGCAGGCCCAAGGTCACAGATCAGATGCATCCCCGACGCCACATCCTGAGGGATCAGGTGATTGGGCAGATGATCGGCCAACGCCTTCATCAAAGCCAAACGCCGCTGGCCATAGATCCGGCGCATCCTTCGTAGGTGGGTCGCGAATTCGCCCGCCTCCATAAACCGCGCCAGCGCCGGTTGCGGAAGAACCGAGGCCTGACTGCCCAATGGCTGCAATAGGGCCGTAACGTTGGCCACCAAACGATCGGGCACCACCAGATACGCCAGCCTGAGCGCGGGCATCATCAGTTTGGAAAAGCTACCCACATAAATCACCCTGTCGGCAGACAAACTGGCCAGCGCGGGCAACGGCGGGCCACCGAAACGGAATTCGCTGTCATAGTCATCTTCGATCACCAAGGCATCCTGCGCCTTGGCCCAATCCAAAAGAGCCAACCTGCGCGACAGGGGCAGCGTCATGCCCAAAGGGTAGTTGCGCGATGGTGTGACGGCGACGGCCCTTGCTGTTGGCAAAGCGTCGGTTTGCAAGCCCTGCGCATCCACGGGGACAGAGCGACATGCCAATCCCCGACCACGGAATGCTTGCAACATCGGGCCGTAACAGGGGGCCTCGGTCAGCACGGTGTCGCCCTGATCCATCAGACGCGACAGCAGCGAAAACGCCTCGACCGAGCCGGACGTGATCACCACCTGCCCCGCGCTACAGGACAGGGCGCGCCACGCATTCAGATGATCCGCAATCGCCGCCCGCAACGGGGGCCAGCCCAAGGGATCGGGCTGGGCCAGAAGTTCGGGATCGGGCCTGCGCCACGCGGCTTCTAGGTGTTTGGCCCACTGCGCATGGGGAAAGTGTTCTGTGTCGGGCAAGCCGGGATGGAACGGCACCAAAGGCTGCGCCCCGATGGGCAGCTTTGAGGGCACAGGATCGGCCCGCGCCTCCTCCATCGGGGGGAGATCGGCGGCCACGAAGGTGCCCGCGCCTTGCCGTGTGTCCAGATAGCCCTCGGCCACCAACTGGTCATAGGCACCAAGAGTTGTGACCCGCGAAATGCCCAGATCCTTGGCCAAGGCACGACTGGCAGGCAAGGCTGCACCGGACGGGGCGACACCCCGCCGGATCAGATCGCGTAATGCCTCGGCCAGTTGGACATGCATCGGCACCTGCCCGGAGCGGTCCAGCGTCAGGGCTAGCAGGGCCGCCTGCAAATTGGCCTTATTATTTTCCGGCAAATTGGTCATTTTCATAAAGCCAATATTGCACGAAACCCCCTTCAGAAAAAGCCACAAGACCAAAGCAAAGCTATGACCACAGACCTTCAGAAAACCGACCGTTCCCGCCTGCGCCGGTCGCACAATCGCGGGCATTTCGACCGTGACACCGTCAACGCCATTCTGGATGCCCAGCCCATGTGCACCGTGGGTTATGTCATCGACGGCAAACCCTATGTGACGCCGACGCTGCAATGGCGTGAAGGGAACACCGTGTATTGGCACGGCTCATCCGCGTCGCGCGCGCTGAAAAATTCGCGCGACGCCGAGGTCTGCCTGAGCGTCGCGATCCTTGACGGATTTGTCATGGCGCGCTCTGGCATGCACCATTCATTGAACACCCGCTCGGTCACGCTGTTCGGCACGGCCCGTCAGGTGTCGCACGAGGAAAAAGAAGAAAAACTGTGCAATTTCATCGACCACCTGTTCCCCGGCCGGTCGGAAATCCTGCGCCCGAATTCTGAGCAGGAACGCAAAGCGACGATGATCCTTGCACTGGATATCGAGGAAGGCAGCGCCAAGATCCGCACAGGCCCGCCTGCTGATGATGAGGAAGACTACGAACTGCCGATCTGGGCGGGCGTGATCCCTGTGACCACCACCATCGGCGCGCCCATCGACGACCCACGAAATCTGGACGGCCTGACCGCGCCGGATCATGTGACAGGGTTCAAATACGGAAAGAACTAATGCGCGTGGTAGCGCGCGGGTCGTTGGCCCCGCGCGCTACTTTCTATTATTGATTATTCACCATTAAGCGCCAACACACTCTGCTCATCTTGACATTGAAATGATAATGAAATGACTTCGTTCTGAAATTGCTCACCTAATTTTCAATAGGCAGAATAATGAAGCTTTTTCCTCAAGATGACGACTTCCCTCTATACGAAAAAGGCTTTGATATAGATCTGTTAGGGCGGAAGAAACTTTCGGAACAGTTGTCTGACCTCATCGAACGACTAGAGAATCCTACGGTCTTCGCTCTTGATGACAAATGGGGCTCTGGAAAGTCATATTTTTTAAAGCGTTGGGTTTACGCTCATCAACATGAAAATGGTGGGAATGCCACGACAGTTTATTTTGACGCCTTTGCAAATGACTACATCTCAGACCCTCTTCTGTCGCTCGTATCTGCACTCATCGAGCGGCTCCCGGAAGAACAGAAATCGCTTGTGGAAAAGATAAAGAAGGTCACTGCAAAGTTGGGCAGACCGGCACTCAATTTAGGGCTGCTTCTTGCGACGCTGGGTGCGAAACAACATCTTGATGACATTGGTGATGCCGTTGCCGACGCCCTCAAATCCGAGGTTGAGGACGCAGCTGATAAGCTTTGGGAAGCTGAAGCAAACAGGAAAGAAGCTTTCAATCAATTTAAGCAATACCTCATCGATCTTACGAACGATGGGCAAAAACCCGTTGTAGTCGTCATTGATGAACTTGACCGTTGCCGCCCTGACTATGCGCTGTCAGTTCTCGAAATTATCAAACATTTCTTCGCTGTTCCAAAGGTGCACTTCGTCTTGGGAATTAATGGAGAGGCATTAGAGAACAGCATTAAGGCTCGGTATGGGTCAGGCATCGATGCTGCCAGCTATCTGAAAAAATTTATCCAAGTAACATTCTCGCTCCCACGAGAAAGTAACTGCGACCGCCCCGGACAGCACTTGGTCGAGTACTCCCAAAAACTAATCAAGAGTTTGGGCATTCGTGGAGAAATTTCAAATCGTTGCGTTCAATTAATCAAGTGTATTTCTTCCGGCAGAGACGTTTCGCTGAGAGATATTGGAAAAATTATGTCTTCCATTGCACTTCTCCCAAACGAAGTTCGGGATGGGTCTTGGACACATGGGGAAATCGATCTCATCGCCGCACTTATAGTTGTTTCCGTGATAGATGAAAAACTGCACAAACAGCTTCTAACATGTTCAGTATCCAATGATACTATCCGTGATTTCCTCAACGCACCAATAAAAGTTACATTAAAAAATCAAAGTTCACGATTTGATACTGACTTTTACGACCATGAGAAGGCTAAATGGACAAGCACATTTATTTTTTATTTTGGAGAAGAAGAACTAAGTGAGGCCGTCGGGCTACCTGAAAGCCTGTGTAATCCAGATTTTAGAGTTGATATCTATGGTTTTAGGCTAGAAAATAGAAAAATGATCGCGACAAGAATGCAACGAGAATGGATAGATATTTTTAAAATCTAATCGTTCACCGCCTAGATTCCGAACCGCGGTTGCGACAGGGCCTCGGCCAGAAAATCGAACACGATCCGGATACGCTTGGCGCTGTGAAGTTCGCTGTGCGTGACCAGCCAGTAGGGCACGATAATCGGCTTCAGCTCGGGCAGGATGTTTTCCATCTCGGGCGACTGGTCGGCCAGATCGGAAATCATCGGCACAACGCCCTGCCCCCGTTTGGCCAGTTCCCAGCACACCAAGCCGCTGTCTGACTGCAGGCTGACCTTGGGCACACCCGCAGGGATGCCCATGCGTTCCAGAAACGGAGCAAGCTGTTCGGCGGTGCCCATGGCGACGAAATCGAGGTTCAGAACGTCCTCGGGCGTCTCAGGCCGCCCGACGCGTTCGAGATAGTCAATCGAGGCATAAAGGCAGGCCTCGGAATCGCGCAGTTTGCGGGCGATCAGTTCGGGTTGCTCGGGACGCACATGGCGGACGGCGATATCGGCCTCGCGGCGCTGTAGGTCGCTGATGTCGTTTGACGAAATCACCTCGATCTCGATCTGGACTTGGTCGTTCCCGTTCGGATTGTCCACCTGAATGTCCAATCGCCACCGTCCGGCACGGTCGAAGTTGGCGTAGGTGCTATAAGAACCGCGCACGCCGTAGGGCCATAGATTGAACGCCGCTTCCATTGTGGGGCCCGGAGAGCCGCCGCCGTCCAGGTAGACCGGAGTGACCTGGGCAGTGGGCGTAG
>CATNDK010000249.1 GCA_950096585.1 Thalassococcus halodurans | reverse complement strand
GCATCCATTACCAAGAGGGAAGCCTCAGGGTCCGGCTCTGTGTTTCGGGCAAGGAGTCGCTTTACGCTTTTTGCGAATCCCACGGCATCGGGCACCGGCGCACCGGCAAATTGGTCGTCGCCACCACCGAGGACACCGAACCTGTCGAGGAGACCGCACCAGCAGAAGAAGCGCCCGTGGCAAAGGGGCCAGAGCCGCTGACGGTGTTGATGGGGCGCGCACAAATGGCCCTGTCGCAGGGGGATCAAAACGGCGCCGCAGGTTTTGTGAAGACCGCCATCCTGACGCACTCCCCAGAGGGCGCGTTCGACAAGCTCGTCGACACCGCCGGCACCAAGGTCGATTCGCCGGTCGAGGACGCGCTCGAACAGGCCAAGGAGCGGCTCGACGCCAAGGATTTCGGCGGCAGCCATGCGACCCGCCAGAAGGCCCATCGAGGCGGATTCAACGTAGCCCTCGACACCTGTGATCTGACCCGCGAAGCGAATGTTCGGTCGGGATTTCAGACGCATCTGCGCATCCAGCAGCGTGGGCGAATTGATAAAGGTGTTGCGGTGGATGCCGCCCAGACGGGCGAAACGCGCGTTTTCGAGACCCGGGATCATACGGAATACGTCGGTCTGCGCACCGTATTTCATCTTGGTCTGGAAACCCACGATGTTGAACAGCGTACCCAGCGCGTTGTCCCGGCGTAGCTGTACAACGGCATGCGCCTTTTCCTCGGGAGCGTGCGGGTTTGTCAGGCCAACGGGTTTCATGGGGCCGTGGCGCAGCGTTTCACGGCCGCGTTCTGCCATCACTTCAATGGGCAGACAGCCGTCAAAGTAGCCAGCCGTTTCACCTTCGTGGAATTCGGTCTTATCAGCCGCCAGAAGTGCGTCGATGAACGCCTCGTAGGTGTCTTTGTCCATCGGGCAGTTGAGGTAGGCTTTGCGCTCTTCTTCAGTCTCGCCCTTGTCATAGCGGGACTGCATCCAAGCCTTCGACATGTCGATGCTTTCGGCATAGACGATGGGGGCGATGGCGTCGAAGAATGCCAGAGACTCGGCGCCCGTTTCATTCGCAATCGCCTGACCCAAACCTTGGGAGGTCAGGGGGCCTGTCGCAATGATCCAGTGACCGTCATCGGGCAGTTCGGTGATTTCTTCGTATGACGCGCTGATCAGCGGATGATCCATCAGGGCCTTTGTCACCGATTCCGCGAAAGGATCACGGTCAACGGCCAGCGCACCGCCTGCGGGCAGGCGATGGTCATAGGCGGTCGAGATGATCAGGCCACCTGCGGCACGCATTTCCCAATGCAGCAGGCCGACAGCGTTCTGTTCATGGTCGTCCGATCTGAACGAGTTGGAACAAACCATTTCGCCGAAGTTGCCCGTCTGGTGGGCAAAGGTTTCGACTTTGGGGCGCATTTCGTGAATGACCACGGGCACACCCATTTGTGCGGCCTGCCATGCGGCCTCGGATCCGGCCATTCCGCCGCCGATGATATGAAGCGTTTTTGTCATGCTAGGGCAGATAGTGTCTCTGCCCTGCATTGTCACGGGGTGTTAGCCCTGATCCCAATCCGGATCGCGTTTTTCCAGAAAGGCGGCGATGCCTTCTTCTGTATCGCGATGCAGCATGTTTTCGACCATGACATCGCCGGTGTAGCTGTAGGCCTCGGCCAAGGGCAGATCGATCTGGTTGTAGAATGCCTCTTTCCCGATCTTCACAGCTGCCCCGAGTTTGGATGCGATCAGTTCGGCCAACGCCCGTGTTTCGCTTTCCAACTGGTCGGCGGGAACGACGCGGTTCACCAGTCCAAGTTCCTGCGCGCGGTTGGCGTCGATGAACTGGCCGGTTGTCAGCATTTCAAAGGCCTGTTTGCGCGGGATGTTGCGGCTAAGCGCGACCATCGGGGTTGAGCAGAACAAACCTATGTTCACGCCATTTACTCCGAAACGCGTTCCTTCTGCTGCGACGGCCATATCGCAGGTCGCGACCAACTGGCAGCCGGCGGCTGTCGCGATGCCATGGACCTGCGCGATGACGGGCTGGGGAAGTTTGTTCAGGCTTTGCATAAAACGCGCGCAACGATCGAACAGATCCTTGAACGCGGCTTTGCCGCCGTCTTCGTTCTGACGCGCGGCTGTCATCTGTTTCAGATCATGACCGGCGCAAAATGCTTTGCCTTCGCCTGACAGGATCACGGCGCGGATCGTGCGATCCTGCATCAGCGCATCACATTGTTCTTGCAGCACCGCCAACATTTCATCGGACAAAGCGTTCAGCCGTTCCGGCGCGTTCATGTGCAAATGTGCAATGGCGCCAGTGTCGCGACGTTCCAATATTGCCATCTTGTCCTTCCTCCCTTTGCGGGCCAGCTTAGCGAACGGAAAGCTGGAGGAAAGCAGAATGACGATCAAGATCACCAAAGATGAAATGATGCCCTATCTTGATCAGGTGTTTCCTCAGGTCAGGGGCATTTTCGGGATTGACCGTTTGGACGAAGACCTGTTGGTGATGCGGTTGTTCGAGGATGAAAAGCACCTGCGCCCCGGTGGTACGGTATCTGGGCCCGCGATGTTCGCGCTGGCCGATGTCGCGGCTTACGTGGCGACCATGGCGCGGATCGGGCAAGAGGCGCTGGCCGTGACCACGAACTGTTCGATCGATTTCATGCGCAAGCCCGAGGCAGGCAAAGACGTGCTGGCAGAGTGTCGAGTGCTAAAACTGGGACGGGCATTGAGCGTTTGTGATGTGCTGCTTTATTCCGAAGGCATGGCTGAACCGGTGGCCCGTGCGAACCTGACCTATTCCATTCCGCCAAAGCGTGGATAACCGTCCACGTTGCATCAAACCAAAAAAAAAGGCCGAGCAAAGCTCGGCCGTAGTCCAACAGGGAGGTTTGAAGACGCTGCGCCAAGAGGCGCTACATCGGTCAATTGCTCATTTAGTGATCGGAAATGAGTCGATCAAGAAACGATATGCCGCAGGCGCAGCATTTCTGCTATGCGCCTAGTGCATACCTCAAGTTGAACTGCTGGCCATGGCCTGCAAATGCCGACGGTGGGCAATGATTTCTTCCTGAACGAAGTCGCGGAACGCTTCTATCCGCTTGGAATGGCGCAATTCTTCCGGATAGGCCAAAAATACGGGCACTTCGCCGGATTCCACGTCGGGCAGAACGCGCACGACCGAGGGGAAATCCTCGATGATGTAATCCGGCAACACTCCAATCCCCAGATTCGAGATCACGGCCTGCAACACACCGAAGTAATTGTTCACGGACAGGGTCGCTTTGATGTCATAGGTCATCAACATCTGGACCAGCTGAAGGCCCGCATTGACCTGTGCGGTGCGGGTGTTCTGGCAGATCAGGCGGTGATTGCTCAGGTCTTCCAGCGTCCGGGGCGTGCCGTGTTCCTTCAGATAGTCCGGCGACGCATAAAGCTTCATCTTGATGTTCATGAGCCGCTTGCGGATCAAGTCAGCCTGACTTGGCTCTTTCATACGGATTGCAACATCGGCCTCGCGCATGGGCAGGTCCAGAACGCGTTCTTCCAGCATCAGGTCGATGTTCAGCTGGGGGTATTTTTCGTAGAGCTTCGGAAGGCGCGGGGCGAGCCACAAAGAGCCAAAGCCCGTGGTCGTCGTCACACGCAGAACGCCGAAGATTTCTTCTTCGCTGTCGCGGATGCGCGCGGTTGCCGCATCGATGCGTTTGTTCATCGACTTGGTCGCGTCAAACAGCAGTTCACCTTGCTCCGTCAGAATCAGTCCGCGTGCGTGGCGATGGAAAAGTGTGGTATCGAGGGCTTCTTCCAACGCGCGAATCTGGCGTGAAACCGCAGATTGTGACAGGTGCAGCTGTTCACCGGCATGCGTGAGGCTACCCGCATCGGCCACCGCGTGAAATATTCTTAGCTTGTCCCAATCCATTTAACTTACAATCCTGCGCTTTTTCTATCCTGCACGAAACAACGACCCACTTAGGGTGTAAATATACAGGACGCCAATGGTTTCTATAAAAAATTCTAGGCAGGTCAGAAATTGTGACCTATATTTACCCTACGTGCATGAACATTGAGCGACGGGAGGCGTACGATGGGCATTCAGCAAATTTCTTTGGATGACCGGTTCGATCTTAGCAAGGAGAGTGTGCTGTTAAACGGCACGCAGGCGCTTGTTCGATTGATGTTGATGCAAAAGGCGCGGGACCGTGCCGCTGGGCTGAATACAGCCGGTTATGTGACCGGTTATCGCGGCTCGCCCCTAGGTGCGGTCGACATGCAAATGACCCGCGCCAGCAAATGGCTGAAAGAGGCCGATATCACCTTTCAGGAAGGCCTGAACGAAGACCTCGCAGCAACGGCTCTGTGGGGATCGCAACAGGCCGAGCTGCGGGGCGAGGGGCGCTATGACGGCGTTTTCGGCCTTTGGTACGGGAAGGGCCCAGGCGTGGACCGTTCTGGTGATGTGATGCGCCATGCGAACATGGCAGGTACGTCTCCACATGGCGGTGTGCTGATGGCTATGGGCGATGACCACACAGGCGAAAGCTCGACCGTGCTGCATCAATCTGACTGGGCCATGGTCGATGTGTATATGCCTGTCGTGTCACCGGCGGGTGTGCAGGAAATTCTGGATTACGGTCTGTACGGTCTGGCTTTGTCGCGGTTTTCCGGCCTGGGGGTTGGGCTGAAAACCATGAAAGATACA
>CATNDK010000248.1 GCA_950096585.1 Thalassococcus halodurans | reverse complement strand
CGCACAAGACATACTTGCGGCCGCACAAGCCGCACGCTGACACACAGGGAGACCCCGAATGAAAACGACACTGGCAGCCACAGCGCTGATCACCGCGCTTAGCACCCCCGCTTTTGCTTTCGACATCACAGCCATGACCGAGGACGAGCGCGCCATGTTCCGCGCCGAAGTGCGCAGCTATCTGCTGGATAACCCCGAGGTCATCATGGAAGCCGTTGCCGCGCTTGAGGCCAAGCAAGCCGCAGCGCAGGCCGACGCCGAAAAGAACATGGTCGCCGCAAACGCCAAGATGCTGTTTGACGATGGCTATTCATGGGTTGGCGGTAATCCTGACGGCGACATTACCGTCATCGAGTTCTCTGATTACCGCTGTGGCTATTGCCGCAAAGCGATGAAAGAGGTCGAGGAACTGGTCGAAAGCGATGGCAACATCCGCTTTATCCTGAAGGAATTCCCGATCCTTGGTGAGGCGTCCTTGGTATCGTCCCGCTTTGCCATCGCGACGCTGAACGTCGCGGGTCCTGAGGCGTACAAAGCTGCCCACGATGCGCTGATGGCTATGAACTCGGAAATGACGGAACCGGTCCTGCGCCGTCTGGCTGAAACGCTGGAACTGGATGCAGACGCCATTCTGGCCGAAATGGACAGCGACAAAGTCACCTACGCCATCGAGGAAAACCGCAAACTTGCGCAGATTTTCCAGATCAATGGCACACCGACCTTTATCATGGGTGACGAGTTGGTCCGCGGCTACGTGCCTCTTAACGATATGCGCATGATCGTCGAAGACATCCGCGACAACAGCTAAATCCGATGTCCACAAAGACCTTGGCGATGGCGGCCTGTTTGACGGCTTCCGTCGCCCAAGCCGATATGTTTGCAGCCCCTGATGCGCAGGCCGCGTTGGGACGCGAACTTTTACAGCTTTTCCTCGACGAACCTGAAATTCTGCAAAAGGCGCTCTATCCGCCTGTCGTCACGGCAGACGAGATTTACGCCGATGATATCGCTGCTGATCTGGAACGGATCGGGAAAGAAGCCCAAGCTTTGTTTGATTCAGACGGCCCTAAAATCGGTACGACTGATGGACCTGTCCTGATGGCTTTGTTCGTGGATGAAGGTTGCGGCAACTGTGCGCGGGCAACGGATGAACTGAGCGACGTTTTGCAGAAGCTCGGCATCGCCGCGCGCGTTTTCGATCTTTCAAAAGACACGAACGCGCAAGTCATCATGGAGCGACTGACGCTGGACACGGTCCCCGCATACGTCATGTCAGACCGCATGATACGCGGTCACATGCCGCCCTTTGTAATTGAGCGCTATCTCAGCGAGGCAGCGCAGTAGCCGCAGTTATTCCGCAGCCACCTCTTCTGCATTGGCGGCGTCCAGTTCCGCCGCTTTCTTTTCGACCTGTTCGACGATGTGATCGACCATCTGGTCGTTGGTCATCTTGTGGCTTTGCTTGCCCGCCAGATAGACCATCCCTGCCCCGTTGCCTCCACCGGTAAAGCCGACGTCGGTCATCAATGCCTCGCCCGGGCCATTCACCACGCAGCCGATGATCGACAGGCTCATGGGCGTCTTGATGTGTTCCAGACGCTTTTCCAGAGCCTCAACCGTTTTGATCACGTCAAACCCCTGACGCGCGCAGGACGGGCAAGAAATGATGTTCACGCCACGATGACGCAGGCCAAGGCTTTTGAGGATTTCATAGCCGACCTTCACCTCTTCCACCGGATCGGCGGACAGGCTGACGCGGATCGTATCACCGATCCCCATCCAAAGAAGGTTGCCCAGTCCGATGGCCGATTTGATCGTCCCGGACATCAGACCACCCGCTTCGGTAATCCCAAGGTGAATGGGCTTATCTGTCGCCTCGGCGATGCCCTGATAAGCCGCTGCAGCAAGGAAGACGTCGGACGCTTTCACAGAAATCTTGAATTCGTGAAAGTCGTTATCTTCCAGTATCTTGATGTGCTCCAGCCCGCTTTCGACCATCGCTTCGGGGCATGGCTCACCGTATTTTTCCAGCAGGTGCTTTTCCAGCGACCCGGCATTCACACCTATACGCATGGAACAGCCATGATCGCGCGCGGCTTTGATCACCTCTTTGACGCGCTCTGGCGTGCCGATGTTGCCGGGGTTGATCCGCAGACAGGCCGCGCCAGCCTCGGCCGCCTCAATCCCGCGACGATAATGGAAATGGATATGGGCCACGATGGGCTTCTGGATTTTGCGCACGATCTCTTTCAGCGCTTTGGCCGAAGCTTCGTCAGGCACCGACACGCGGACAATATCCGCGCCGGCCTCTGCCGCGCGCTGAACCTGATCGATGGTGCCCGCGATATCCGTGGTCACCGTATTCGTCATAGTCTGAACCGAAATCGGCGCGTCGCCCCCGACGGGCACGTTCCCCACCATGATCTGACGGGATTTGCGACGGTAGATGTTGCGCCAAGGGCGGACATGATTAAGCGACATGACAATTCCTTCGGTCAGCGTCTGACAGCGATCAAACTACACCAAGGGCAGATATATGAATAGAGATGGGAAACAACCCGTCTGGGTCAAAACCACACAGGTTTATTCGCGGCCAACCAGCGCAGATGTGCTGAGTTCCGCAATCACACGTTCCAGATCGGCATCCTGCTGGATTTCCGCAACCTGGTATTTGGCCTGCAGTTCATCCACCGACAGGGCCAGATTGCTGGTTACAGACCCGCGTGGACCAACCGGACCATAGGTTTCGCCATTCATCACGAAATACACGGCACCCGATTCACCAATCCGCAGCGTTGCAGGATCAGTCGTTTGCGGCACCTGATAGGTGTCGCCTGCGTTCATGATTGTCTCATAAATCACAGAGCCGTCCGCAGAACGAACACGAACCCAAGACGGACGAACCGCCATCAACGTCACGCCGGGTGCGTTGTCTTCGAAAACTTTGGGCGTTTGCGGCGCAGCGGACTGCATCGCCTCGGCAAGCGCGGTTTCGATGCCGTCGAACTCAGATGTCAGCGCGTCTGCCGACGGCAGGTTCCGCTGATCAAGGCTGGCAAATGCCCCGCCTTCGCTTGGGTCCAGCGTGGAAATCGGCGCGTCACGTGCCACCAGCACAGGTACATCCAGTGCCTGCGGACGATAAAGACGATCCAGCGCCTCGTTCGACGGAGGCGTGAATACGCCTGCCACGTCTTCAGTGGGCTGTTCGGGTTGGTCTACGGTAGAATTGAAAGCCGTTTCAACCGGATCCAGATCGGACAGAACAACAGGTGTTTGTTCAACGGGCGCAAGACGGACGCGCTGCACCTCTTGCAGAACCGAGTAGCCGCCGTAGCCAAGCCCGCAAACCAATGCGATCAGAACCAAAGACGACCCGATTGCGCCCGGTTCGATCTGGGACAGGAAGCTGTCACGCGACGGAGCAAAGGGAAGTTTCGGTTGCGCAAAGGGATCGGCTGCAGACGATGTCTTGATCGCACGGTCACCAATGGCAGACTTGCTGACGCCGGATGCTTTCTCGGACATGCCGTGCGCCGTCGAGAAACCGCTTTCCTGACAAAACGCTGCGAATGTCTCATCCGGGTCCATGCCCAGATAACGCGCGTATGAACGGACATAACCGGCAATAAAGCCAGGCGTATCAAAGGCTGTGGGATCACAGTTTTCGATGGCGGCGATGTAGCTGGCTTTGATGCGGATTTCGCGTTGGACATCCAGAAGGGATTTACCAAGGGTCGCTCGTTCGCCGCGCATCACATCCCCAAGACGAATCTCGAAGTCGTCAAAGCCCAGCGGCTTTTGCACATCTTCTTGAGTAGTCTTTTTGGATTTGCGCCCAATCATCGCGCGTGCCCCACCCGAACCATTCTCTTGCCTATATGCCCGTTTTGTTACGTGCACCAAGGCGACTCAGTACACGTTCTTATTCCGCCAAAGGTAGCATATCGCAAGATAATTTGCAGGCGATTCGTTGTCAGGCACTCAATTCGGCACGATTCAGCGCACAGTGGGACCAAAGCTCGTCCATAGCCGACACCAAACGGTTCATTTCATCCGGACCGTGAACGGGCGACGGAGTGAACCGCAGGCGTTCGGTGCCGCGCGGCACTGTCGGGAAGTTGATCGGCTGAACATAGATGCCATAACCGTCCAGCAACATGTCGGACAGCTGCTTGGTATGGACAGGGTCACCAACGATCACAGGCACGATATGGCTGCCGTGGTCGATGATCGGAAGACCCATCGCTTTCAGACGTGTTTTCAGGATCTTAGCTTGTGTCTGATGCTTTTCGCGCAGCTCCTGATCACGCTTCAGATGCGCAACAGATGCGGCTGCACCAGCCGCCACTGCCGGCGGCAGCGACGTGGTAAAGATAAAGCCCGGCGCATAAGAACGGATAGCGTCGCACATCTTGGCAGAGGCCGCGATATAGCCCCCCATGACGCCGTATGCCTTGGCCAGAGTACCGTTGATAATGTCCAGACGATGCATCAAACGATCACGCTCGGCCACACCCGCACCGCGGGGGCCGTACATGCCGACAGCATGCACTTCGTCGATGTATGTCAGTGCGCCGAATTCGTCCGCCAAGTCGCAGATCGCTTCGATCGGGCCAAAATCGCCGTCCATCGAGTAGATCGATTCGAAGGCAATCAGCTTGGGCGCGGCAGGATCGTCAGCAGCCAGAAGTTCACGCAAATGCGCAACATCGTTGTGACGGAAGATACGC
>CATNDK010000247.1 GCA_950096585.1 Thalassococcus halodurans | reverse complement strand
GGGCGAAGAACGGGGCAAGGGCCCCTGTGTGACCCTGTCGCGGTCTGTGATCGTGCCGTTCCTGCAATTCTCGCCCCGCCGCGACCTGCGGGAAAAGGCCTATCGTGCTTGGGGCCTGCGTGGTGCGAACGGGGGCGAAACGGACAACCGTGGTATTGCCGCCGAAACGCTGAAGCTGCGCGAAGAACGCGCCAAACTGTTGGGCTATGACGATTTCACGTCCTACAAACTGGCGACCGAAATGGCCGGTAATGCGGACAACGTGCGCGGCCTGTTGATGGATGTTTGGGGCCCTGCAAAGGCTGCCGCTGATGCCGATGCCAAGGTGCTGGAAGGCATGCTGCACGCCGATGGTATCCAAGGCCCGCTTGAGGCATGGGACTGGCACTACTACGCCCAGAAGCGCCGCATGGCCGAGCACGATCTGGATGAGGCGCAAGTGAAGCCGTACTTCCAGTTGGAAAACATGATTCAAGCCGCGTTTGATTGTTCGACCAAGCTGTTCGGACTGGAATTCGCACCGCTGGACGTGCCGCTGTATCACGACGATGCCCGCGCGTGGGAGGTGACCCGTGATGGCGAAACGGTTGCCGTGTTCATCGGTGACTACTTTGCCCGCGGCTCGAAACGTTCCGGCGCGTGGTGTTCCGCAATCCGCGCACAACGCAAATTCCCCGACGTGCAGGTGCCGCTGGTGGTGAACGTCTGTAACTTTGCCAAAGGTTCGCCTGCGCTGCTGTCCTATGACGACGCGCGCACGTTGTTCCACGAATTCGGCCATGCGCTGCACCAGATGCTGTCGGATGTGACCTATGAAATGATCTCGGGCACGTCGGTGGCGCGGGACTTTGTGGAACTGCCCAGCCAGCTGTACGAACACTGGCTTGAGGTGCCCGAAGTGCTGGCGGAATACGCGGTCCACGCGGAAACGGGCGAACCGATGCCCAAGGACCTGCTGGATAAGGTGCTGGGTGCTGCGACCTATGACATGGGCTTCCAGACGGTGGAATACGTGGCCTCGGCACTGGTTGATCTGGCGTTCCACGCAGGCCCCGCACCAGCAGACCCGATGCAGAAACAGGCCGAAGTTCTGGAAGAGATCGGGATGCCCCGTGCGATTTCCATGCGCCACGCGACCCCGCATTTCGCACATGTCTTCTCGGGCGACGGATATTCCAGTGGCTACTACAGCTACATGTGGTCCGAAGTGATGGACGCGGACGCCTTTGCCGCCTTTGAAGAGGCTGGCGATGCGTTTGACCCTGAAATGGCCAAGCGGTTGGAAGGCTTCATCCTGTCCAAAGGCGGGTCGGTTGACGCCGAAGACCTATACACCCAGTTCCGTGGTCGGATGCCGGGTGTTGATGCGCTGTTGAAAGGCCGTGGCCTGATCGCGGCCTGATCAGAAGGGGCGGCGTTCCAGCAGGAACCCGCGTTCGGCAAGCAGGGCCAACAGGCCCTGTTCGCCAGACAGATGCGCGGCGCCTGCGATGACTGCGACAGGGGCGTCGGGGGTTGATCCTTTCGCCGCGTCGGCGATCGTTTTCACCCAGCGTTGATTGCGGCTGTCCAAAAGGAAGTCTTCCATATTCCGGAAGGCCGCTTCGATGCGCTCGGGGTCTTGCGCGGCCGAGCGTTTCGTCAGCAAGCGGGACAATTCCCACGCTTCGGCGTGCTTTTCTTCGAAATACTGTTTGAACATGGTGGCGTACATGTCCTCGGTCAGGATCGGATCAAAGATCGCTGCCAGCAGCATGTCCATCTGTTGGTCAAATGGCGCGTTGTTAAAGAAATCCATGACGGTGTGGTAATCTTCGAGGGCGCGAACGGTGCGACCTGCCGAATAGGCCACGTCTTGCAATCTGTTGTCCAATCCACCGGCCAGAGCGTTGTCTAAGGACATGCAGGGCGGCATCGCCAACATCATTGTCAGGTACCAAGGGCGGAATTTGGCGGTCATGAACGGCGGGTAGCCGCGTTTCTGCGCCGCATTTGCCAGCATCGTCCATGTCTGTTCGTCCATCATCTCGGGCAGGGTGGCGTCAGACATGATCAACAGATCGGGGTTGTCGCGGAACTCTTTTTCCATCTCGCGACGGTCATCCAATGTCATCTCGAAAAACGCGATGGCGGATGTTGCGATGACGGGCGACAGCCGTTTGACGTGATCCTGCAAGCCGGGATGGTCCACATGGATGCTGCCGATCAGGTGGATCGTTTCGGCGCCACGGGTCGCAACCCAATGGTTCCCCTCGGCGTAGGGCGTTTCGTCGACGGCATTTTGCAGGTGTTGTCGTTCTTGATCTTCCAAAGTCGGGCGGAGGTCTTGGCCACTGCAATTCGCAGAAGCGGTTCCCCCGATCATCAACAATGATAAGATAAACAGAAAGACGCGCATAAATGTGCCAATAGATATCCAAAATGACAGTCAAAGGGTAATTTACTATATACCTTTGATCAAGGGGGCGAGTGGGCATTTAGATGGAGAAGGAAACGGAGCTTTACCAACCGGTAAAGGTATTTCTGGAAGCTCAGGGCTATACCATCAAAGGCGAGGTCGGGCGCGCGGATTTGGTGGCGCGGCGCGGAAATGAGCCCTTTGTCATAGTCGAATTGAAGTTGCGGATTAATCTGACGTTGATTCATCAGGCGATTGACCGGCTGTCCCTGTCCGATCTTGTCTACATCTCGATCCCACGTCCCAAAGGCCGGACAGCCCGCCGGACGATGTTGGAGAACACGCGGCTGTGCCGGCGTCTTGGGCTGGGGTTTATGACCGTCCGGCACGATGGTCTGGTCGAGGTTGCCTGCGACCCCGGTCCTTATGCGCCGAGGAAGAACAAAAAGGCGCAGGCGCGGCTGTTGCGGGAATTCGAACGCCTGCGCGGCGATCCGAATTCTGGGGGAGCCACGCGACATGGGATTGTCACGGGATACAGGCAGGATGCGTTGGCCTGTGCGCGGTATCTGGCGGAAAGCGGCCCGACCAAGGGCGCACTGGTTGCAAAGGCGGTCGAGGTCAGGCACGCCACTACCATCATGCGGACCAATCACTATGGCTGGTTCGAAAAGGTCGAGACCGGTATCTACGGGCTTTCTGATGCTGGACGGCAGGGGCTTATTGACTGGGCCGATAGCTGATTTTCGCGGAAACGGGATGTTTCCGGGGCAAAGCGCGGAAAATTTCACTGATTTGGTTGACTCACAGATTTGCTGTGCCTAACTGTGCGCCGTTAGCACTCGGATGTACTGAGTGCTAACGGCTCTGCCAATTGATGGGGGGCCAAGTTAACCTTTGTACCTAGGGAGCTACAAAGATGGCATTCAAACCGCTTCATGACCGCGTGCTTGTGCGTCGCGTTGAAAGTGAAGAAAAGACCGCTGGCGGTCTGATCATTCCTGACAGCGCAAAAGAAAAGCCTGCCGAAGGCGTGGTTGTTGCGTGTGGCGACGGCGCGCGCAAAGATTCGGGTGAGTTGATCGAAATGGCCGTATCGGCCGGCGACAAAATCCTGTTCGGCAAATGGTCCGGCACTGAAATCACAGTCGACGGTGAAGAGCTGCTGATCATGAAAGAAAGCGACATTCTCGGCGTTCTGTCCTGAGACTGACCTTTCTGAACGCATTCTAGACATAGGAGATACTCAATGTCTGCCAAGGACGTAAAGTTTGATACAGATGCCCGTAACCGTCTGCTGAAGGGTGTGAACATCCTCGCTGACGCGGTGAAGGTCACTCTGGGCCCCAAAGGCCGTAACGTTGTGCTGGAGAAATCCTTTGGCGCGCCGCGCATCACCAAAGACGGTGTATCGGTAGCCAAGGAAATCGAACTGGAAGACAAGTTCGAAAACATGGGCGCACAGATGGTGAAGGAAGTTGCTTCCCGCACCAACGACGAAGCCGGTGACGGCACAACAACAGCAACCGTACTTGCACAAGCCATCGTTAAAGAAGGCATGAAGTCCGTTGCTGCTGGCATGAACCCGATGGACCTGAAGCGCGGCATCGACATGGCAACTGCAAAAGTTGTCGAAGCGATCAAAGCTGCTGCTCGTCCGGTAAACGATTCCGACGAAGTTGCTCAGGTTGGTACAATCTCGGCAAACGGCGAAGCGGAAATCGGCCGCCAGATCGCAGACGCGATGCAGAAGGTTGGTAACGAAGGCGTTATCACTGTCGAGGAAAACAAAGGCCTCGAGACAGAGACAGACGTTGTTGAAGGTATGCAGTTCGACCGCGGCTACCTGTCGCCGTACTTCGTCACCAACTCGGACAAGATGATTGCCGATCTGGAAGACGCCCTGATCCTGCTGCACGAAAAGAAACTGTCCTCGCTGCAGCCGATGGTTCCGCTGCTCGAGCAAGTGATCCAGTCGCAGAAGCCGCTGCTGATCATCGCGGAAGACGTAGAAGGCGAAGCGCTGGCAACTCTGGTTGTCAACAAGCTGCGCGGTGGTCTGAAAATCGCTGCTGTTAAAGCACCGGGCTTCGGCGACCGTCGTAAGGCCATGCTGCAGGACATCGCGATCCTGACAGGGGGTCAGGTCATCTCGGAAGATCTGGGCATGAAGCTTGAGAATGTCACAATGGACATGCTGGGCTCTGCCAAGAAAATCTCGATCACCAAAGACGAAACAACAATCGTTGACGGTGCAGGCGACAAAGCCGAGATCGAAGCACGTGTTGGCCAGATCCACACACAGATCGCTGAAACAACGTCCGACTACGACCGTGAAAAGCT
>CATNDK010000246.1 GCA_950096585.1 Thalassococcus halodurans | reverse complement strand
TTGAACAAACTGGACGTATCCCATCGCCCGCCGCCCATCTTCTGCACGTCCTTATAGAACTGATCTACCAGAGCGGTCACAGGCAGCGACGCGCCGTTGTCATCGGCGGCATCCAGACAGATGCCCAGATCTTTGCGCATCCAGTCAACGGCAAACCCGTGTTCGAAATGGTCGTCCAGCATGGTTTCATAGCGGTTGGACATCTGCCACGAACCAGCGGCCCCCTGACTGATAACCTCAACCACAGCGCGGCCATCCAGCCCCGCTTTTTCGGCAAAGTGCAGTGCTTCGGACAGGCCCTGAACCAGACCCGCAATCGCGATCTGGTTGCACATCTTGGTGCGTTGGCCCGCGCCGCTTTCGCCAATGCGGCGGCACAGCTTGGCATAGGCATCAATCACAGGCTCGGCGCGATCATAGGCATCCTGATCACCGCCACACATCACAGACAATTGACCATTCTCGGCCCCGGCCTGCCCGCCCGAGATCGGGGCATCCACAAAGGAAATACTTGCCTTCTTCGCTGCATCATAAAGCTCGACCGTAACCGCGTCGGATACTGTGGTGTGGTCGACGAAAACGGTACCTTCGCCCATTCCCGCAAACGCACCGTCGTCACCAACGCAAACAGACCGCAAATCATCGTCATTCCCAACGCAGGACATGACAAACTCGGCACCTTCAACAGCGGCGCGCGGCGTTTCGGCGAACCCTCCGCCGAATTCCGCCGACCATTTCTGTGCTTTGGCAGTTGTTCGGTTATAAACGGTGACATCATGCCCCGCCTTTGCCAGATGTCCGGCCATCGGGTATCCCATAACCCCAAGTCCCAAAAACGCGAGCTTTGCCATGATTTCCTCCTTTGCGGACATATTCTTTGACCGCTGTTGTGGCCGCCCCGCGCAACCTTGGCAAGGCCAGTCATTCCCGTTACTTCGCTAGAAAGGGAAGATGGGCCATGACACGCGCAGGTCCAGAAAAAGGATTTTCAGGATGTCCATGGTATTCCGCTGGCTTGTTCGACTGACCGCTTTCGCCATTGCTCTGACTGCGCTGGCCGCGTTTGGCGTCTATTATCTGGCGTCGCGATCCCTGCCTGAATACGACAAGACGCTGACCGTCAGTGGCATTACCGCCGATGTCGAAATCATCCGCGACAATTCCGGCGTCCCGCACATCCAAGCCGCGGCAGATCGCGACGTGTTCTTTGGCCTTGGCTATGCCCATGCCCAAGACCGCCTTTGGCAGATGACCCTGATGCGCCGGACCGCGCAGGGGCGTTTGTCCGAGCTGTTTGGCGCGCGCACTGTCGAAACCGACAAGCTTTTGCGCCGGTTCGATCTTTATACGCTGGCCCGCGCATCCGTGTCCCATCAAGATGCCCGCACGCTGGACGCACTTGAAAGTTATGCCGCTGGCGTGAACGCCCGCATTGACGAAATCAATCGCGACAGCCTTGGACGCGGCGCGCCGGAATTCTTCCTGTTCGACCCGACCCTGTCACCGTGGGTGCCCGCCGACTCGCTGGCGATCATCAAGTTGATGGCACTGCAGCTGTCCGGCCATTTGTCAGAGGAAGTGCTGCGCGCCCGCACATCCCTTGCGTTGGATGACGAGCGCAGACTTTCCGACATTCTGCCCGATGTTCCCGGCGCAGGTACCGCCGCCCTTCCCGATTACGCCAGCCTTGCCCCCGGCGCGATGCGTTATGCCGAACTGCCCGAGCTTGGCGGCAACATGCTGATGCCTGTTGCCCCGCGTGGCCTTGCTGGCGCGTCGAACGCTTGGGCCGCGGCGCCAAACCGGTCGGCCAATGGCGGCACTCTTCTGGCGAACGATCCGCATCTTGGGTTTTCGGCGCCCGCAATCTGGTATCTGGCGCAGTTGAACCTGACATCTGGCAGCGTCATCGGCGGAACCATCCCCGGTGTTCCCGCCGTCATGATCGGCCGAAGCGAAACGCTGGGTTGGGGTCTGACATCTTCATATCTGGATGATCAGGACCTGTTCCTTGAACAGCTGAACCCCGACAACCCCGAGGAATACAGGACCCCGACCGGCTGGAAGCAGTTCGACACACGAAAATCGATCATCAACATCAAAGATGCGGCACCCGTCACTGTGACACTGCGCTGGACCGACAACGGTCCAGTCCTGCCCGCCACACAATTCGACATCGGCACCATCACCCCCAGCGGGCATGTTATGTCGCTCGGCTGGACAGCCCTTTCCGCGCGCGACACGTCGATGTCTGCGGCCATCGCCCTGATGGACGCCAAATCCGTGGACGAAGCCGTGGCCGTTTCATCGGCCTACATGGCCCCGTCCCAAAACCTGACGCTGATCGACAAAGACAAAATCGCGATGCAAACCGTCGGGCAGATGCCCCGTCGGGACGCAAACCATCAAAGCCAAGGCCGGATGCCTGCACCGGGCTGGATCGCCGAAAACCGCTGGCAGGGCATGTTGCCTTATGCGTCAAACCCGTCCTTCATCGCGCCGCGTGGCGGCATCGTCGGCAACACCAACAACAAAACCGTCGACCGCCCCTTCCCGCTGCATGTCAGCTTCGAATGGGGCGACACGCAGCGCATTGAACGCTGGAAAACCTTGATGCAGGGCCGCGAGGTGCACACCCGCGAAAGCTTTATCGAGGCGCAACTTGATACGGTTTCCTTCGCGGCACGTTCGCTTCTGCCTTTGGTCGGCAAAGACCTGTGGTTCACCGGAGAGGCAGCACCCGAAGGCACGCCTGAACGCCGCCGGTCGCAGGCCCTGTCGATGCTGGCCAACTGGAACGGCGAAATGAGCGAACACTTGCCAGAACCGCTGATCTATTCGGCTTGGATGCGCGCCCTGCAAGATCGGCTGATCCGCGACGATATCGGACCGCTTGCTGACAAATACCGCCACGTCGAACCGCTGTTCATCGAACGTGTGTTCCGCAACATCAACGGCGCGTCCGCCTGGTGTGACATCAAGCAATCCAGCGCCATCGAAGGCTGCACGGATATCGCCCGCCTTGCGCTGGACGACGCGCTGATCTGGATCGGGGAAACCTATGGCACCACGCTGGAATCCCTGCGTTGGGGGGATGCCCACCAAGCCACGCACGACCATCAGGTCTTGGGCGAGGTTCCCGTGTTGAAGTATTTCACCAACATCCGGCAATCCACATCCGGCGGCGATTTCACCCTGCTGCGTGGCAAAACCAGCGGCAAGCCCGAAGCACCCTTCCTGAACGTGCATGGTGCAGGCTATCGCGGGGTCTATGATTTTGCCGATCCGGACAGTTCGGTCTTTGTGATCTCAACGGGCCAGTCCGGCCATTTTCTGTCGCGCCATTACGACGATCTGGGTCAGCTTTGGCGACGCGGTGAGTATATTCCCATGTCGCTGGACAATGATCTGGCGCGGGCGGCATCCGTCGGGATCACCCGCCTGACATTGGAATAAACCCCGAGGCAGAAAGCCTTCCCATCAGAACTGGGATTTTAAGGCAACATTAATTGGATTGGATTTACATCACAGTTGAACAATATGTAGTGACCGAGATACAGTCATAATGATTAAAGATATTATTATTCAATTTCCCGGATACTATAAATTGCAAAACACTGCGAATAGAACCACATGCAGTCGCTGCCGCGAAGAACATTGGCAAAGCGAACAAGCGTGCCCGCGTTGCGGAAAGACCCGTTCCTGGATCGATAAACACATTCCAACAGCGGTTTATCCGCTGGCGGCGCTGGCTGTTCTGATGCTGTATAGGCTGGTTTTTGTTTAGTCCAATCGACTACAAGCTGTCGAACTTCGCAGCATCTGTAGGCGACCAGCGCACCAAAAGATCATAGCCGTCTTCAGTCTGCTTTTCTTCCGAAACCAAACCTTTTTCGAACAACCACGCTCTTTTCCGGCCATCTTCATAGCTCAGCAGCAGGCGTTCTTCGCGGATGCCTTCTGCAAGCTTTTTGGCAACGTCTTCTAGAAACGCATCAAGCCCCTGCCCCGTGATCGCAGACGCGACAAAGGTGTCGTCCTGACGGGACGCCCGTAGTTGAAGCGCCTCGGCCTCGTCCGGATCGACGTTGTCGATCTTGTTCCACAACTCGATTTGCGGTGTTTCGTCGGTAATACCCAAAGACGCCAGAATATCACGGACGTCTTTCGCCTGCTCTTCGGTCTCTGAATGGCTGATGTCACGCACATGCACGATGATATCGGCGGCCAGCACCTCTTCCAGCGTGGCGCGAAAGGCCGCGACCAGTTCGGTCGGGAGGTCGGAAATGAAACCAACCGTGTCTGACAGGATAACCTCGGGGCCAGAGGACAGCTTCACCGCCCGCATGGTTGGGTCCAGCGTTGCGAACAGCATATCCTTGGCCATCACCTCGGCACCGGTCAAACGGTTGAAAAGCGTGGATTTACCAGCGTTGGTATAGCCGACCAACGCGACAATCGGGAACGGCACCTTGGCCCGTGCCTTGCGGTGTAACTCGCGAGTTTTCACGACCTTCTCAAGCTGGCGACGCAACCGGACAAG
Source organism: Thalassococcus halodurans (assembly GCA_950096585.1). Classification (GTDB taxonomy): domain Bacteria; phylum Pseudomonadota; class Alphaproteobacteria; order Rhodobacterales; family Rhodobacteraceae; genus Thalassococcus; species Thalassococcus halodurans_A. The sequence goes on along the minus strand of CATNDK010000246.1, from coordinate 208 downwards.
CTGCTCATCAATGGCGCGACGATCAGCCTCGATCTGGGTTTCACCCGGACCGCCGACAAACCCCAATCCGCCCCGCTGGCGTTCAAGGTGGGTCCAAGCACGCACCAGACGCGTCCGCTGATAGGACAACGCCGCCATCTCGACCTGAAGAACACCTTCCCGCGTCGCCGCCCGATCCGAGAAAATCTCAAGGATCAAACCGGGGCGG
>CATNDK010000245.1 GCA_950096585.1 Thalassococcus halodurans | reverse complement strand
CCCGTAATACCAAGTGCCGCAGCGAAATACTGGTTCAACAACGCGCCGCTACCGATTTCAAAATTATCGACCACGCGGCGCACTGCCATCGGCAGCACAAGCGATACCGAAGCCGTCAGCACCAAAGCCAGAAGCGCAAATACCAGCAAAGTCTTGTACGGGCGCATGAACGGCCACAAACGACGCATCGCGCCGATATTGCGTGACTTATCTCGTTCTTCCTGGCCCGATGCGGGTCCTGTCCTACGGGCCATAACACCTCCTACAGTCTAGAACGCTTTTTGACGGTGCGAAGGCGAAGGGTCAAGCGATCCAAGGGCCGATGTGGCCAAAGGTTGCACTGTGTTGGGGAAGTTTTGGAGCGGGTAGCGGGAATCGAACCCGCACGACTAGCTTGGAAGGCTAGGGCGCTACCATTACACCATACCCGCGCTCGGGATGTGATTAGTCTAGGCGGCAAAGGGGGTCAAGACCACCAATGCGCGTAAAAAACTTTCGTCAGAAGTGTCAAACTTTTGACAGATTTAAAACTTAAGACAGTCTCTGAATATCGGTGGGGGCCGGTAATTAAAGAGGAAATCTGCATGCTGCGGAAAACTGGCGGTTACGCTCTGGCCCTTGGTCTCTTGTTCACGCAACAAGCGGCGGCCGAAACCTATGAAGTGGCCCTGATGGGTCAGGGTTTTTTCCCGACCATCACATACGTGCAGCCGGGCGACATCATCAACTTCCATAACCTGGGCGAAGGCGTTGCCATCATTGGTGCATCTGACGAATCCTGGTCCACCGGCCAGATGGAACCGTTCAGCAGCTATACACTGGTGATCACCAGCGGCATGACGGCATCTTTCGAGGATTTCTTCGCGCGTTCGCAGTACACGGATGAAGAAATTCTGGCCAACCAAGCGGCCATTGATGACGCGCTGTACATCAACGAAACGACCGATTCTTTTGTTGAAGTCCCCTCGCCGCTGTTTGCATCCGGCGAATTCGCAATCGGCGTGCCCGCACCGATCATCAGTCTGGGTGACGGCGTTCCGGTATCCGAGGTCGGCGGCCTGTAATCGACGGCCTGATATCGCTGCGATCACACCTCAATCGGTGTGATCAACTCCGGTCCCTTGGCGCGGTTGGAATTCACCGCCGGGTCAACACGGTAGAAATCAAGAAAATCATCTGGCGCAGCCGTCATCAGACGCGCTGCGCCATGTCCATTTTCACCCAGCCATAAAGCCCATTGATCAGGGGTCAGAACCACCGGCATCCGCGCGTGGATTTGTGACATGGTCGGGTTGGCCTTGCAGGTCACAATCGCACAGGTGCGATGATGTTCGCCGTCACGCTCCCAATCCTGCCAGACACCGGCAAAAACCAGCGGCTTTTCGTCCGAGGAATGAATGTACCACGGCAACCGCTTGCCCTCATCATCTTTGGTCCATTCGTAAAATCCCGTCGCCGGTATCAAACAACGCCGTTCACGGCAGGCCGCGCGGAACGCGGGCTTTTCGGCAATCGTTTCAGACCGTGCATTGATCAACAACGGTCCATCGGTCGGCGATTTGTACCAATGCGGGATGAACCCCCAGCGCATCGACACCAGATCGCGCCCCTCGCCCTGATTATGCACCACATGCACCGCGTTCGTCGGGCAGACGTTGAAATTCGGAACATCGGGCAAATCATTAGCAGGACGCGCCTCAAACAGCTGCGCCATCGCATCTTGCGGCAGGGTAACGGCAAATCTTCCACACATGCGCCCTACCCTACCCACACGCGCCAAACGCGCAATCCCCGCACATCATCGCCAAGGGCGGCCCGCAGTCCAGCGCCAAAGGCGATGGACGAGATAAACCTGACGCGCGCCAGCGCGACCGCTAAATAAAAAACGGCGCGAGGGGTCCCTCGCGCCGCCTGAACCTTCGATCAAACCCGAAGATTATTTCACTGTGATACGGCCATCTGTGTAAGGCGTGTAAGGCGCGTTGGCCGCGATGTATTCCGCTGTCACATCTGCCAGATCGGGGCCGAAGTCATAGGCGTTCATCGCGTCTACGAACATCTTGTAGCCGTCACCGCCGTTGCGAACATAGTTGTTCGACACAACGCCATAGGTCTTGCCCAGATCAATCGGCGCACCGCCGACCATTACGTCGGAAATCCGCGAACCGGCTTCTGCCGACGGATCAACCGTAAAGCTCATGCCAGCAACCTGTGGGAAACGGCCAGCGCCCTCTTCCATCTGGCTCACACCGTTTTCCAGCGCAGCCACGATGGTTTCACCAGTCACCTGGAACGTGGACAACGTGTTCTGGAACGGCAGAACCGTCAGAACCTCGCCCATGGTCACTTCGCCCGCGTCAATCGACGCACGCAGACCACCACCGTTCTGGATGGCAATCTCTACGCCCTGATCCTTCACACGGTCCAGCATGGCATCCGCCACAAGGTTGCCCATGGAACATTCCATCGCACGGCAAACGTCACGGTCGCCCACGATTACATCACCAGCGTCCGCAACAACGCGGGTTTTCATTTCCTCGATCGGACCTGCAAGTTCGGCGATACGCGCTTTGATGGCCTCGTCCTCTGCAACAGAGGCATCCAGCAGAATTGTGTCGCCTGTGGCGGATGTCACGTTGCCCGCATCATCAAACACCAGCGTCAGGTGACCGACGTATTTGGAATAGGCATAGGCCTGCACCACAGGCACGTCGCCCACCATGGTCGGATAGGCCATTGCGCCTTCTTCGGTGTTGGAAAACTTAGTGTGCGAATGGCCGCCCACGACCGCATCCAGACCGTCAACGGCCTCGGCAATCGCCATGTCCTTGGTGACGCCCACGTGGTTCAGCGCGATGATCTTGCTGACACCCGCATCAGTCAGCGCAGCGACGTCCTGTTGCAGGTTCTCGATCTCATCCGAGAAGATCACAGCAGCAGAGGGGCTCGAGGTTTCGACAGTATCGGTCGCCAGTGCCGATACGATGCCGATTTTCTCGCCGCCAACCTCAAGGATCACGGTGTCCTTCAGCTTGCCGCCAAGGATGTTGGAAGACGACACATCGATGTTGCCCGAAAGAACCGGGAAAGACGCGCCATCCAGCAGCTTGGCCAGACCTTCGTCACCGTCGTCGAATTCGTGGTTGCCCACGGCCATGGCATCGAAACCGATCTTGTTCATCATCTCGATTTCGACGTCACCCTTGTACGTGGTGTACATCAAAGAGCCCTGATACTGGTCGCCCGCATCCAGAACGATTACGTTCTCGCCGGCCAGTTGCTCGCGCAGTTCGTTGATCTTGGTGTAAACACGCGCAACGCCGCCAAAGCATTTGCCTTCGGCATTGCTCTCGGCATCGCAGGTGCCATCGTATTTGCTGATAGGCTCAATACGGCTGTGCAAATCGTTAATATGAATGACGTGTAGAGTGTAGTCGGCTTGGGCCATACCCGCTGTCAGGGCCAAGGCTGCCGCGCTTGTAAATAGGCGAAGAGACATATCTGTCCTCTCTGTCGGAAGTTGAACACAAGGAGCCTGCCTCGTGCTAGGGATTCTGTCAAAGTTTACCTTACGGTCAAATGTCGGATTTCCATGACACTGCTATGACAACAGGCAGATTGACTGCCACGCGAGCGCCCGCTTGACCCCGCGCGATCAAGGCGGCATCACCGACTTATGCTGATCTATAAAATTCTCCGCGCTGCCGAATGGGCAGACCTTCAGAACCTTGGTGAAACCCAAGGTGCGCCCATCGATGTCACCGATGGCTACATCCACTTCTCCACCGCCGAACAGGCCCGCGAAACCGCGGCCAAACATTTCGCCGGTGAAGAAAACCTGATGCTTCTGGCCTATGATACCGACCAGCTGGGCGATGCGATGAAATGGGAAAAGTCGCGTAACGACCAACTGTTCCCGCATCTTTACGCGCCTTTGCGCCATGATCAGGCGCTCTGGGCGAAACCCCTGCCCCTTGGTTCTGACGGCCACGAATTTCCCGAAGGATTCGCATGACCTACATTGATCCCGACCGTCCCCAGTTCGAGCTTTTCAAATCGCTGCCCCGCGTTCACCCTATTGAAATGCTGAACCTTGTGCGTGTTCGGGATCAGGCGGCTTATCCTGCGGACCATCCTTGGGCCGCCGACAGCCTGACCGGCCATCAAGCCTATGAAAACTATGGCCGCGACAGCGCGCCGGTTTTGAAACGCGTTGGCGGATCGATCCTGTGGCGCGGGGCCTATCAGGCCACCTTGATCGGCCCATCCGATGAGCAATGGGACTTTATGTTTATCGCCCGCTATCCCGATGCCCACGCCTTTCTGGCCATGGTCAAAGACCCCGACTATCAACGCGCGGTGATTCACCGTCAGGCTGCGGTTCTGACATCCCGCCTGATCCGCTGCGCCCCGTCCGAAACGAAAGACCAATTCGCATGAAATTCTTTGAACAGCTTGGCTTGAAGGCCATGCACCAGATCGATCCGGAAGCCGCCCACGGGCTGGCCATCAAGGCCCTTCAGGCCGGTGTCGCGCCGTCGCCTGGGCTTTTGACATCGGACCGGCTGCGCTGTCAGGTGGCGGGTCTGGGCCTGCCCAACCCCGTTGGTCTGGCCGCCGGTTTCGACAAGAACGCCGAGGCGGTGGATGCGCTGCTGGCGCTCGGCTTCGGCTTCGTCGAGGCAGGCACGGTCACGCTTAGGCCGCAGCCCGGCAACCCCCGCCCCAATCTGTTCCGGCTTGACGCCGACCGGG
>CATNDK010000244.1 GCA_950096585.1 Thalassococcus halodurans | reverse complement strand
CCCGTTGCAGATGACGCCGCCGAAGGTCTGGCGTGGACGCGGGGTGAAAACGCCAAGAGCCTGTGGAAAGGCCGTGCGGAATGGGGCGTAAAGCCAGCAGACGCCGCAGGTGCGTTTCGGCCTGCCACGCCGTCCGGCCTATTGATCCACGACACACTAACCGCCCGCATGCACCCACGCCGTGCCTGCGCGGCTTTGGTTGCGGCTTTGCAGGCCAAGGGGTGCGAGGTCGTGACGGACGCGCCCGACGAAGGGCTGGTCGTCTGGGCGACAGGCTGGCAGGGGTTGTTGGACCTGAACACTTGGGTCGGCAAAAACGTGGGCGCGGGGATCAAAGGGCAGGCGGTCTTGTTCCAATACGCCGCGCCGGACGCGCCACAGTTGTTTGTCGATGGCTTGCACATCGTGCCACACGCTGATGGAACGGTTGCCATTGGATCAACCAGCGAACGGGAATTCGACAGTCCCACCGCAACAGACGACCAGTGCGACACGCTGATCGATCGCGCCATCGCTGCTTTGCCGGAACTCGCTGATGCGCCTGTAGTCGAACGCTGGGCAGGGGTGCGCCCCCGCGCCAAATCCCGCGCGCCGATGCTGGGTGCTTGGCCGGATCGGGACGGGCATTTCATTGTCAACGGCGGGTTCAAGATCGGCTTTGGCATGGCACCGAAAGTGTCCGAGGTCATGGCCGATCTGCTGCTGGACGGCCGCGATACCATCCCAGAAAACTTTCGGGTCGCAGCCTCGATCTAAGGCCACGACCCGGATTTTTTCTGTCCCGAAAGGTCAGGACGACACCTGTTCCCGCAGGATCGATGCTGTCAGCGAGAACAGCAGGTACAGACCCGAGAAAATCAGGAACGACAAAATCGTATTCTCGAACTTGCGTGGATAGGCAGGGTCTTCGGAGGCGACGGGCACAACCGATGTGGTCAGGTAACGTGCCTGACTGGTCGCATCGGCGCGGGCCGTTTCCAGACGCTCCAGAGCCGCCTGTAACATCATATCGCGGGTCGCAAGGTCGGCCTGTGCCAGTTGGATGCGCACGGCGATTTCCGCCAGAGAATCCTCGCCCACAGTCGCCGTGGTCATCTCGGTCGTCAGTTGCTGAAGCATCGCTTCAAGGCGACGAATATCACCACGGGCACCGTCAACACGGCTTTGGTTAGGGCGCTGGTTGTCCAGCAGGGCCTGCAACTGAAGCTCTTTTTCCTGAAGCTGGACTTCGATGTTGTTGATCTGCCCACGCAGTGCGCCGATCTTGGCTTCGGGGTCGATGATGGTGCCTTCGTTTTGCAGGCGGACCAGTTTTTCCTGTGCTTCACGGCGGGCGGCTTCTGCGTCGACCAGACCCTCTTCGGCGTCGACCACAGCGTTGGATCGTTTGCGCAGCGACAGGTTGTCGACACGCTCTTCCGCATAGCTGATCAGCACGCGGCTGAATTCGGCGGCGATTTCGGGGTCGGCTGCGGCGACCTCCATTTTCACGACGCCTTCGGTCGGATCATAGCCGATCTGAACGCGCTTTTTATAAACCTTGTAGGCCTCTTCGTTCGACGAATCCTCTTCCAGACGCTGGATCGGGTCGATGGACGGATCGGCAAAGTGGCTGCGGAACCCAAGATCGGAATCCAGCCGCAGCATCGCGTCCTTCGAGGTCAGATAGGACTGCACCGCAATCGCATCCTGGTTCGTGGCGAACTGGGTGCCTGTCAGAAGACCACCCATGCCGCCACCGGCCGAGTCGTTCTTCAGGATCAGGAATTCGGACTTGGTCGCATACATCGGGGTCGCGACGGCATAGAAGTAGTAGCCCGCAATGATCGTGGGCAGCATGACGAAGAACGCCAGACGCGTCAGCAGCAGCATCAAGCGGGTGCGGCGGCGTTTCGCGATGTCCTTCTGTACCTTCATGATCTCGATCGCGCGTCGTTCGGACGGGCTCATTGTGTCGGTCGAAGGCAGCATCTGCTTTTCAGTGGCAATCCGTTGCGGCAATTGGACGGCACCCTGCGGCGGTTGTTGTGCCTGCTGTGCGCCGGGTTGCTGTTGTTGATGTTGCAGGTTCGCGGCCACGGCGGCTGCAGCGGCACCTGCCACGCTGGTACGTTTCGGTCCCTGAGGCCGATCGGCGGGGGCGGCGGCCGGTTGGGCGGGTTTTTTCGGATCACCCACCACCAGTTCAAGCGCGTTGCCCTGCTGGAACGGATCAATACCTTGGGCCCGCAGCAGACGGACGGCGTCGAAATCGGATGTGGGCGACAGCCCGTGGCGTTGGGCCACGCGGCGGGCCATGCGCAACTGGCGGCCTGTCAGACCCTCGGCGCGGATCGCGTCGATCGCGCTTTCCGAGGCGACCTGCGTGGGCGATGCGACATTCGCCTGATCAATCGCGCTGGCCGCAGAGCTGCGGGGCGTTTGGGGCGCCGTTGTCGGCGTCGGCGTAGCAGCTTGTGGTTCACCCGCGTCCGCGGGCGTGCTGCGCCGGATGCGGAACTTCTTAGCTTTGGGTTTCGTAGTCATATAACTGCTTCGCCTCTTCTAGAGAATCGAACATATGCAGGTGTCCGCCCGATAGGACCGCTGCCTTTTTAACAAACTTCTCAAGGATTTCTGCCTGATGTGACACGATGATCAGAGTGGATTTCTCCAACCGGTCTGCCAGCAGATCCCCTGCTTTTTTATTGAACTCGACGTCTGTCGAATTGGGCATGCCCTCGTCCACCAGATACATGTCGAAATCGAGCGCAAGGAGCAGCGCAAAGGTGAACCGCGCCTTCATACCCGACGAATAAACGCCCAAAGGCTGGTCAAAGTATTCGCCCAGATCGCAAAGCCAACGACAGAAGGCTTCGACATAATCAGGGTCCAGACCATAAAGCCGTGCGATGTAGCGGGCGTTTTCGCGGGCCGACAGTCGGTTCACAACGCCGCCCATGAACCCCAGAGGAAAGGAAATCCGGCAATTGCGGCGAATTTCGCCCTCGTCCGGTTTTTCCAGGCCGCACATCATGCGCACCAGCGTGGTTTTGCCTGTGCCGTTCGGCGCCAGAATGCCCAAAGACTCGCCCAGATCGACGCGGAAAGTCGCGCGATCCAAGATCACTTTGTGGTGTGATCCCGTCCAAAAGGACTTACTGACGTTCTCGAACTCAAGCATGCTAGGCCCTGCTGCTACCTTATCTGGCCATTTGACCAGTCTCTTTGTCTCTAGAGTTAGATTTTGGTCAGATTATGACCGGTTTTCGAAACAAAGACCACGAATTGCGGCGATTGCTTCTGCGCTGACCTGCACTAACTGTGCCTAGTCCAAGAATTATAGCAAAGGATTGTATCCATGAACCTCTCTCGTCGTCACTTTGTTATTACGAGTACTGCCGCTGTTGCCGGAACCATCGTTTTGCCGCACGCAGTGCGTGCTGCCGCGCATAGCGCTGACAGCTTTGAAACCGATGCGGGAATGTTTGTTGTGCATCCGGTCGAACATGCGTCCATCGTTCTGGAAACGCCCAAAGGTGTTATCTACGTCGATACCGTCGGTGATCCGTCGCTCTATGATGACATGCCGGATCCCGATCTGATTGTGATTACCCATGAACATGGCGATCACTATAATGCCGATACGTTAACGGCGATTTCATCCGACACGACACCGATCATCGTAAACCCGGCTGTGTATGAAAAGCTGCCCGAGAACCTTAAATCGCGCGCAACCAGCGTTGCCAATGGCGCGACAACGGATTGGGAAGGCGTCACTTTTGATGCGATCCCCGCGTATAACATCACCGAAGGCCGCGAAAAATTTCACCCGCAGGGGCGTGACAACGGCTATGTCATGACGTTTGACGGTTTCCGCATCTACGTGTCCGGCGATACCGAAGATACGGCCGAAATGCGTGCGCTGGAAAATATCGACATGGCATTTGTCTGTATGAACCTGCCGTTTACGATGGATGCGACGGCGGCTGCCGATGCGGTGAACACGTTCCAGCCCAAGGTCGTCTACCCCTACCACTTCCGTGGTCGTGATGGCGGCACACAGGACCCCAAGGCATTTGCCGAAATGGTCACCGATGCCGAGGTCAAAATCGGTGGCTGGTATCCGGGCGGTCTGGGCTAACCCACCCCGAATCTTTTTCCTCCAGATGGCGCTCCGTTCGCGGGGCGTCACGCTTTTATGGGGTTCGATTCCGGAGTGATGCGCGTCATGGTTGGGTTACATTTGTGGTTTTTGATCAAAAAGCAGTCAAAACCGACTCGGGACAAGTGGCCGCCTCTCGTAGCTGAGTGTCGTTTTTGACCTGCGATGCTTCGCTTTTCTGTTCGAATTTCCCTTGTTTGTGCAATGATCCAGCAATTCTTGCCTAAATAGTTGCAACACTGACGGGCACGCGCTTTAGTCTTGGGCAATAGAGCGAATAAATCGCGAAACAAAAACAGGGAGCCAAGAGATTGGCGGATACGGCTGAGACCGACGCATTCGTTGCGTTTGAACGAGTGCAAAAGAGTTATGACGGCGAGAATCTGGTCGTCAAAGATCTTAACCTTTCGATGCCCAAGGGCGAGTTTCTGACAATGCTTGGGCCGTCAGGGTCCGGTAAGACGACATGTCTTATGATGCTGGCAGGTTTTGAAACCGCGACATACGGCGAAATCAAACTGGACGGCGTATCGATCAACAACATTCCTCCGCACAAACGCGGCATCGGGATGGTGTTCCAGAACTACGCGCTGTTTCCGCACATGACGGTGGCCGAGAACCTGTCCTTCC
>CATNDK010000243.1 GCA_950096585.1 Thalassococcus halodurans | reverse complement strand
CACGATCAACGGCACCGTCGCACAGGATGGCAGCACAGCGAACCTGACGATTGACGGCAATGCGCCTCTCGGGCTGGCAAACTTTGCGCTGACCCCGAACGTTGTATCCGGCACGGGCCGCTTTGATTTGCGCCTGAACGGTCCTTTGCAGCTGTCGTCTCTCAGCGGGCGCATCGCCACTGAGAACGCAAGCCTTACTGTCCCGACCCAAGCGCTGGCGTTTGATCCGCTGACAGCAACGATCGATCTGAACGCAGGCCGTGCGCAGATCGACGTAGAGGGCCGGTCAACCACCGGCGGGCGGGTACAGGGGAATGGACCTGTGTCGCTGGAAGCCCCCTTTAACGGCGATCTGAACATCCGTCTGCGCAGCCTCGGGTTCGAAGACCCGTCGCTCTATGCAACAACTGTCGAAGGGCGGCTTAATCTGAACGGTCCGCTGGCGTCGACGGCCCGCCTGTCGGGCACAGTCGATCTGGGGCAAACCGAACTGCGGGTTCCGTCGGGCGGCACCGGCTCAACTGCGCTGACCTTCCAGTTGGCACATGTCAACGAACCCGCCGCAGTGCGCACGTCCCGCGCGCGGGCCGGTCTGCTGGACACAGCAGAGGCGAAGCCTGAAGGCCTGTTGGATTATCCGCTAGATGTGACTGTGAACGCGCCGTCGCGGATTTTCGTGCGTGGTCGCGGACTGGACGCCGAACTCGGCGGTCAGGTGCGTGTTGGCGGCAGTTTGAAGAACGTCACGCCAACGGGCCGCTTCGATCTGATCCGCGGTCGTCTGGATATCCTTGGTCAACGCCTGACGCTAAGCGAGGCCTCAATCGTCCTGCAGGGCGATCTTGATCCCTACCTGCAGGTACGCGCCGATGCGTCCCGTGCGGATACCGAAATTCAGGTGAATATCGTCGGCCCGGTATCTGACCCCGAGGTGAGTTTCACCTCAAGCCCCGACCGCCCCGAGGAAGAGGTTCTGGCCCTGCTTCTGTTCGGTCGCGACCTGACCCAAATCTCGGGCCTGCAAGCGCTGCGTATCGCCGCCGCGCTGAATACGCTGGCAGGGCGCAGTGGCAATTCAATCATCGACAACATCCGGATGAGCACGGGCCTGGACGATCTGGATGTCCAGACCTCTGAGGACGGCACGACCGAGCTTCAGCTGGGCAAATACATCAATGATCGCACCTATACCGACGTTACGGTGGGCAGCGACGGGACATCTGAAATCAACCTGAACCTGACAGTGACGCCCAACATCACCGCCCGTGGCACGGTTGCCTCGGACGGGAATACCGGCGTGGGTGTGTATTTCGAAAAGGACTACTAGGCTTTGGACTGGCGGGCCAATTGGACCGCCAGAATGCCCGCCGCGATGATCGCAACGCCAATCACGTCCCACATCCCGAGGTTTTCGTTCAGCAGAACCGCAGCAATCGCCACGCCGAAAAACGGGTTGAGGAAGTGGAAGGTCGCGGCCTTGACCGCGCCGATGCGATCCACCAACAGGAACCACACCAAAGTGGCCAACAGGCCCGGAACCAGCGTCGTATAGGCAAAGGCCGCCAGCAGGGTCCACGACGGTTCGAACGTCAGTGTCTCAAACACCAGCGACGGCACGATCAGGGCGGCAGAGCCGACCAGCATTTGTAAGCCCACAATCATCAAAACATTGCCCCCAGCGGTGACAGACTTCACCGTCAGCGTGGCCACCGCCAAAGACGCCGCACCGATCACACAGAGCGCCAGACCGATCAGATCGACCCCACCGGTCACACGCATCCCCATGATCAGCAAAACGCCCGCAACACCAGCAAACAGGCCGATCACGCCCATCAAGGGAAGGCGCTGTCCAAGGAAAGCCCATCCTGCAAAGGCCACGATCAGCGGCATGGTTGATGCGATGATGGCCGCCAAAGATGCCTCGACCGTTTGCATCGCGACAAAGTTCAGACCCAGATAGAGCGCGTTCTGGCACAGACCGAAGATCACCACGCCGCGCCATTGCGACCGCGTCAGGTTCATGTTCTGGCCAAGCGCGCGGGCAATGAGGATGGCCAGAACGCCCGATATCAGGAAGCGCAGGGAAAGGGCTGCCAAGGGCGGGGCCGACATGACGATGATACGGGCTGAGGCAAAGGCCGACGACCACATCAAAGCAAAGGCCAGCCCCATAAAGATTGCACGAATATCCATAAAGCCCTCTGCCCTGTGTTTGGGGCACCTGATCCGAAGGCCGGGTCAACGTCAAGGCAACCCCGCTATGTGCACAAATCGCGACTTGCACGGATCTGCCCAACTATGGGCCCCTAAAGAAGGTCCCGGAAATCTCACTCACCCCTTTTCTTTGACCAACTCTCTGTCATGCTCGGATCAGAAATTTTGCCGCTGGAGCGCAAATATGATTCTGGACCCCGAGACCGACCTGAGCTTTTCTCTGACCCTGAACGCCCCTAGGGCCGTGATCTGGCAGTGCTGGACACAGCCCCAGCACCTCAAAGAATTCTTCGTTCCCAAACCCCATTTTGTTGAATCCTGCGATATCGATCTTCGCGTGGGCGGACGGTTCAACACCGTTATGAATGTCGAGGGGAATTCGATGTCCAACGAAGGCGTCTTTCTTGAGATTGTTCCGGACGAGAAACTTGTCTTCACCGACGCCTATCAAGAAGGTTGGAAGCCCGCAGCCGACCCGTTCATGACGGCAATCATCGATCTGGCCGATACCGATGGCGGAACGCTTTACACCGTGACGGCGCGGCACCGATCTGCCGAAGCGTGCAAAGCGCATAAGGACATGGGGTTTTTCGACGGCTGGGGAACGGTGGCGCGCCAACTGGAAAGCTATGCGCAGACCCTGATCTGAACCCTGCACACTGCGTGTCCTTCCTAAATAAGAAAACACGCCGCGTTTTGATCAACGCGGCGTGCCCAAAGATGTCTGACGATCTGTCGCTAGTGCGATTTAGTTGCGGCCTTTACCGTTGCCGCCACCGTTTCCACCGCCATTGCCGCCGCCGTTACCGTTGCCGCCGCCATTTCCACCACCGTTGCCACCGCCACGGTTGCCTTTGTCGCCGCTGTCACGGCTTGTGGCACCGGCGTCACGCTCGGCTTTGCGTTCTGCGTTGCGCGCTTTGGCGGCTTCGCTGTTGCCGCCAGCGTTGTTGCCTGCACGCACTTCATCGAGGGTCACGATACCGTCGCCATCCGCGTCAAATTTCAGCAGGGCGCGTGTCGCGTTGGGACCGAAGGCATGTGTCAGCTCTTCTTCATCAAGTTCGCCGTCGTCGTCTGTGTCGATCTCGTCGAACGTCAGCTGACCGTCGTCATTTGTATCCAGCTCTTCAGTCGGCGTCTGTTCCTCTGTCGGCGTCGGCTCTTCAGTTGTTTCTTGTGCAGAAACCGAAGTTGTTGCCAGTGCCAGACCCAAAATCAGTGCCGTCGTCGAAGTTGTAAATTTGAGCATGAGAACCCTCTTTAGATATCCAATTTTCCGTCTTCCGCACCGTCATCTTCAATTTTTGTGCCTAAATTAGGGCCAAACTGCGATTTTTCATTCAAAGGATCAGATGTGATGAACAATCAAACACATAGCTGTCGCATTTGCCTGCCCAAACCAAAAAGCCCCGCCTGACAGACAGGCGGGGAAGGTCGCGTCACGTAGGCGGCTACGGACGCGGGCGGTAAACTATTCTGTGTTTTCGGCTTAGTTCGGACGGTCTTCCATCTCGGCGCGGATCTGCTGGCGCAGGACGTCGATCGGAACGGTTTTGCCGTCTTTCTTGAAGTGCCAGTAGGTCCAGCCGTTGCACGACGGTGCACCTTCCAGATGGGCGCCGACCTGATGGATCGAGCCTTTGACGTCCAGACCGACCAGAGTGCCGTCTGCACGCACCTTGGCGCTTTTGCCAGACGGGGACACAAGCGTTTCGCCCGGACGCAGCATGCCACGCTCCACCAGTTGGCCGAACGGCACGCGCGGCTCGGCGCGTTTTGCGCGGGTCACTTCCAGCGCGGCCTTGTCGAATTTGCGGATGTTCGCGATGCGCTTTTCCGCGACTTCGCGGTAGGCGGCTTCGCGTTCGATGCCGATCCAGTCACGGCCCAGCATTTTGGCGACGGCACCGGTTGTGCCTGTGCCAAAGAACGGGTCCAGAACCACATCACCGGGGTTGGTCGAACCAACCAGAACACGGTGCAGCAGGGATTCCGGCTTTTGCGTCGGGTGTGCCTTGTCGCCATTGGCGTCTTTCAGGCGTTCGCCACCGTTGCAAATCGGCAGAACCCAGTCAGAACGCATCTGGATGCCTTCGTTCAGGGATTTAAGCGCCTCGTAGTTGAAGGTGTACTTGGCACCCTCAGATTTGGACGCCCAGATCATTGTCTCATGCGCGTTAGTGAAACGCTTGCCGCGGAAGTTCGGCATCGGGTTCGACTTGCGCCAGACCACGTCGTTCAGAATCCAATAACCTGCGTCCTGAAGCGCGGATCCCACGCGGAAGATGTTGTGATAGGAACCGATGACCCAGATCGCGCCATTCGGTTTCAGAAGACGACGGGCCGCCGCCAGCCATTCGCGTGTGAACTCATCATAGGCACCAAAGCTGGAAAACTGGTCCCAGTGGTCATCCACGGCATCAACACGCGAGTTATCAGGGCGGTGAAGCTGCCCTTTCAGCTGAAGATTATACGGCGGATCTGCAAAAATCAGATCGACAGAATTCTCCGGCAGGGACCGCATTATATCAATGCAATCCCCCGATAAAATCGTGTTGAGAGGG
>CATNDK010000242.1 GCA_950096585.1 Thalassococcus halodurans | reverse complement strand
CCCGCATGGCGGCCTGTGGTGCGCGCACCTTCCTGATCGGGGAGTCCCTGATGCGGCAAGATGATGTAACCGCGGCCACCCGTGCCCTGCTAGCTGAACCGGTGATGTAACATGGCTGAATTGACCCATTTCGACGCCAAGGGCGATGCCCACATGGTGGATGTTTCCGACAAAGAGCACACCTCGCGGATCGCGACGGCGGAAGGTTGGGTCAAGATGGCGCAAGCCACCTATGACATCATCACCGAAGGCCGCGCCAAGAAAGGCGACGTAATCAGTGTCGCGCGTCTGGCGGGTATCATGGGTGCCAAGAAAACCCCTGATCTGATCCCTCTGTGCCACCCTCTGCCCATCACAAAGGTCGCTGTCGAACTGACACCTGATGCGGACCTGCCTGGTATTCGGATTACAGCAACCGTCAAGACAACCGGTCAGACCGGTGTCGAGATGGAGGCGCTGACAGCAGTATCGACAGCGGCACTGACAGTGTACGATATGGCCAAAGCCGTCGATAAAGCGATGGAGATCGGCGGTGTGCGCGTTACCCTGAAAGACGGTGGAAAATCAGGCCGTTACGAAGCAAAATGATTTCCGTCAACGAAGCTCTGGATCACCTGTTTTCACTGTCGCAAACCCTGCCGACAGAAACGGTACCTTTGCTTCAGGCGCATGACCGCGTTTTGCGGGCCGATTGCGTGTCCACGCGCAACCAGCCGCCCTTTCCGGCGTCCGCTATGGATGGCTACGCCGTTGTGTCCGCCGAAACCGGCGACACGCTGACCGTCATTGGCGAAAGCGCTGCGGGCCATGCTTTTGGCGGATCAGTCGCCTCTGGTCAGGCTGTGCGCATCTTTACAGGCGCGCCCGTGCCCGAAGGTGCGACGCGGATTGTCATTCAGGAAGACGTGGATCGTATCGGCGACCAGATCACCATCAAACCCGATGCCGACGCGAAATCCTATATCCGCCCTGCGGGCAATGACTTTGCCGAAGGGTTCGCTCTGAAGGCCCCGATGCGGATCACGCCGAATGATCTGGCGCTAATGGCCTCGATGAACTGTGCCGAAGTAACTGTGTCCAAGCGCCCGGAAGTGGCGCTGATTTCCACGGGCGATGAGCTGGTGATGCCCGGCGAAACGCCCGGCCCTGACCAGATCATCGCATCCAACACCTTTGGTCTGCACGCGATGCTGAGCAAGGCCGGCGCTGATGTTCGTCTGCTGCCGATCGCCCGCGACACGATCAATTCACTGCAAACTGTGCTTGGCTTCGTCGAAGATGCTGATCTGGTGATCACCATCGGCGGTGCGTCTGTAGGCGACCACGATCTGGTGGCACAGGCCGCCGAAGGTTTGGGGCTTGAACGTAGTTTTTACAAGGTTGCCATGCGCCCCGGCAAACCGTTGATGGCGGGTCGATTGAACAATGCGATGATGGTTGGCCTTCCCGGCAACCCGGTGTCGGCGATGGTCTGCGGCCGGATTTTCGTAGTTCCTTTGCTGCATGCGATGATGGGCCTGCCCGCTGCACCGGTGCAACGTCAAAAGGGTCTGTTGCTGAACGATATCGGCCAGAACGGCCCGCGCGAACACTACATGCGCGCGCATCTGGCAGCAGAAGGGCTTCACGTCGCTGATCGTCAGGACAGCGCGTTGTTGAGCGTCCTGAGCGCCTCGAACGCGCTTGCCGTTCGCGCGCCTCACGATCCCCCGCAAAAAGCCGGTGAAGTGATAGAATTCATCACGATCTAACCCAAAGCCTTGCTGACTGTGTCAGTCAGGGCTGACAGCGAAAATGGCTTGGGCAGGAAGGTGACTTTCTCCATGTCCTGGGCTGCGCCCCCGAATGCGTCTTCGGCATACCCCGACACGAACACAACGCTTACATCGGGCCGCATCTCGCGTGCTTTGCGCACCCATGTCGGCCCGTCCATGCCGGGCATGATCACGTCGGACACAAACAGATCAATGTGCAACGTTCCGTCGGCCAGAGTGCTCAGGGCCGCCTCCGCCGACTCTGCTTCGATCACCGTATAGCCCCGCAGGCGTAACGCACGCGATGCAAATGCGCGCACGGGCGCTTCGTCCTCGACCAACAGGATGACGCCCTGTCCGGCCTTCGTCGGCATTCGCACAGGCTCGGGCATTTCCGCGACAGGGCTGATGGCAGGCCCTGAATGGACCGGAAACAGAATCTGGAACGTCGTGCCCTTGCCCATTTCACTATTCACAAAGATGTAGCCGCCAGACTGTTTGACGATCCCGTAGACCGTAGACAGGCCCAGCCCCGTGCCCTCGCCTGTGCGTTTCGTGGTGTAAAAGGGCTCAAATATCTTTTGTTGAAGGTCTTCGGGGATGCCTTCGCCTTCATCAATGACCTGCACCAAGACATACTCACCCGGGGGCACGCTCGCGCGATTGCGGACCAGTGGTTCGTCCAGCACGGTTTTTTCGGTTTCGATAACAATCTTGCCACCATTCGCCATCGCGTCGCGCGCGTTCACGACAAGGTTCATAAGCACCTGTTCGATCTGGCGACGGTCTGCGCGGATGGGGGGCAACAGCGGGTCATGCTTCAATTGAAGTGACACCGTTTCCCCAACCAGCCGGTTCAATAGATGCGTCAGATCGGACAGGGTATCCCTCAGGTCCAGAACCTCGGGGCGTAGCGTTTGCTTGCGCGAAAACGCCAGAAGCTGCTCGACCAGTCCAGCGGCGCGATTGGCATTCTGGTGGATCTGGACAAGATCCGGATAATCTGGCCCGCCCTTGTCATGACGCAACAACATCAGGTCGCAATGCCCTGATATTGCCGTCAAAAGGTTATTGAAGTCATGCGCAACACCACCCGCCAACTGACCAATCGCCTGCATCTTCTGGCTTTGCACGAATTGTCGTTCAAGGGTCTTCAACTCTGTCGCATCATTCAAAAGCGCAATCAGTTTTTCCGTACCCTGATCTTCGATCCGGCTGAGATATACTTGAACGAAGACTTCGCGATCATCCCGTGACACGCGCAAAAATTCGGATTTGTTCAGCCCACGACCGGCATAGGCATCCGAAATCCAGTCAGGGATCGACCGCCCGAGACCTTCGAAATAGGCGGCCAGCGGGCCACCCTGAACGTCGCTTTGGTTCAACAAAATCCGCGCGCGGCTGTTCGCCATTGTGATGATCCCTTCGCGCGAGATCGTCAAAAGGCCGATGGGCAGGCTGTCGCAATCGACCTGCGACATGCAATCGCTGACCTGATGTTCCACCAAGATAAATTCGGTTCGCCCCACGGCGCGGGCAACGCATTTGGTGATAAAGGTCTGCTTCTGCCCATCCTTCGTCACCAGTTCAACAATTTGCCCGTCGCGGAATGCATTGACTGGTGCAATCTGGTCCAGCCGGTGCACGCGCATCCCGAAAAGCGCGCGCGCCTGGGTGTTCATGGATAAAACAACACCGTGGCGCCCCACCGAGATACTGGGCAAAAACGCACCACCAGAGCCTGCTTCGCTGCGCTGGATTTGCCACAACAGATACCGGCGCCCGATTTTGCGCACATGGACTTTAAGCTGTCCGCCGTCCGTCAGAAACTCCTGCGACGCGGCGCCATTTCCCTTAACGTCCTGAAGGAGTTGCGCAATTGCAGGCAGCGGTTCGATAAGATCATCATCCAAAGCCTGTGCAATCGGTGCATCCAGACAATCACCGAATTCATCCTGCACAGCCTTGTTCTGAAACACGACAAAGGCATTTTTGTCAGTCAACAAAACCGGCGATGCACTTAGTTCCGCCGCGGTTTTGGCCGCCAGAAAGATGCCGCGCTGAAACATCCCCTGCACAGCGGCATAAAACGCAAAACAGATAAGGCAGGTGAAGGCCGCGCCGCCGATCAACAAAAGCAAGCCGTCAATTTGCGGTACGACGACGCTGCCACCGACAGCCAGAACCCCAGACAAAAACAGAAGAAAATAAACGCCGCGCAGCTGGGAACTTTCGATATTCTTTGCGGTCGATTTCATCATGTCGTTCAGGCCCACGTCCAGTTCAGTCGAGGCAAATGAACTTCCACCCCAAGATAGAGACCACGTTAGGCTCTATCTTGGCGATATCAACTTATAGTTGCTAATGATCTGTTAATCTCTGGTAAGGATTGTTACGAAAAAACCATCGCCGTCAGCATCAGGCAAATAGAATTCCGACTTCAAAACATGCCACTGCGGGTTGTCCGCCAGAAAATGGTCAATTTTCTTGGTATTTTCGTCGTCCAGAATGGAGCAGGTGGCGTAGGCCAGTAAGCCGCCCTCTGACACCAGCTCAGATGCAATGAGCAGGATTTCCGCCTGCGTTCTGACAAGGTCCTGCAGATCCTCTGGGCTGAACCGCCATTTGGCTTCTGGTGCGCGACGCCACGTGCCGCTTCCGGAACAGGGCACATCGCAGAAAACCAGATCAAACCGGCCCTCGGGTTTGTTTGCTATTGTAACGGTCGCCCCAGCGCGGGACGCACGGGCCGGAATGTCTTTCATTCGTTGGGGAAAGGCGTCATGCGCGATGATGCGCGCGTCCGGAAAACGGGTCGCCAGAGCCAGCGATTTGCCGCCCCCGCCTGCACAATAATCCAATATGTTTTGCGGCTGACGGTCTGGCAATGCATCAACAATGGCCTGACTGGACGCATCCTGAAGCTCGACAAGACCCGTCTGATAGGCATCGCTCTGAGCAACCTTGCGCTGGCCGTCTTCCACCGTTAGGGCCGTTGCGCTTTTGGGGTTGGCGCGCGTGACAATGCCC
>CATNDK010000241.1 GCA_950096585.1 Thalassococcus halodurans | reverse complement strand
GGTTTTCATGTCCGCCGTCAAAGGCGATCTGTCCGGTCTGGCCAAGGCAGGCACAGAAACCCACAAGCTGCACACGCCCTTTATGGAACGCGCCACCAAGATCGGGTTTGACGATTTCGGCTACGATTCATTTCCGGTCACGTTCTGGGATTTGTTCGGCGAACAGGGGCATCCCGTTCGTACGACGGTTGCCGAAATGGGGCCTTTGCTGATTTCTCGCCTGATGGAGTTGTCCGAGGCGCAGGAAGGTATCCTGAACATCGCGTTCCGCGTAGCCGATGAAGAAGGCCTGCCACTCCTGGACCTGCGCGATTTACAGTCGCTTCTGGTCTGGGTCGGTGAAAACCGTCAGGACTTGTCCCTGCGTTACGGGAATATCTCGGTCCAGTCGGTGGGCGCGATCCAGCGCCGTCTTCTGGTTCTGGAAAACCAAGGGGGCACACAGTTCTTTGGCGAACCCGCACTTGATCTGAGCGATATTATGCGGGTCGGTGCTGATGGCCGTGGTCAGGTGAACATCCTTGCCGCCGACAAGCTGATGGGATCGCCGCGTCTTTATGCGACGTTCCTGTTGTGGCTGCTGTCGGAGCTGTTCGAAGAACTGCCCGAAGTCGGTGATCCGGACAAACCCAAGCTGGTCTTCTTCTTTGACGAAGCGCACCTTCTGTTTGAAGACGCACCCAAAGCGCTGGTTGATAAAGTCGAGCAGGTGGCCCGCCTGATCCGTTCTAAAGGTGTCGGCGTCTATTTCATCACGCAGAACCCCGACGACGTTCCGGAAGATATTCTTGGACAGTTGGGCAACCGCGTACAGCACGCCCTGCGGGCTTTTACGGCACGCGATAAAAAGGCGTTGCGTATGGCCGCCGAAACCTACCGCGAAAACCCGCGCTTCGACACGGAAGAGGCCATTCGTGAAGTTGGTGTTGGCGAGGCTGTTACATCCATGCTTCAGAAAAAGGGTGTGCCGGGGATCGTCGAACGTACGTTGATCCGTCCGCCGTCATCCCAGCTTGGGCCGATTGGTGCTGCGGAACGGGCGGCGATCATGTCCGCATCTGATTTGGGGCTGAAATACCAAACGACAGTGGATCGTGAATCAGCTTATGAAATGTTGAAAGAGCGGGCCGAAAAGGCCGCTGCGGAAGCCGAAGAGCAGGAAAAGCGCGAACAGGAAATGGAGGCAGCCGAGCGCGAATATAATGCCGGTCGCCGTTACAGCGGAACGCGCGTTGGGCGTTCGACCTCGGAACCTGTGCGCAAGACGCGCAAGAAGGAAGAAGGTTTTGGCGCGGCTATTGCCAAGGTCGTTGTGAAGGAACTCAAAGGCACCACGGGTCGCCGCATTGTTCGTGGCATCTTGGGCGGTTTGTTCAAGGCGCGGTAATGCTGGTTCTGGATCACCTCGCTGTACTTGGTGCCGATCTAAAATCGGCGGTCGAGCATGTCGAAGGTGTCTTTGATTGCACGATGGGCGCAGGCGGGCAGCATGCCCGCTTTGGCACCCACAATCGCCTGATGGGGCTTTGCGATGACCTCTATCTTGAGGCCATCGCAACAGATCCCGATGCCCCGCCGCCCCATGATGCGCGCTGGTTCGGTCTGGATCACTTCAGCGGTCCGCCGCGTCTGGACAAATGGGTGTGTCGGGTGGCCGATATCGAAACCGCCGTCGCGCAGTTACCAGTCGAGCCGCGCATCGTTGATGTCGAGCGTGGAGATTTGAAATGGCGTATGCTTGTGCCGACTGATGGCTTTCTTCCGTTCGACGGTCTTTTCCCAGCACTGATTGAATGGCAGACGCCGGTGTTGCCAGGTGTCGCGCTTGCGGGACAAGAGTGGGCACTGACCACTCTAACCATCACGCATCCAGCGGCATCAAAGCTGCAAAGCATTCTTGCGCCGCACCTGAATGATGATCGCATCAGGTTTGAAACCGGAGACTCTCCGCACCTTTGCGCGGATTTTAACGGACCCTTTAAATGCCAACTGACTTGATTATCCGCGCGGCCACCTCGGACGATGCACCTGCAATTGCTGCGATCTGGAACCATTACATCAGGCACACAGCCGTAACGTTCAATTCGCAAGAAAAGACCGACCAAGACGTCGCCGCCGACATTGCATCCAAATCCGGCGCGTTCTGGGTTGCCTCAGACGGTGACACCATCGGCGGTTTTGCCACTTACGGCGCGTTTCGGGGGGGCGTTGGCTATGCACGCACCAAAGAGCACACCATCCAGCTTGATCCCGCTTTCTCGGGACGCGGCGCGGGCAGGGCGCTGATGGACGTTTTATGCGCGCATGCCAAAGCGCAAGGCATCCATTCCCTTTGGGCCGGAATCAGCGAAGAGAATCCGGCAGGTGTCGCGTTTCACAGGGCGATAGGCTTTGAACATGTCGCCATCCTTCCCGAGGTCGGGTTCAAATTCGACCGCTGGATGGATCTTGTGCTGATGCAGAAATTCTTGTGACTTCCGACTGACAACCGTGGGCTGATGGCGTAAAGAATGGGCATGTCGATCTGGTCCCGCATATCCGATGCCTTGTCCGCGCTTGCCAAAGGCGAAGGGCTGTCTCAGGTGTTCGAACGCCTGAAAACTCCGCCTGAAAAGTCGGTGGCCTTTACAATCGCGGTGATTGCCCTGTCAGCGAAGATGGCCAAGGCCGACGGCCTTGTGACCCGATCCGAAGTCATGGCCTTCCGCGAGGTGTTCCACATCGCGCCCGAGGACGAGGCAGGCGCAGCACGGGTGTTCAACCTTGCCCGTCAGGACGTGGCAGGCTTCGAAGAATACGCCAAACGCATCCGCGCCATGTTCCAGACCGATCAAAGCGTACTGATCGACTTGATGG
Source organism: Thalassococcus halodurans (assembly GCA_950096585.1). Lineage (GTDB taxonomy): Bacteria > Pseudomonadota > Alphaproteobacteria > Rhodobacterales > Rhodobacteraceae > Thalassococcus > Thalassococcus halodurans_A. Next base: position 1,936 of record CATNDK010000241.1, on the reverse strand, counting down.
AGGGGCTGTTCCACATCGCGATGGCGGACGGTACCTATCATCCGAACGAAGACAGTTTCCTTGAACGTGTGGCCGAAATTTTTGATCTGACCGAACGCCAGTTCGCCGGTCTGCGCTGCCGTTTTGTGCCTGATGCCAAGCCTGATCCCTTCAATGTGCTGGGCGTTACACCGGACACCCCGATTGACGAGATCAAACAGAAATGGCGGCGGTTGGTAGTGGAAAGCCACCCTGACCAGATGATCGCCCGTGGCGTTCCGGAAGAGGCGATCAAGATGTCGGAAAAGCGCCTGATCGCGATCAATAATGCGTGGGAAGAAATCTCGTCCCGCCACGCGGCCTAAGGAATAAATACATGCGGTTGGTTACCTATAACGTCGAATGGTTTGACGCGCTTTTCGATGATGATGGCAACCTTCAGGAAAATCAGGAATGGAGCGCGCGACGCAATATCACGCGGCGTGAACAGTTGGATGCGTTGGGTTTGGTGTTCCAACGGTTGGATGCCGACGCGATCATGATCATCGAAGCACCGGATACGAACCGGCGTCGGTCTACGGAAAAGGCCTTGGTGAATTTCGCAGACCGGTATGGGCTGCGGGCGACATCGGCGATTACGGGCTTTCCGAACACCACCCAGCAGGAAATCGCGCTGCTGTACGATGCGGACAAGCTGCGCGTGCGCCACGATCCGCAGGACAGCAAGGCGGCGCCGCGCTTTGACACCGAGTTCGAGATCGATCTGGACATCGATGCCCGTGCCGACCGCGTGGCCTTTTCCAAGCCGCCGCTGGAACTGGCGGTCGAGACCATGAGCGGCGAGAGCCTGCGCATTGTCGGCGCGCATCTGAAATCCAAGGCGCCGCACGGGGCGAAGGGCCGTGAAGAGGTCATGAGACTGGCCATCGCCAACCGCCGCAAGCAACTGGCCCAAGCGGTCTGGCTGCGCCGGCGGATAGCGGCGCACCTGGCGGCGGGCGAGGACTTGGTGCTGATGGGCGACCTGAACGACGGTCCCGGTCTGGACAGCTACGAGGGCCTCTTCGGGCGCAGTTCGGTCGAGATCCTCCTGGGCGATGGTGACGGCGCAGAGATGCATCTTTACGATCCGCACGCGGCCGAGGCGCTGCAACGGCGGCTGGGGGCGCAGCCCACGACCGCGCGCTTTTTCCTTTACGACGAGAAGCGCTATCTCCAGGCGTTGCTGGACTACGTGATGATTTCCCCGGGTCTTCGGGCGCGGAACCCGCGCTGGCGCATCTGGCATCCATTCGACGATGCGGAATGCTGGCAGGACGAGGCCCTGCGTGCCTCGTTGCTGGTGGCCTCGGACCATTTCCCCGTCACGCTGGACATCGACCTCTGAACCCTTCCCAGCGCCCCGGGTCCTGCCTATATCTAAGGGCATGAAACAGCTTGCCATGCCCGCCCTCGTCCTGACCCTTGTCGCCGCGCCGCTGGCCGCCGAGGAAGAACCGGATGGTTTGAACCTGATGGAGGAGGGGGCCAAGCTCTTTCTGCGCGGGTTGATGACCGAGATGGAACCGGCGCTGGAGGAGATGGACAAGACCCTGCGCGAGATGCAGCCCATGATGCGCGATTTCGCTGCCGAGATGGGCCCCGCGCTGGGCGAGATCCTGGAGCAGGTCGAGGACTGGACGCTCTATCACCCGCCCGAGATGCTGGAGAACGGCGACATCATCATCCGGCGCAAACCCGATCACCCGCCAGTCGACGACATCCTCGAACGTGCCTCCGGTCCCTATCAACGGACCGGTGTGGATGTTCAGCGTCACATGCTCGCCGCTGACGCTGCGCAGAGTGATGGCCTTGTCAATAAAGTCAATCGTCTCAAAATAGATCTGCGGATCGGCCACAACCTCATCGCCGTTGACCGACGCGTTAATGGCATCTTGTAAACCATAAAAATCGGTTC